>NZ_DYZD01000323.1 GCF_020741345.1 Nocardiopsis listeri
CCCGTCGAAGATCACCCGCCCCTGGTCCAGGACCAGCACCCGACGGCACAGCGCCGCAACGTCCTCGATCTGGTGGGTGGACAGCAGCACCGTGCTGTGGACCGCGAGCTCGGAGACCAGGTCGCGGAAGCGGATGCGCTGTTCGGGGTCGAGCCCGATGGTGGGTTCGTCGAGCAGGAGCAGTCGGGGGTCGCCGAGCAGGGCGGCGGCCAGCCCCAACCGCTGCCGCATTCCGCCGGACAGCCGCCGGATCCGGGTGTGCCTGCGGTCGTACAGGTCCACCCTGCGCAGCGCGCGCCGGACCTCCTCGTGGCGGTCTCGGCGCCCGCCCTGCTCCTTCAGGACCGCCATGTAGTCGAGCAGCCCGAAAGCGGTGAAGTGCGGGTAGAACGACGGGTTCTGCGGCAGGTAGCCGAGCCGTCGGCGGATCTCGGTGCGTTCGCCCGAACGTTCCGGGTCCAGCCCCAGGACGCTCAGTTCCCCGAGGGTGGCCTCCAGGTCGGTGGCCAGGCAGCGTAAGAGGGTGGTCTTGCCCGCGCCGTTGCGGCCGAGCAGTCCGGTCACCCCGGGGCCAAGGTCGAGATCGACCCCGTCCAGGGCCCTTCGGGTGCCGTAGGTGCGGACCAGGCCACGGGCGCGGACCCCGTCGGCGAGGCCGGTCGGAACGGCCGTCGTGGTCATGCGGTCCTCATCCGTAGCGCGACGACGGCGGCGAGCAGGGCCAGGGCGGTCGCCCAACCGGCCTGCGCCAGGGGCGAGAACAGCTGGAACGGGTCGGTGCCCTCCAGGATCGCGAACATGGCCATGAGCAGTAGCCAGCCTCCGCCGACGACCGCGCCGGCCATGCTCAGGTGCAGCCAGCGGCCCAGAGCCAGACAGGCGGCGACCATGGCCAGGGCGGGCAGCAACCAGAACACCGCCTCGTACGCGGTGGCGACCGTGGGCATCAGCAAGGACGCCACCGTGCACAGGGTCAACGCCGGTACCAGCACCGCGCAGGTGCGCAGGAGCAGCAGGCGGGGGCCGGCCCAGGGAGTGACCGAGGCCAGGCTGTGCGCGGGGTCCACCCCGTGGCCGTAGGCGAGGGCGACACCGACCAGCGGGACCACCGGAACGGTGAAGGAGAACAGCATGGTGCCGCGCGGGATCTCGTGGGCCAGGACCAAAGTGGCGGCCAGCACGATCACCGTGGCCACCAGCCAGGCCCGGTACAGGGTCGGTGTGGCCGCCAGCAGTTTGGCGGTGCCCTCGCGCAGCCCCAGCGCGCCCAGCAGGCGTTCGAGAGGGGACGGGCGAGGCCGGTCCACGACGTCGCGCAGGTTCGCCCAGCTGCGTTCCAACCAGGTCTCGTCGGTGGGCAGTCGGTCGCGGCAGCGGGCGCAGTACGTCAGGTGTGCCTCCACCGACATGGCGGTGACGTCGTCGGCGGTGTGGGTCGCGTAGCGGTGGAGTTGGTCGTGGGACAAGTGCCAGCTCATGTGGTCAGTGCCTCCCGTAGCCGCGCCTTGGCGCGCATGACCCGTGTCTTGACGGTTCCCTCGGGTATGCGGAGGATCTCCGCGGCCTCGCGGACGGTGAGGCCGTCGAGCACGGTGGCCTGGATGGCCGAACGCAGCTCGGGGGAGAGTTCGTGCAGGGCGGCGCCCAAAGGGCCGTGCTCGATGTTGAGGAGCACGGTGTCCTCGGCGGAGGCGTCGCCGATGGTCTCGTACGGTTCGGGTTCGGTCTCGGCGATCCAGCGGTTGGCGCGTTTGCGCAGCTGCGAGATGAGCTGCCGGATCGCGATGGTCCACAGCCACGCTCCGGCGTCGGTGTCGCCGGGGCGTGGGCGGAAGGAACCGGCGTTGCGCCACACGGCCAGGAAGGTCTCCTGGAGTGCGGCGTCGAGCTGGTCGGTGTCCGAACAGCGGTAGCGCAGACGAAGACGCAGCCACGGGGCGTGTCTTCGGTGCAGGATCTCCAGGGCGTCGGTCTCCCCTGCGGCCACGGCGGACAACAGCACCGGGTCGGGGCTGTCGGGTCCGTATTCGGGGGCGCGCTGTCGGGCACGGCGGAGGAACTTCACGTCAAGGGCTATCGCGATGGGGAGAGGGAACGGTTCTGATGGATCCGGTTCCGGTGGATCCCGGTGGCCTGACCACGTCTTTTCGACGGTACCCGCGCGGCGGGTGCGGTATCGGTGGCGGGGGTGGGAGAAACTGGGGCGTATGCGTCTGAGGATCTTCCTTGAGCCCCAACAGGGGGCCACCTACGAGGACCAGCTCGCCGTCGCCAGGGCCGCCGAGGACCTGGGGTTCGACGCACTGTTCCGGTCCGATCACTATCTCCACATGGGCGACCACGTGAACGGGCTCCCCGGCCCGACCGACGCCTGGATCACCCTGGCCGGTCTGGCCCGCGACACCTCCCGTATCCGCCTTGGCACCCTCATGACCGCGGCGACCTTCCGACACCCCGGCCCCCTCGCCATCTCCGTCGCCCAGGTCGACCGCATGAGCGGTGGTCGGATCGAGTTCGGCTTCGGTGCGGGGTGGTTCGAGCAGGAGCACGCCGCCTATGGCATCCCCTTTCCCGCGGCGGCCCGTGAGCGCTTCGACCGCTACGAGGAACAGTTGGACATCATCACGGGGTTGTGGACGACCCCGGTGGGGGAGACCTTCCGGTACGAGGGCAGGCACTACCGTTTGGCGGAGGGGCCGGCGCTGCCCAAACCGCAGCAGGGTCCGCGTCCACCGGTGGTCATCGGTGGCACCGGGCTCAAGCGGACCCCGCGTCTGGCGGCCAAGTTCGCCGACGAGTACAACGTCCCGTTCGCCTCGTTGGAGGAGACCGAGGCGGCCTTCGACCGCACGACCGAGGCGGTCCGGGCCTCCGGGCGCGGTGCGCCCATGGTCTATTCGGCGGCCCAGGTGCTGTGCGTGGGGCGTGACGACGCGGAGGTGGTCGAGCGGGCCGCCGTCATCGGGCGCGAGCCCGACGAGCTGCGTCGTAACGGTCTGGCCGGCACCCCGGAGGAGGTGGTGGACAAGATCGGTCGGTTCGGTGCCGTGGGTGCCGAAAGGATCTATCTGCAGGTCCTGGACATGACCGACCTGGACCACCTGGAGTTGGTGGCCTCGGCGGTGGCGCCGCGGCTGGATTAGGCGTTCGTTCGTCGGGGGCGCCCGGGAGGGCCGGGGGGAGCACCCGATAACTTGATATCGAGATACAAGTTAGATACCTTGACATCAAGATATAGCGGGGCTCCCCCCGACCCGCTCCCGGTTCGGGCGTGTGAGGTCGACCGCTTTTCGACGTCGCGCTCCGAACGAGGGGGCGTCCGCGGCCGAGGGGCCGCACCGCCGGTGACGATGTGGCGTCGTCACAGGTCAAAGCGGCCCTGAGGAATTCCAGGGGTGGCGGGGCACCGGACTGTGTCCACCGCTCTCCGGGAATTCGGTCAGGGCGGCCTCAGTAGGTCCCGCGTCCTTCCCATGGGGCAGGATGCTGGGGACAAAGTGGCGAGATCAGGAGGCATACACCGTGTCCGCGAACAGCTTCGGTGCCCGTGACACGTTGCGCGTCGGCGACGAGTCGTACGAGATCTTCCGGCTGGACACCGTCGAAGGTGCCGGCCGACTTCCCTACAGCCTGAAGGTGTTGCTGGAGAACCTCCTGCGCACCGAGGACGGCAAGAACGTCACCGCCGAGCACATCAGGGCCCTGGGTAACTGGGACCCCAAGGCGCAGCCCGACCAGGAGATCCAGTTCACCCCCGCGCGGGTGATCATGCAGGACTTCACCGGCGTCCCCTGTGTCGTCGACCTCGCCACCATGCGCGAGGCCGTCCGCGACCTGGGCGGCGACCCGGACAAGATCAACCCGCTCGCCCCCGCCGAGCTGGTGATCGACCACTCCGTCGTGGTCGACCTCTTCGGTCGTCCCGACGCCTTCGAGCGCAACGTCGAGATCGAGTACGAGCGCAACTACGAGCGTTACAAGTTCCTGCGCTGGGGCCAGACCGCCTTCGACGAGTTCAAGGTCGTCCCGCCCGGCACCGGCATCGTGCACCAGGCCAACATCGAGCACCTGGCGCGCGTGACCATGTCCCGTGGGGGCCAGGCCTACCCCGACACCTGTGTCGGCACCGACTCGCACACCACCATGCAGAACGGCCTGGGCATCCTGGGCTGGGGCGTCGGTGGCATCGAGGCCGAGGCCGCCATGCTCGGTCAGCCGATCTCCATGCTCATCCCGCGCGTGGTCGGCTTCAAGCTGAACGGCGAGCTCCAGCCCGGCACCACCGCGACCGACCTGGTGCTCACCATCACCGAGAAGCTCCGTGAGCACGGTGTGGTCGGCAAGTTCGTCGAGTTCTACGGCGAGGGCGTCGCGTCCGTGCCGCTGGCCAACCGCGCCACCATCGGCAACATGAGCCCGGAGTTCGGTTCCACCGCCGCGATCTTCCCGATCGACGACGAGACCATCCGTTACATGCGCCTGACCGGCCGCTCCGAGGACCAGGTCGCCCTGACCGAGTCCTACGCCAAGGCCAACGGCTTCTGGCACGACCCGGCCCAGGAGCCGGAGTTCTCCGAGTACCTGGAGCTCGACCTCGCCGAGGTCGTCCCCTCCATCGCCGGCCCCAAGCGTCCGCAGGACCGCATCGCGCTGTCCGCCGCCAAGCGGACCTGGCGCCACGACATCAGCGACTACGTCTCCGACGAGTCCGACCAGGCGGGTGAGGAGTCCTTCCCGGCCTCCGACTCCCCGGCCCAGGTCGCCAACGGTGACCGTCCGCACCGCCCGATCCAGGTCACCCTGGCCGACGGCACCAAGACCGAGGTCGACCACGGCGCCGTCGTGATCGCGGCGATCACCTCCTGCACCAACACCTCCAACCCCTCGGTCATGCTCGGCGCCGCCCTGCTGGCCAAGAAGGCGGTGGAGAAGGGCCTGTCCCGCAAGCCGTGGGTCAAGACCTCCATGGCTCCGGGCTCCAAGGTCGTCACCGACTACTACGAGCGCTCCGGCCTGACCCCGTACCTGGACAAGCTGGGCTTCAACCTGGTCGGCTACGGCTGCACCACCTGCATCGGCAACTCGGGTCCGCTGCCCGAGGAGATCTCCAAGGCGGTCCAGGACAACGACCTCGCGGTCTCCGCGGTCCTGTCCGGCAACCGTAACTTCGAGGGCCGGATCAACCCGGACGTGAAGATGAACTACCTGGCCTCGCCGCCGCTGGTGGTCGCCTACGCGCTGGCCGGGTCGATGGACATCGACATCACCACCGAGTCCCTGGGCACGGACAAGAACGGCGAGCCGGTCTACCTGGCCGACATCTGGCCGACCGCCGAGGAGATCCAGGAGGTCATGGACTCCGCGATCGCCTCCGACATGTACGAGTCGGCGTACGCGGACGTGTTCGCCGGTGACGACCGCTGGCGCGCGCTGCCCACCCCGACCGGCAACATCTTCGAGTGGGAGGGCGACTCGACCTACGTTCGGAAGCCTCCGTACTTCGACGGTATGGGCGAGAACCCCGAGCCGGTCAGCGACATCTCCGGTGCGCGGGTCCTGGCCAAGCTGGGCGACTCGGTCACCACCGACCACATCTCGCCGGCCGGCGCCATCAAGCCGGGCACCCCGGCGGCCGAGTACCTCAAGGCCAACGGTGTGGAGCGTCGCGACTTCAACTCCTACGGTTCGCGTCGCGGCAACCACGAGGTGATGATCCGCGGTACGTTCGCCAACATCCGCCTGCGCAACCAGATCGCGCCGGGCACCGAGGGCGGCTACACCCGTGACTTCACCCGGCCGGACGGCCCGGTGTCGTTCATCTACGACGCCGCGCAGAACTACGCGAAGCAGGGCACCCCGCTGGTCGTCCTGGGCGGCAAGGAGTACGGCTCCGGTTCCTCGCGTGACTGGGCGGCCAAGGGCACCAGCCTGCTGGGCGTGCGCGCGGTCATCACCGAGTCCTACGAGCGCATCCACCGTTCCAACCTGATCGGCATGGGAGTCCTCCCGCTGCAGTTCCCGGAGGGCGAGTCCACCACCTCCCTCGGTCTGACCGGCGAGGAGACCTTCTCCATCACCGGCGTGACCGAGCTCAACGAGGGCCGTGTCCCCGCCACGGTGAAGGTCACCACCGAAACCGGCGTCGAGTTCGACGCCGTGGTGCGGATCGACACCCCGGGTGAGGCCGACTACTACCGCAACGGCGGCATCCTGCAGTTCGTGCTGCGCCAGCTGATCGCGAAGTAGTCCCACCGAGCTCCGCTCCGTGCCCACAGGCACGACGCGCGGTTCACCGGGCCGCCACCGTCCACACGACGGTGGCGGCCCTTTTCGTGCCTTCGGCCGGCTCCTTTCGGTCGGAGGGATCCAAGGGGTGGATTCCTCCGGAAAGGGACATCCGCGTTTCGGCAGGTCGACGACGTCCGGATATGCTCACTTCGTGCCGGTTCCACTCACGGCGCGACCCTGATCGCCCCTTGCCCCCGGTGCCCCGCATTCCCCACGTCCCGAATACCCCGGCGGCGAGCCGAGACAGGATGACCGGATGTATCCCCACCGCCCCAGCGCGTCCCGTCGCGCGTCGTGGTACTTCTCGGCACCACTGCTGGCGATCCTCGTGCTGCTGGGGGCCTCCTCGGCCCGAGCCGATTCCGAAGGATCCCTCGAGGACCGCGTAGGGCCCGCCGAGTACTACGCGGGACTGCTGACCGAGGAACCCGAGGGCGAGGCCGTCATCGTCGACGACTCGATCGCCGGTCTCTACGACCTGGACGAGTTGGAGACGGACCTGCACGAGGCTTTCGCCCCGCTGGGGGTTCCGTACTACGTCGTGGCCGGAGCCCTGCCCGGACACTCCACCATGCCCATGGACTTCCTGGCCGCTGTACAGGACCGGGTCGGTCGACCCGGCCTGTACGTCTACCTGCGACCCGGGTCGGCCGAGGTGACCGCGGTGTCCAGGGAGGTGGGTCTGCCCGTGGAGAGGGCCAACAGGGTGCTCCTGGGAGAGGACCACCTCGTCACCTACCTGCCCATCGACGCCAGTGCCGAACTCTTCGCGCGGACCCTGGTCGCCCCCGACCTCGATGAGAGGTTCGAGGAAAGGTGGAGTTCGCCCTGGCAGCGACTCGGGCCGCTCTATTGGTGGGCGGAGTCGCACCTGCGCCCGCTGCGTATGGAGACCCACGACGGGCCGAAACGACTCGGTGAGGCCACCGCCCTCACGGTGGGGGCGACCCTCACCCTGGTCCTGGCGTTCGGGATCGTGCGCTCGGGCCGTCGTCGACGGGCCGCCGAGGCGGGCCATCCAGGTAGGCCCGGTGGTGACCGGGCCCTGATGGTGGGCATGGCCCTGGCCACCGCCACCGGCGTCGTGGTCGTGGCCGCGTCCCTGGTCCACCTCGACCGGGGGACCCTGCCCAAGGACGTGGAGAAGGTGGCCCCCGTGCCGCCGGAGACGGCACCCTACGTGGTGGACACCGTTCGTCTGGAACGTGTCGCCGAGGCGCTGCGCGAGGACCCCCTCTACGTGGACCCGCAGGCGGAGGTGGACACCGAGGGACTGGATCGGATCGTCGAGCGAGGACTCCCCGAGAACGTTCCCGTCCACGTCGCGGTGATGCCGATGAACCCGCACGACGAGTCGGGCGGCGACGGGGAGATCTTCGTCCACGCCCTGCACCACGTCATGGACGAGGACGGGTTCTACGTGGTCGTGTTCGGTGAGACCGGGGTCTCGACCCGGGTGGAAACGGCCCGCTTCGGCGTGGACTACGCGGACGGCGAGCGCGACTGGGCGCACCTGGAGGGGGTCACCGGTTACCTCGACGGCCCCACCGCCGCCGAGGCCCTGGACGGCCTGTTGGACGTGGTGGTGGAGGAGGTGGTGCCGGCGCCTGGCCAGGCCTCGGAGGTGCCCTACTCGGTGGAGTACCGGGCGAACCCGGCCCCGGAACCCTCGCGCCTGTCCGAGTTCTTCTCCGGTGACTTCTTCAAGTCGCTGTTCCCGACCGGACCGATCGTCGCCGGGGTGATCCTCGCCGTGGGGTGGGGCGCGAGCGGGCTCGCGGGCCGCATGAGGGCGGTGCCCGGCCGAGCCCTGCGCCCGCGCGCGGACCGCGCGGTCCGCCGCATGGCCAAGGCGCTTCAGGCGGCCCCGGCCGACCACCCCGGACGGAGCAAGGCCCTACGGGAGTCCGACATGGCCCTGACGGTCCTGGCCGCACACCCGGACGAACTCGACCTCGTCGGGGTCACCGTGCTGGCCGACCGGGCCGTCCTTCGCCTCGACCCGGACCCGGAGGTCGCGGCACGGGCCGACGAACCCGTGTGCGCGGTCAACCCCCTGCACGGGATCTCCATCCGGCAAGGGGCCGTACGCGGAAAGCAAGGGAAGCGGCACGTGGTGCTGCCACAGCCCCTCTGTCGGTCCTGTTCGGCCCTGACGGAAGCCCAGCGGCGCGTCCGCACCCTCCGGGTCGCCGGACCGGGCGGCGACCGCGTCTGCTACCTGGAACCGGACCGGGAGTGGAACCGCGGTGGTTACGGGACCAAGTACCGGCTCAACATGGAAGACCTGCTGAAGGAGTCCGATGTCCACTGACCACCGAACGGTGAGGACTCGTCCGGTCGCGGTCGCCGCCGCGCTCTCGGCCGTGTTCTTCGCGGCCGCCATCCCCGGGACCGCCACGGCCGACACCGAGACGGAGACGGTGAGCCCGACCGAACGGATCGTTGCCGAACTGGAGGAGTCCCCGATCCACGTCGATCCCTCCTTCTCCTCCGCCCTGCCCGAGGAACGGGCGGGCGCGCTGGAGGAACAGATCGAAGGTTCCGATGTGCCGCTCCGGGTGCTGGCCGTGCCGTTGATCGAGGGCGGTGACTGGTCCGGTCAGGCCGACCAGATGGTCGCGGCGGTGCACGACCGGATCGGCGGCGAGGCGCACTACCTGGTGATGGACGGCAGGAGCATCTCGGGGCACGACCTCGGCGCGGGAAACGACGAGTCCGGTTCGCGGGCCTTCTACTCCGCTCTCACCGTCTCCTACGAATTCGAGTACGACTCCCCGGCCGTGGACAAGATGGAACGGGCGGTGGAGATCGCGCTTTCCGACGACCCCAAGGCGATCTATGACGAGGCCGTGGAGTCCCAGGAGAGGGGACCGTCCGACTGGATCTACTCCCTTGGTCCGTGGGGGTACACGTTGGTCACGATCCTGCCCTGGATCGTGGCCGTACTCGCCCTGGTCGGGCTCGGGTTCGGGGTGTACCGGTGGCGCAGGCCCCGCGCCGTGCCCACCGTGCCCCAACACGCCGCCTTCGACAACGCCGAACTGGCCCGTCGGGGCGAGCTGGTGCGCAAGGCGGAACGCGAACTCGTGGAGCTGGGCGAACGCGTGGGTTCGGCCCGGACCCGGCCCGACGACTCCGGTGCGACCGAGGCGCTGGGCCGGGCTCTGGACGCGCACGCGGCGGCACGCAACGTCTTCGACGGTCTTCCCGACGAGGGGGCGATGGAGGACATCGCCGGCGTGCTCGTGCTGTTGGACATGGCGGAGGACCACATGGCCCGAGCCGTGCTCCCCGCCCAGAAACGGGGCTCGGCGCGCATGCGTTCGCACTGTTACGCGAATCCGCTGCACGGAACCGACGTCAAGGTGACGCGTTGGCGTGAGTTCGGTGGGTCCGCGGACATACGGGTGCCCTTGTGCGCCGTGTGCGCCAAGGCGGTCCGGGATCGGGTCCGCCCCACGGTGCTGGCCGCCCGGTACCGGGGGCGGGAGGTGCCCTACTACGAGGTGCCCGCCGAGGAGAGCGTGTGGGCGGCCACCGGTTACGGGACGTTGCGGGACGACCTCGTCGAGCGGGTCCTTCGAGGCGACCGCCGGCGCTGACCAGGAGGGATCGTATCGATTGTGGGGGTGCGGGTTAATATCGGCGCATGCCTGCATCCCCACGGGCCCTTCGGTCCCCCTTACGTGTTCCCCGGATCCCGGCCCTGCTGGCGGTGGCGCTGTTCGTGCTGTTCGCGTCGTCGCCCGCCGCGGTGGCCGAACCCGGACCCGATTCCGCCGAGGCGTACGAGGACCCGCCCACCGCGGCGGAGCACTACACCGAGCTGCTCTCCGAGCAGCCCGAGGGCGCGGCAGTGGTGGTGGACGACGCGGTGGGCGGGGTGACTCCGCACGAGGAACTGGCCGAGGAGCTGCACGCGGCCTTCGAACCCCTCGGGGTGCCCTACCACGTGGTGGTCTCCCCGTTCGTCGGTGCCGGTACGCCCGGCGGCATGGACGAGATCATGCCGGCCGTGCGCGACCGGCTCGGCGCCGACGGTGTGTACGTACTCCTGCCTCCCAAGGGTCTGCACACCGAGCTCCAGGTGTACGGGGTGGAACTGTCGGTGGACGGTGCCCGTGACGCGGTACGAGACGCCGAGCTGTACACCGCCCCGGTGGGGGAGGTGGCACCGGTTCTGGCGGCCGGGTTGGCCGGTGAGGAACCGCCGGTGGTCGATCGGGACCGGCGGCCCGAGGGGTTCCTCGGCGAGATCGATCCGAACGGCTTCAACGGCCCGGCCAACCTCGGCCTGCTGGTGGGGACCACGGGTACGGCCTTGGTGATCATCGGGGGATGGGTCGCCTGGCGATGGGCGCGACGTGGTCGGCGGGTGCTCCCCGTGGTCGCCCTCGTGGTGGCGCCGGTCGCCGCCGGATCGACGGTGGCGGGCGGCTACGCGTACACGATGAGCGCTCCCGTCGGTGGGTCGGAGGTCGCCGATCCCGAGGATCTGGTGCGCCTCGAGGCCCCCTACGTGGCCGATCCCGGTCGGGCCGAGCGCCTGGCCGCGGCGCTGACCGAGGACCCCCTGTACGTCGATCCGTTGTCGTCGCTGTCCCGGGAGGGACTGGTCGAGGCCCGTGAGGCGCTCGACGAGACCTCCGTGCCCGTCTACGTGGCCGTGGTGCCCTTGGCCACCGACGACGAGGCCGGGGGCGATGCCGAGGTCCTGGCCGCCGCGCTGGCCTCGGTGGCCCGCCGGGACGGTGTCTACCTGGTCGTCGGTCCCGGGATCGACGACCCCGACGTGGGGGCCGCGCCGAGCGGCCTGGAGATCGACTCCTTCGCCCTGTGGTCGCCGATGAGCCGTAACGAGGAACCGACCCCGGCGGCGACCGTGGAGCGGGCCGTAGCGGATCTGGCGGAGCTGGAGTTCGCGCCCGGTGACGGGTTCACGCCGCTCTTCGCCGACGACGAACCGAACCTGCCCGAGCCCCGTGGTGAGCGTTTCTGGGGCGGCGAGGGCTTCCTCCCCGGATCACTGTTCCTGGGTCCGATGCTCGCGGCCCTGGCGATCGGTCCGACCTACCTGGTCTTCTTCCTGTGGGGGCACTACCGCAACGGTGGCCTGGTGACCGTCATGGGCTCCGCTCGGCTGCGCCGCCTGGCCGACAAGGAGGCGGGCCGGGTGCGCAGGCTGCTCGACCGCGGCCCGGAGGGCGTTCCGGCTCGGTACATGCCGCAGGCGGAGGCCGTGCTGATGCTCGTCGATCGGGACCTGGAGGCACTGGACCTGTTGGGCGTCGTGGTGCTGGCCCGTCGGGTCGTGGCCGCCGCCGAGGAACCGGAGGCGGCCACCGAACCTTGCGCCGTCAACCCGCTGCACCCGTTCTCCGGGAAGCGTCACCACACCCGCGTCACCGGTGGGAAGTCCTACCTGTGCGAGAACTGCGGGAGGCTCAAGGAGAACGAACGCGACGCCAAGCTGCTGAAGCTGCGTACCGCGAGCTCGGCGCACTCTTACCGGAAGGCGTCGAAGAACCCCTGGATCCGGTACTCGTTCGGTGCGAAGGAGCCCGACCGGATGATCACAGAACTACTCGGGGTGAACCGTGTCCACTGAACCGCGCACCCTGCTCGGGAAACCGTGGTCGGTGTTGCGGACCTCGGTTCCCGTCTTGGCACTGGCCGTGTCCCAGGCCTTCGCGCCCTCGGCCCTGGCCGACACCACCGAGGGGACCGACCAGAGCCGGGCGACCCCCGCGCAGGCCATCGCCGAGAGCCTGACGGAGTCGCCGGTCCACGTCGACCCCGCCTACCAGGACGCCTTCTCCACCGAAGCGCGCGAACGCGTCGCCGAACGGATCACGGAGAGCGACCTCGACCTGTACGTCATCGTCGTCCCGCTCACAGGGGGCGACACCTGGAACGGTGAGAGCGAGGCCCTGGCCTCGGCCGTGCACGACCGCATGGGAGGGGGCGAGGGCCACTATCTGATCCACAACGGTTCGGGCGACCTGGACGGCCATGACCTGGGTACCGCCTCCGACGACTGGAGCAAGCCCGCCTTCCACGGGGCGCTCACCGCGAGTTACGAGACGATGGGCGGCCAGAGCCTCATCCCCACCGAGGTGGAGGTCGCGGTCGAGGCGGCCCTGTCGGATGACCCCGAGGCCGCCTACGAGACCGCGATGGACGCCTACCACGAGAAGAGCGGCACGGGCGGCCCCTCCGGCCCCGCACCGGCAATGGACCCCGCGCTCCTGAACCTGGGGGCGGTCGTCCTGATGGGGGCGGTCGGGGTCGGACTCTGTCTGTTCCTCGTCCGCGCACGGCGGCGATCGGCCGCACCCGCCCGACGAGGCGGTCGACGTTCCGCGCCCATCGCCCAGCACGCCGCGTTCGACAACGCCGACCGTGCCCGTCTGGAAACCGTCGTCCAGAGCGGCGCACACGACCTCATCGAATTGGGGGAGCGGCTCCAGGCCGCCGACCTGATCGATCCACAGAACCTGTCCCGGGCCCTGGACGCCCGTGACGCCGCGGCCCGGGTCCACGACCGCATGGTCGCCGAAGGCCCCACCCTGCCCGACGCGGTGGGGGTGCTCGTCCTGCTGGACCTGGCCGAGGACGCCCTGGCGGGCCGGCGAACCCCGCGCCGACCGTGCTACGCCAACCCTCTGCACGGAACCGGGACCAAGCCCACCCAGTGGCGTGAATTCGGCGGTTCCCGTACGATCCGGGTGCCCCTGTGCGCAGAGTGCGCCCGCGCCGTGCGCGGGCGCGTCCGTCCCACGGTGCTGCCCGACCACCACGACGGGTCGGAGATCCCCTACTTCGAGGTGCCGGCGAAGGAGAGCGTGTGGTCGGCCACCGGCTACGGCACCCTCAGGGAGGACCTGGTGGAACGGGTCCTGCGCGGCGACCACGCCGGGCGACGGTAACGTCCCGACATCGATTCCGGTCCCGAGGGGAACCCGGTCGGGGCATGGACGGTCCCACCCTTGTGACACCCTGGCGGGGGGCGGCCCCGCGGGGCCTGTGGGAGACACGACGAGCAAGAGACGGGGCAGGCTGTGGACGACCCCCGGAACCAGGACGCGCACGAACGCGTGATCGGTGGTTACCGGCTGCTGAGGTCCCTGGGGCGCGGTGGATTCGGTGAGGTGTTCCTCGGTGAGGCCGAGGACGGCTCTCGTGCGGCGGTCAAGCTGTTGCACGTCGGTTGGGCCGGTGACCAGGACATGCGGCGGCGCTTCGCCGCGGAGGTGGAGCAGGCGCGCCGGGTGAGCGAGTTCTGCGTGGCGCGGATCCTCGACGCCGACCTGGAGGCCCAACAGCCCTGGATCGCCTCCGAGTTCATCGACGGGCCGACGCTGCAGGACTCCGTGCAGGACGAGGGCCCGCGCTCGGGCAGCGAACTGCACCGGTTGGCGGTGTCCACGGCGACGGCGCTCGCGGCGATCCACTCCGCGGGTGTGGTGCACCGCGACCTCAAGCCCGACAACATCATGCTCGCGGCGGACGGCCCACGGGTGATCGACTTCGGTATCGCCCGGGCGGTGGAGGCCACCTCGGTGACCGCCAGCGGTGTGGTCGGCACCATCGGCTACATGGCGCCCGAACAGTTGGAGGGAGCCCGCCTGACCGCCGCCGTCGACGTGTTCTCCTGGGCCGCGGTGATGGTGTTCGCCGCCACCGGCCGGGAGGCGTTCCCGGCACCCACCCAGGCCTCCCGCATCGCGCGCATCCTCGGCGGAGCACCGGATCTGGGCGGAGTGGAGCCTCCCCTCGTGGACGTCCTCGCCGCATGCCTGAACAAGGACGCCGACGCCCGCCCGGACGCCCCCGCGTTGTTGCAGCGGCTGATCGCCGGACCGTCGGAGGCGACCCCGCCCACCGGTCTCCGATCGGTACCCCCGGCACCGGTCGAGGGACCGGACACCACCACGGTCACGCCCACGCCGGACGCGATGACCCGCGTCGGCGTGGACCGGACCCGTGTGGCCCAACATCCGCCCACCGGCATCGCACCGGTCGATCCCACCAGGGTGGCCCGAGTCGACCCCACCCGGGTCGCGGGTGCGGGAACCGCCGGCACGGCGGGCGCCCACCCGGCGGGTTCGGCCGTCTCCGCCGCGCACGCTCAGGGAGCGATCGCCCCTTCCCGGAACTCGGTCGCCCCCTTCCGGGCCCCGGCCACACCGACGCCCTCGGGCTTCGCCCCGCCGTACCACTTCGCCGGTGCCCGCTTCCAGGACGCGGGCACCCTGGCCGAGGCCATGCAGCGAGACTGGGCCGCCGCGGTCCGGGTCTTCAACGACCCCGCCGAACGCTCCGTCCTGGGCGCCTGGATCATGGACGACCTGGGCGACACCACGGTCGACCGGTCCCTGTTCCGCCGACAGGTGGGCGACGCCAACCTGGCCGTGGCCTCCTTCGTCTCCCAGCTGCGCCCCGACCTGCCGCCGGTCTTTCGCGGGCGCGCCGCCGCCATGAGCGACCTACGGTCCCTGTTCGCCGATCCGCGTCCCCTGCTCACCGGCGCCCCGCAGGCCAACGAGATGGTCCTGCTGGCCCGCCCCGAGCTGCTGCGGATCCTCGGCGCGCACCAGAGCCCCGAACCCGGGGCCCACCATCACCTGGCCGAGAACCTGGACCGGGCCGAACGCGCCGGCAACTCACTGTGCGCCCGTCTGGCCCAGGACCTCGACGGCTGGCGCTCGACCAGGGTCACCGTGAACCCGGCGCTGGTCATGGCCTTCATGCTCAACCCCGATCAGATGACCCCGCCCGGTGACGGTCGCGACAGCGCGGTGGCGGACTGGGTGGACATCCTGTGGCGGTCCGTGATCGGCGCCGAGCTCCCCGATTCGGCCGGGTACGCCGCCGCCGTCCACGCCGCCATGCCCACCGTCCACGCGTTGGCACGTCAGCGCCGCTACTGGGAGGGCCGCTACTCGGAGGTCTCCGGGACCAATGAGGCACTCGAGGAGAAGGTGACGTTCCAACACCGGATGGACAGGGCCGTCCAGGCGTGCAAGTACGGGATCGTGGCCCTGCCGGTCGGTTACCTGCTCGGTTGGATCAACGAGGGATGGTTCTCCGACTTCCTGACCGGACTCGGTGCGCTGGCCCTGGTGGGCGCCATCGGCGTGAGCCTCACCAACCGGGTGATGTGCGGTGGCGTCGCCCGCCGGGCCCAACGGGTCATGGAACTCCAGCACTCGCGTCAGCAGCTGCCCCAGCTGACCACCGGGGTGGGCCGAATCCGCTCCGACCTGGAACGCGCCCGGCAGATCACCTCGGGCTGACCCGATCGTGTCGGCCACACGTACCGTAACGCACGACCCAAGAGAGGCTGCTTCGTGAGCGAGGCCACGGAGAAGGTCGACCCCGGACATACGGTCGGCCGATACCGGCTGGTCAGACGGCTGGGCAGAGGCGGATTCGGAGAGGTCTTCCTCGGCGAGGCGGAGGACGGGACCCGCGCGGCGGTCAAACTGCTGCACGCGACCTGGTCCGGTGACCAGGACATGCGGCGGCGCTTCGCCGCGGAGGTGGAGCAGGCGCGCAGCGTCGGCGGTTCCTACGTCGCCGAGATACTCGACGCCGCCCCCGACGCGGACCGCCCCTGGATCGCCACCGAGTACATCGACGGTCCCACCCTGCAACGGGCGGTCTTCGAGGACGGCCCCCGCACCGGTACCGACATGCACCGCTTGGCGGTGTCCACGGCGAAGGCGCTCGCGGCGATCCACTCCGCGGGTGTGGTGCACCGGGACCTGAAACCGGACAACATCATGCTGGGGCCGGACGGCCCTCGGGTGATCGACTTCGGTATCGCCCGTGCCATCGAGGCCACGTCGGTGACCTCCAGCGGCATCGTCGGGACGGTCGGGTACATGGCCCCCGAACAGTTGGAGGGCACGCGCATCGGTACCTCGGTGGACGTGTTCTCCTGGGCCGCGGTGATGGTGTTCGCCGCCACCGGCAAGGACGCGTTCCCCGGGCCCAGCCAGGCCGCCCGCATCGCCCGGGTCCTGGGAGGGGAGCCCGACACCGGCGACCTGTCCGGGCCGCTGTTGGAGACCATCCTGGCCTGCCTGGCCAAGAGACCCGGCGACCGGCCCGACGCGCGGACCCTGCTGCGGCACCTGGTGGAGGACACCTCTCCAGGCCGGAGCACTCCGGCGCAGGAATCGCCGAAGGACGCCCCTGCCCCGCCCGTCGCCCACGAATCCGGTGCGCACGTGGCCCCGTACCACTTCGCCGGCGACCGCTTCACGAACGTGGAGGACCTGGCCGCCGCCTTCCAACGGCACTGGCCCGACGCGCTGCGGATCTTCGCCGATCGTGGGGAGTTCGAGACCCTGGGCTTCTGGGTGATGCGGGACCTGGGCGACACCAAGGTCGACCGCGCCCTGTTCCGCCGGGAGATGCGCGACGTCAACCTCGCCCTGGCCACCTTCATCGCGGAGGCGAACCCGGCGCTGCCGCCCCGGTTCCGCGATCACGACGCGTCCGTCGCCGGGTTGTCCGGGCTCTTCCACGACCCCCGACCCCTGGCCACCGGCGACCCGGTCGACAACGAACTCCTCCTGCTCGCCCGCCCCGAGGTGCTGCGGATCATGGCACGGCACGAAGGAGAGGACTCCGACCGGCTGCGTTCGCTGGCCGAGGAGTTGGCCAGGGCGGAACGGGCGGGTACGAGCATCCTTCGCGAACTCACCGAGAACCTCACCGGTTGGGGGAGCCTTCGCTCCCAGGTCGATCCCGCGCTGACCCTGGTCTTCCTGTTGCACCCCACGGCGCTGGCCGCACCGGATCCCGGGCCGAGCCCCTGGGCCCGGGAGTGGTTCGGAATCCTCTGGTCCCGGGTGGCGGCGAGCACGGGCGCGGAGCGCGCCGGGGTGGGCGCGGCGGTCCACGGATCCGCGAGCACCGTGGCGGCCCTGGCCGCCGAACGTCACCGCTGGGAGAGCGGACTCGCCGCGCACCGGTCCGCGTCCCCGAAGGAGGACGGCCGCAAGGCGGCTCGTTGGGGCATGCTGTGGCTCACCTCGTTGGCGCTGTTGTTCTCCCTGGTCTCGTGTGTCTCGGGGGCCGTCGCGAACGTGGGTGCCGTCATGGGCCTCGGGGCCCTGGCGTGCGTGGCGTTCGTGCTGTTGCTTGCGGTCTGGGGAGCGATGGAGTTCCGCTCCCACTCCCAGGACCAGAACCTGGAGAATCAGAAGTCGTCCGCGCGACGGCGCTACGAGCGCGGCCTGCGGATGATGGACCAGGACCTGGCACGGGCGCGACGGATCTGTTCGGGGACCCCCACGCCGCGTTGATCCGGACACGGTGGCCGATCCGGTCGCGCGGGTCAGGGGTTGTCGACCACCAGGTCGGCGCGTTCGCGCGGATGGTCGCGGCGATACAGGGCCTCCTCCTGGCGGGCCCACACCGCACGGAAGGGCGCGTACAGGTCGGCGTCCTCACGCGAGTCCAGCCGGGCCCGGCGCAGGTGGTCGGGGGCGGCCACCCACACCAGGACGTCGATCGATTCGTGCACGGCGCTCGCCCCGGATCCGCACCCCTCCACCAGCAAGGTCCCGCCGCCGGCGAGCTCCTCGGGCAGGGACCGCCACCGATCCTCGAAGGCACCGAGCTCCCAGTCGTAGCGCCGCCACGCGGGCGGCCGGCCTTCGGCGAGGGGCTCCAACACCCAGGTGCGCAGCAGTTCGGGTGCCCGTTCGAGTCCCTCCCAACCCGGGTAGAGGTCCTCCATCGTCAGCGTCGCCACCGGTTCGCCGCTCTCGGCCAGCTCGCGCCGTACCCGCTCGGCCACCGTGCTCTTTCCCGAACCCGAGTGTCCCTCCACCGACACCACGCGTACCCGACGCCCCTGTCGTGGCACCGCCAGGACCCTCCGCGTCACCCGCGCGGCCCAGTCCGTCTCACCCGTTTCCACCCGAACCATCATTTCGATCCCGAACTCCCGTGCCTGTGGGCGACCAGGCGTCCCCGCCCGCCTTTAAGGCTTGTAACATTCCATCGAGCACCAGTGCCGAGCACAGTCGACCACAAAGGGGTATGCGGTGACCGAGGCCGACACGACCCCCGGGTCGCAGTCAGCGCTGCGTCAGGCCAACGAGCGGCGTGTGGTCGAGGTACTGCGACGTGACGGGACCCGGACCCAGGCCGAACTGGCACGTGCCACCGGGTTGTCCGCGGCGAGCGTCTCCAACATCGTGCGCGGACTGCGCTCGGCGGGAGCGGTCTCGGTACGCAACACCTCCTCGAACGGTCGACGCGCGCGTGCCGTCACGCTGCTGCGCCCACCGGGAACGGTGGTCGCCCTCGCCTTCACGGTCGACCGGATCTCCGTCGCGGTGGGGGACAGCGACGGCAACCCCCTGGCCGGCGAACAGATCGAGTACGACGTGCCGGCCGACCCTGAGCGCGCGGTGCGCCGGGCCGCATGGTTGGCCGAGACCATCCTGCTCCGCGCCCGGATCGACCCGGGTCGGGTCGGGTCGGTCGTGGCCTCGGTGCCCGCGCCCATCGATCCGCGCACCGGGATGGTCGGGGACATCTCCTGCGTGCCCCGTTGGGCCGGGTTCCGGCCCGGTCCGGCCCTGTCGGAACGGCTCGGTTCGCCCGTACTGGTGGAGAACGACGCCAACCTCGCGGTGACGGCCGAGCGTGCCTCGGGTGTGGCCCAGGGCGTCGACCACGTGATCCAACTGGTGCTCGACGTGGGGGTCGGCGCGGGCATCGTCATGTCGGGTCAGCTCTTCCGGGGAGCCGGCGGAACCGCGGGCGAGATCGGCCACATCGGCCTGGACCAGCGGGGACAGGTGTGCCGTTGCGGCAACCGCGGCTGCCTGGAGACCTTCGTCGGGACCGACTACCTGATGCGCATGTTGCCGCGTGACTCCTTCCGTGGCACGGGCCCTGGAACGGCCGTTCTCACGGATGTGGTGAGCGCCGCGTTGGAGGGCGATCCGGGCAGTCGCAGGGTGATCGCCGAGGCCGGAACGGCCCTGGGGCAGGGCACGGCGATCATCGCGAACCTGTTCAATCCGGAGATGGTCGTGGTCGGCGGGGAATTGGCCGCGGCGGGCGACCTCCTGCTCGATCCGATGCGCAGGGCGATGGAGTTGGGCACGTTGGGCAGCGCGCTGTCCGATCTTCGAGTGGTGGCCGGTACCCAGGGCACCGACGCGGCGCTTCGTGGCGCCCTGATCACGGCCTCTCACTCCCTGTCGTGAACCCAAGGGTGCCCGTCGTCGTGAACTGAACGTTTCGTCCGGGTTCCCGAGCGGCTTTCACAGATGATCACATACGCTTAAAGCGGCTTTGACCTGCTCATATGTTGCCTTCATGTGATGAACTTAATGGCCGTGACGTATCGGTTATGTGTTCACTAGTTGACGACAAGGCCTACGCGGGGTTCTACTTCACAACAGCACTCGCGAGTCCCCACCCCGTACAGGCATCCTTGAGAGGTAACGCGTCGTGAACACACAACGCCTCCACCCCCGACGCGCGGTCGCCCTAGGGCTGACCGCGGCCGGCGCCGCCCTGGCCCTGCTCACCTCGGCCTGCGGTTCGCTCACCACCGACGGTTCCGAGACCGAGGTGGAGGAACAGACCCTGGAAGAGGGCTTCCACGTCGGACTCCTCCTGCCCGAACTGCAGACCGCCCGATACGAGGCCTTCGACCGGCCCTTCTTCGAGGAGGCGCTCGAAGAACTCTGTCCCAACTGCGAGTTCTCCTACGCCAACGCAGACCAGGACGTCGACGAACAGCAGACGCAGGCCCAGGCGATGCTGACCGACGGCGTGGACGTGCTCGTCCTGGGTGCCGTCGACTCCGAGGCCGCCGCCGGCACGGTCACCGAGGCCCAGTCCCAGGGAGTGCCGGTCGTGGCCTACGACCGACTGGCCCAGGGCGGCGTCGACATGTACGTCTCCTTCGACAACGTCCGGGTCGGGCAGGTCCAGGCCGAGACGCTGCTCGGAGCCCTGGACCAGGAGGGCACCGCGGGCGACGGCTCCATCGTCATGATCAACGGCTCGCCCAGCGACCCCAACGCGGGCGACTTCAAGGCCGGTGCCCACGAGATCTTCGAGGGCCAGGTGGAGATCGGTCAGGAGTTCGACACCCCCGACTGGTCGCCGGACGAGGCCAACAGCCAGATGGAGGGTGCCATCACCTCCCTGGGGCTGGACGAGATCGTGGGCGTGTACTCCGCCAACGACGGCATGGCGGCGGGCATCATCTCCGCGCTGCGCAGCGCAGGCGTCTCCGTGGACGACCTGCCCCCGGTCACCGGCCAGGACGCCGAACTGCACGGTATCCAGCGCATCATCTCCGGTGAGCAGTACATGACCGTCTACAAGGCCATTCAGCCCGAGGCCGAGCTCGCCGCCGCCATGGCCGTCTCCCTGGCCACCGGCGAGGAGCTGGATTCGGGCGAGCACGCGCTCACCGACGTCGAGGACGCCAACGGCGAGACGGTCCCGTCGGTCCTGCTGGAGCCCGTCGCGGTCACCGAGGAGAACATCGGCGACACGGTCGTCTCCGACGGCTACTACAGCATCGAGGAGATCTGCACCTCCGACTACGAGGACACCGACTTCTGCAAGGAAGCCCTCTAAGGACCGGGTAACCCGGGCCGGCCCCGGCCCGTGCCGTCGGGGCCGGACCCTTGGGGGACGGCCCGGCGGGGAGGCGAACCCTCCCCGCCGGGACGAGAGAAGAGACGAAAAAGCATGAGCACACCCATCCTGGAACTGTCCGGGATCTCCAAGACCTTCGGGGCCGTACGAGCCCTCAGCGAGGTCGACTTCCAAGTCGGTGCCGGAGAGGTCGTCGCCCTGCTCGGGGACAACGGCGCGGGCAAGTCCACACTGGTCAAGGTCATCGCGGGCGCGCATCCCGCCGACAACGGCGGCCTCATCTCCTGGGACGGTTCGCCGGTCAACATCGGGACCCCGGCCGACGCCCAGCGCCTGGGTATCGCCACCATCTACCAGGACCTCGCCCTGTGCGACAACCTCGACATCGTCGGGAACCTCTTCCTGGGCAACGAGCGACTGCACTTCCCCGGCACCCTCGACGAGGTCGAGATGGAGCGCCGCGCGGTGGAGCTCCTCGACTCCCTGTCGGTGAGCATCCCGAGCCTGCGGGTCCCCGTCGCGGCCCTGTCCGGTGGTCAGCGCCAGATCATCGCCATCGCCCGTTCCCTCCTGGGCCGGCCCCGCGTGGTCATGCTGGACGAGCCCACCGCCGCCCTGGGCGTGGCCCAGACCGCGCAGGTGCTCGACCTCATCGAGCGGTTGCGCGACCAGGGCCTGGGCGTGGTCCTGATCAGCCACAACATGGCCGACGTCCGCGCGGTCGCCGACCGCGCCATGGTCCTGCGCCTTGGGCGCAACGCCGGGGACTTCCCCATCGCGGACACCTCCTATGAGGAGATCGTGGCCGCCATCACGGGAGCCTCGGACAACCCGGTGTCCCGCCGTTCCACCCGCACCGGCTCATCGGCCACGGCCACGAAGGACAAGGAATGAGCCAGCAGACTCACGAAACAGAAGGCGTCGAGGTGAGTGAGGAGAACACCGCCGCCCGACGTGACCCTCGCCTGCTGGCCACGGTCGCCTCGCCCAGCGGGTGGTGGGACGCGGTCAAGCGCAACCTCAAAGGAGGCGAGCTCGGGCCCGTCCCAGTCATCGTCGGCCTCATCCTGATCGGCGTCGTCTTCCAGTCGATGAACGATCGGTTCCTGTCCCCGCAGAACCTGTCGAACCTGACCGTCCAGATCGCCGCGGTGGGTCTCATGACCACCGGTGTGATCATGGTGCTGTTGCTGGGCGAGATCGACCTGTCCATCGGCTCGGTCTCGGGTCTGTCCGCCGGTGTCCTCGCGGTCCTGGCGGTCCGTCACGGTGTCTCGGAGTGGACCGCGATCGGTGTGGCGGTGGGCATCGGCCTGCTGGTCGGTCTGCTCCACGGCTTCGTCTTCGCGAAGATGGGCGTTCCCGCCTTCGTCGTCACCCTCGCCGGTCTGTTGGGCTGGCAGGGACTGCACCTGTACCTCATGGGCAGCGACGGCAGCATCAACACCAGCGCCAGCGGCCCCATCGCGATGCTGACCCAGACCTACTTCGTTCCGGTCGTGGGCTGGTTCCTGGTCATCGTGGCGTTGATCGCCTACCTGGTGTCCGTCCTGGTGGCCGAGCGTCGTCGTCGGCAGGCGCGCCTGCCCTACAAGCCGCTCGCCGAGGTGCTCTTCCGGGCCGCCCTGCTGGCCGTGCCGCTGGTGGGCGGCGTGTGGATCCTCAACCAGTACAAGGGCGTACCGCTGGCCTTCCTGATCTTCGTGGGTTTCGTGGTCGTCCTCGACCTGGTCCTGCGCAAGACCCGCTACGGGCGCATGGTCTACGCGGTGGGCGGTAACTCCGAGGCGGCCCGGCGCGCCGGCATCAGGGTCGACCTCATCCGGATCACGGTGTTCGGCATCGCCTCGACGCTCGCGGCCATCGGAGGCATCATGCTCGTCTCCCGCAACTTCGCGGCGAGCGTGTCCACCGGTGGTGGCGCGGAGCTGATGATGGCCATCGCCGCGGCCGTCATCGGTGGCACCAGCCTCTTCGGTGGCCGGGGCAACGCCTACTCGGCGCTGCTGGGCGGCCTGGTCCTCGGCGCGATCACCTCGGGTCTGCTCCTGCTGCAGATGGACACCTCCGTCCGGTTCATGATCACCGCCGCGGTGCTGCTGATCGCGGTCATCCTGGACGCCGTCTCCCGCCGTGGGCGCAAGACCCACGCCCGGGGCGGTGGCTGAGGAACCACATCGGGGCGATGCACGCGCGTCCCCCACAAGACCTCTCCTGGAGGATGAGAGGGACGGGTTCACCCCGGACCGTCCTTCCGGACCCGGGCCGGCCACACTCCCACCGGCCCGGGTCTTCGTCGTGTCCGTGTTCCTTCCGGGCGACGACGGTGTGAACTGTGTCCCTTTCCCGGGCGAGGGGGATCGGGGCGTTCAACGCGCGCGTTCGCCGTCGTGCCCGACACCGCGGTCGAGGCGACCGACTTCGTGGTGAACACGACATGAACCCCCGCTTCCCGCACTGACCTGCGGCGACATGGTGAGGAGTGCCGGGGGAGGGGGCCC
>NZ_DYZD01000324.1 GCF_020741345.1 Nocardiopsis listeri
CCTCGCGCAGCGCCCCCAGACTCCGGGAGAACATCGCCGGCAACGCGCCGCCGTCCAGCACCACGTTGACGACCCGGGTGCGGGGACGTTCGGCGCGCACCCCCGCCAGCACGGCCGGCAACGACGAGTGCAGATCGGCCACAACGACCGGCATCCCATCGATCCCCCGCGCGGCACGCAGAGTCTCGTGGTGGGGCGACCCCTGTTCGTCGGCGCCTTGAACGGTGACCTGAAGCGGGGTGTAGCGGGCCTTGACCAGGTGGCCGGGGCCCTCCCGGTCGGCGGGCAGGCGGTCGGGGACGGCCACCACCAGCGCGTACCCGCCGGTGCCCAGCCCCAAGTCAAGGGCGCCGGTGTTGAGCAGTACCTCATCGCCCACGCGTGGTTCGCCGACCAGATCGGTGTAGGCCAGGGCCCGGCAGGTGGACGGGGGAGCGGTGTCGGAGTCGGCGGCCAGATCGACCGCGCACACGTGGACCCCGGACCAGGAGGGCAGGAGTGAACGGACTTGGCCACGACGCCACCGGATCATGGTCGGCACGGTACCGTCGGTGCTGAACCGAAGGTGGGAGGACGCGCCCTCGCGGCCCCGCCCGGCGCATCATCCCAGGGTGAAGGAGTGGCGACGATGTCGCGCAGGAAGACCGAACGACAGCTCAACCTGGTCATCTGCCTGTTGTCCACCCGGCGCCACCTGACCGCCCAGGAGATCCGGGCGACCGTCCAGGGGTACGCGGAGGCCGAGACCGAGTCGGCGTTCAAGCGCATGTTCGAACGCGACAAGCGCGAACTGCGCGACAGCGGCATCCCGATCCAGGTGGGCACCGGTGACGCCTTCAGTGGAGAGGAGGGTTACCGGATCTCCCGGTCGGACTACGAGTTGTCCGAGATCGAGCTACGGCCGGACGAGGCGCTGGTGCTGGGGCTGGCGGCCCGAGCCTGGAGGCACGCCTCTTTGGGCGAGGCCGCAGCCAACGCCCTGTTCAAGCTCCGCTCGGCCGGGGTTCCGGTGGACGCGGAGGCCGCTCCCGGGCTGACCCCGACCATGCGCACCGACGAACCCGCCTTCGGCCCTGTCTGGCAGGCGATCCGCGACCGCCGTCCGGTGGTCTTCTCCTACCGCAAACCCGGGCAGACCGAGGCCGTACGCCGCGAGGTGGAACCGTGGGGTGTGGTCAACCAGGACGGCCACTGGTACGTGGTCGGCCACGACCGGCTGCGCGAGGCCCGCCGGGTCTTTCGGCTCGGACGCATCCAGGGACAGGTGACGGTGGTGCGCACCGGACCCGACGTCGAGGTGCCCGAGGGCGTGGACCTGCGTTCGGTGGTCTCCTCGCAGCGGCCCGACCCCGACCACACCGCCACCGTGCGGGTGCTCGTGGACTCCGCGCACGCCCTTCGTCGCAGTGCGCTGCGTGTGGTCCCCGGTGAGCGGGAGGGCGCCGGACCGGTGTGGGACACCCTCACCCTGCCCTACACCGAAACCAACGCCCTGGTGGGTCGGGTGGCCGCCCAGGGAGCCCGCGCCGAGATCGTCGAACCCGAACAGGCTCGCGAGGCGTTGGCCGCGCACATGCGCGGCGTGGTCTCACGGGCCGAGGCCGAGGCCGAGCCGGTGCGGGAGGCCGAGGAACAGGGCGCCCCGGCCCGAGGCCCGCGCTCGGCGGACCAACTGCGTCGGTTGCTGATGTTGGTGCCCTACGCGCTGGGCCGCGACGTGCGTGTGCCGGAGGTGGCCCGTCACTTCGGTCTCAGCGAGAAGCAGGTGGTCCAGGACCTGAGCCTGCTGTGGATGTGCGGTCTGCCCGGCTACACCCCCGGCGACCTGATCGACGTGGACCTGGAGGCGGCCAAGGAGACCGGGGAGATCATCATCGGCAACGCCGACACCCTGGCCCAGCCGCTGCGTCTGACCGCGGACGAGGCGGCCAGTCTGGTCGTGGGCCTGTCGTTGTTGGAGGCGCTGCCCGAGGCCCAGGGTGTGGAGGACGGTGCGCTCAAGCGTGTGGGGGAGAAGCTGCGCGGGGCGGCCGGCAGCGCCGTGGGCGCCCTCGCCGACGCCGTTCAGGTGCGGGTGGAGATGGACGAGCAGGTGGCACAGACCCACCGGCGCTGCTCCCAGGCCCTGGAGGCCGGCCAGCGCCTGCACCTGCGCTACCTGTCCGGGTACCTGGACCAGGTCACCGAACGCGACGTGGACCCGATGGGTCTGGTGGTCCAGGACGGCAGGCCGTTCCTGGAGGGCTACTGTCACCTGCGCGAGGACGTGCGCCTGTTCCGGTTGGACCGGGTGCTGGAACTGACCGTGCTGCCCTACGCCGCCGAGGTGCCCGAGGGTGTGGGCCGGCGCGACCTGTCCAAGGGTGTACTCCAGCGATCCGAACGCGACGCCCTGGTCGTGTTGGACCTGGACCCCTCGGCGCGTTGGGTCACCGAGGACTACGCGTGCGAGTCGGTCACCGAGCTGGCGGACGGTGGGGTGCGCGCCACGTTGCGGACCCCGGCGCCGGCGTGGGTGGCACGACTGGTGTTGTCGTTGGGGTCACGGGGGCGTGTGGTGGCTCCCGAGGGTCTGGCCCGAGAAGTGCGAGCGGAGGCCGAACGGGCCTTGAGGCTTTATGACACGGGAGGAACATCCCCTGACCTGGTCGAGATCGATTCGTCTTCGGAGTGACGCACACCTGTTCACACGGGGTCGAGGTGTAGGTCTTCCGGAAAAGGATATGGTGAGTTCGTGATCGCCCTCGCTGTCCTTTTCGGCCTGGTTATGGTCGGTGTGCTCGTCGTCGGATTCTTCCTGGTGAAGGTCCGACGTGAGGCCGCCCTGCTGTCCGAAAAGGTGACATGGGCGGCGGGCGGGTACCAGGCGAGCAGCGCTGACCTGCGTGAGCGTGTCCGACGTGAGGGGTCACGGCGATGATGACCGAAGGCTCGGACGCGCGTACCATCGAAGGCGCTTGGTCGCGCCCCACAGAGAGGTAGAACCATGGGACCGTTCAACGGACCTACCATCGCCATCCTGGTGATCCTTGCCATTTTGCTGTTCGGAGCCAAGAAGCTCCCGGACCTGGCCCGTTCCCTGGGACGTAGCGCCCGCATCCTCAAGGCCGAGAGCAAGGGCCTGGTCGACGACGACAACAACGAGGAACAGGAGCAGGCCGAGGGCCGGCAGGCACAGCAGGGCCAGGCTCAGCAGGCCTCTCGGACCGACGCCGCCCCGCAGCAGAACCAGCAGCAGGGCTACCCGCAGCTTCCTCCCGGCCAGCGCATCGTCAACGAGTCCGGTGAACCCAGCAACCAGACCTACAACCAGTAGAGCTGCCGGTTCCACCTGTTCGGGGTCGCGCGCGGCCACGTCCCGAACCGGTCGGCGCGGTGCCCCAGGGGCACCGCGCCCCGCGTCTGTGTCAGGGGAGTCCGCGGTGCGCGGACCCGGATGAGAAGAGAGTGACCCCACGATGAGGTCCCGAAGCAGAGCGGCCAACCCGGAGGCCCGGATGCCGCTCATGGACCACCTGCGCGAACTGCGCAACCGGTTGGCCAAGGTACTGCTCATCCTGTGTCTGGGCGCGGTGCTCGGCTTCGTCTTCTACGACCAGATCTGGGATTTCCTCACCAAGCCGTACTGTTCCCTGCCGGCCTCACAGGTGGTGGAGGGCGGCGGTTGCTCCCTCATCGTCACCGGCCCCTTCGACGCCTTCTTCGTGGCCTTCAAGATCTGGCTGTTCGTCGGCGCGTTGGTCACCTCCCCGCTGTGGCTGTACCAGTTGTGGGCGTTCGTGGCCCCCGCCCTGCACGGCAGTGAGAAGAAGTACGCCTACATCTTCGCCCCGCTGGCCGGTGTGCTGTTCGTCGCCGGCGCGTCCCTGGCGTACATGATCACCGCGCTGGCCCTGCAGATGCTCTTCGGGTTCCTGCCCGAGGACGCCGACCCCTACCTGACCATCGGCGAGTACCTCAGCTACATGCTCATCATGATGGGCATGTTCGGCCTCGGCTTCGTCATGCCGCTGCTGGTGGTGTTGCTCAACATCGTCGGCCTGCTGTCCCACGAGGCCATCGCCAAGTGGCGTCGGGTCATCATCTTCTGCGCGTTCCTGGTCGCCGCGGTCGTCACCCCGGCCGAGCCCATCTCCATGCTGGCGCTGGCCGTTCCACTGGTGATCCTGTTCGAGATCGCCGAGCTGTTCTGCTTCTTCAACGACCGTCGTCGCAAGCGCCGGGACCCGACCTCGGAGTTGGACGACGACGAGATCTCCGAACTCGACGATCGACCCTCCGACCTGGACGAACTCGAGGACTCCGACTCGGGCAAGGGCGACTGAGCGGTCATCGGGAACCGGGTGTGGGAGAGACCTCCCACACGCTAGGGTTCGGGGCGGGGCGACCTTCTCGTCGTCCCTGCACACCGAATCGGACGCGGGAAGCCGGGAAGTGTTGATGAGCGAGCAGACCGAGGCCAAGCGGGAACTCCCACCCGAGGCCATGGGGAACGAGAAGTGGCACGACACCACCGACGCGGTGTGGTTGCGCTCCTCCCTGTCGAATCCGGACTCCGAGGCGATCGTGGAGGTCGCCGAGTTCGACGACGGGTTCCGCGCCGTCCGTGACGGAAAGTCGCCGCAGAAGGGCACCCTGTTCTTCACCCCCGCCGAGTGGGAGGCCTTCGTGTTGGGGGCTCGTGATGGCGAGTTCGACATCCCCGAGGAGTACCTTTCCGAGGAGGAGATCGAGATCCAGCGCGGGCAGGGCGAGGTCGAGGCCACCTGGGTACCCTCCCCGTTGCTCACCCCCAAGGCGCTGGAGGAGTACCATCGCCGCCAGCGTGAGGAAGCCGCGCAGGGGTCCACGACCGAGGGCGCCTGAACAGCCCGTCGACCAGGGTGCGAGGGTGTGCGGGGACCTCACCGGCTCGCACGCCCCCGAACCCCCGGCATTATGGGTAGCTAAGGACGCGGTCATGCCCCCTCACATCGCACTTCTGGTCAACCCGGCCTCCGGCCGTCGTCGCTCCGCCGTTCTCGCGGTGCGGCTCAAGGAGGCCCTGCGCGCGGCCGGTGCCCGCGTGCACGTCTACACGGGGCGCTCGGCCGCCGACAGTAGGCGCCTGGCCCGCCTGGCCGTCTCCGATCGCCCCGACGCACTGGTGGCGGTGGGCGGCGACGGTCTGGTCCATCAAGCGCTGCAGGGGGTGGTGGGCAGCGGTGTTCCACTGGCGGTGGTCCCCGCGGGCACCGGAAACGACATCGCCCGGGCCTTCGGTACCGGACGCGCCACCGTACGCGGGATGGCCCAGGCCATCCTGGCCGGCCGCACCCGCCCCAGCGACGTGGTCCGCCTGACCCTGCCCGACGGGACACGGCGCTACTACCTGAGCGTTCTGGCCTGCGGTTTCGACGCCCGGGTCAACGAACGGGTGAACAACTTCCGGTTCGGGATGGGCCGCGCCGGTTATCTGGTCGGCGTCATCGCCGAACTGCGCACCTTCCGGCCCATCGACTTCGAGATCGACATCGACGGCCGCACCATCGCCGAACCGGGGATGCTCGTCGCGGTCGGCAACACCGACTCCTACGGTGGTGGTCTTAAGGTGTGCGCGGGGGCCGAGCCCGACGATGGACAACTCGACGTGGTCCTCATGCGCGAGGCCTCCATGGGCCGTTTCGTCCGGCAGTTCCCCCGAGTGTTCAACGGCAGCCACGTGGGGCTGGACGAGGTGCGCCTCGAACGCGGAGCGAGCGTCACCATCCGTGGTGACGCCGGGGTGGCCTACGCCGACGGTGAACGCATGGGTACGCCGACACTGAAGTGCGAAGTGGTGCCCAAAGCGGTCGAGATGTTGGATCCGACCTCATAGGCTGAGAGGCCTATGAGTAGTCACGCTGAGCGGTACGCCGCCTTCCGTCGGCGGCAGGGCGCGTCCAGCGCCGCCATCGAGGCCTTCCAGGCTCTCTACGGCTTCGAGTTCGATCCCTTTCAGATCAAGGCCTGCAAGGCGCTGGAGAACGGGCACGGGGTGCTGGTCGCCGCTCCCACCGGTTCGGGCAAGACCGTGGTCGGGGAGTACGCCGTGCACCGGGCCCTCGCGGAGGGCACCAAGTGCTTCTACACCACCCCCATCAAGGCCCTGTCCAACCAGAAGTACAACGACCTGGTCAAGCGCTACGGCAACGAACAGGTCGGGTTGTTGACCGGGGACAACAGCGTCAACGGTGAGGCGCCGGTGGTCGTGATGACCACCGAGGTGCTGCGCAACATGCTGTACGAGTCCTCGTCCACCCTGGGCGGGCTGGCGTACGTGGTCATGGACGAGGTGCACTACCTCGCCGACCGATTCCGAGGCGCGGTCTGGGAGGAGGTGATCATCCACCTGCCCGAGTCGGTGCGCATGGTCGCCCTGTCCGCCACGGTCAGCAACGCCGAGGAGTTCGGCGAGTGGCTCCAACAGGTGCGCGGGGACACCACCGTCATCGTCGACGAGAAGCGTCCCGTGCCGCTGTGGCAGCACGTGATGGTCGGCAAGCGTCTGCACGACCTGTTCGTCGATACCGAGGTGGAGTCCACCGGGTCCGATGAGGAGGGGAGGGGCGCAGGCGGACGTTCCAAGCGCAAGCGCGAACGTCGACGCTCCGAGCACCAGCGGCCCCGTGAGATCAAGGTGGGCGGGCAGACCCTGCACATCAACCCGTTCCTGACCCGGGCCGCGGAGGACGACGCGCGCACCACCCAACTGGCCGATCGCCGCCGCCACCCGCAGTCGCGGGCGCGGGGCGCCATCCGCCCGCGCACCCGGTTCGCGCCGCCCAGCAGGCCCATGATCATCGAGGAGCTGGACGCCGAGGGGCTGTTGCCGGCCATCGACTTCATCTTCAGCCGGGCCGGATGCGACGACGCCGTCCGACAGTGCGTGGCCTCGGGGCTGGTCCTGACCACGCCCGAAGAGGCCGACCACATCCGTGAGTACGCCGAGTCCCGCTGCGCCGACATCCCGCGCGCCGACCTGACCGTGCTCGGCTTCGAGGGCTGGCTGCGCGCCCTGGAGTCGGGTGTGGCCGCCCACCACGCGGGCATGCTGCCCACCTTCAAGGAGATCGTCGAGCACCTGTTCTCCCAGGGCCTGATCCGCGCGGTGTTCGCCACCGAGACCCTGGCGTTGGGCATCAACATGCCCGCGCGCAGCGTGGTCATCGAGAAGCTCGACAAGTGGAACGGTGAGACGCACGCGATGCTCACCCCGGGTGAGTACACACAGCTCACCGGGCGGGCCGGACGCCGTGGCATCGACGTGGAGGGGCACGCGGTCGTCGTCTGGCAGGCCGGTACCGACCCCGAGACCGTCGCCGGGCTGGCGGGCACGCGCACCTACCCGCTCAACTCCAGCTTCCAGCCTTCCTACAACATGGCGGTGAACCTGGTCGGTCAGGTGGGCCGCCAACGCAGCCGCAACATGCTGGAGGCCTCCTTCGCCCAGTTCCAGGCCGACCGTGCCGTGGTGGGGCTGGTCAAGAAGCTGCGCAAGCACGAGGAGGCCCTGGAGGGGTACGCCAAGGCCGCCGAGTGCCACCTGGGCGACTTCATGGAGTACGCCGCGCTGCGTCGGGCGTTGAGCGACCGCGAGTCCATGCTGGCCAAGAACAGGTCCTCGCGTCGCCGGGAGGAGGCCCTGGAAAGCCTGGAGATGCTCCGGCCCGGTGACATCATCCGTATCCCCTCGGGGCGTTACTCCGGGCACGCGGTGGTGCTGGACCCCGGCCTGAAGCACGACCTTCCGGCGCCCCTGGTGCTGACCGTGGACAAGCAGGTCAAGCGGATCAACTCCAGTGACTTCCCGATCCCGGTCAAGGCCTCCGGGCGGATGCGCATCCCCAAGTCGTTCTCCGCACGGTCCCCGCGTTCGCGCCAGGACCTGGCCTCCACGTTGCGCAACAAGCTCAAGGAGCAGGGCACCGAGCCCACCTATGAGCGCGGTGGAAGCAGGGGCGACCGGGAGGACGCCGAGGTCAAGCGGTTGCGCGCGCAGATGCGCGAACACCCCTGCCACGGGTGCGCCGAGCGTGAGGACCACGCCCGGTGGGCCGAACGCCACATGCGAACCCAAAAGGACGCCGACGCGCTGCGCCGGCGTGTGGAGGGGCGCTCGCACGTCATCTCCCGCACCTTCGACCGGGTGTGCGGGGTGCTGGAGGACCTGGAGTACCTGTCCGGCGACGAGATCTCCGACGACGGGGGCCG
>NZ_DYZD01000325.1 GCF_020741345.1 Nocardiopsis listeri
TTCGGCGGGTGGAATCCGCACCACGGTCGCCGCCACCCGCGCGGCCTCCGACACCGAACTCCTGGCCGGCGCCCGTCGTCTGGTGCGTGAGGCCGGTGCCCAGGGCACCACCACCCTGGAGGTCAAGTCCGGGTACGGGCTGACCGTCGAGGACGAACGTCGCTGTCTGGAGGTGGCCGGTCGCGTCACCGACGAGGTCACCTTCCTGGGCGCGCACGTGGTCGCCCCCGAGTACGCCGATGACCCGGAGGGCTACGTCGACCTGGTCACCGGACCCATGCTGGACGCCTGTGCTCCGCACGCCCGCTGGGTGGACGTGTTCTGCGAACGCGGGGCCTTCGACGAGGAGGCCTCCCGCCGGGTGCTCACCGCCGGCATGGAACGGGGGCTGCTGCCCCGGGTGCACGGCAACCAGCTGGGGGAGGGGCCGGGGGTTCGCCTGGCCGTGGAACTGGGCGCCGCGTCGGTCGACCACTGCACCTATCTGAGCGCGGAGGACGTGGACGCGTTGGCCGAGGCCGCCCGGCGCCCCGAACCCACCGTGGCGACCCTGCTGCCCGGCGTGGACTTCTCCACCCGCCAGCCCTATCCGAACGCCCGCGGGCTGATCGACGCCGGCGCGTTGGTGGCGCTGGCCAGTGACTGCAACCCGGGTTCGTGCTTCACGTCGAGCCTGGCGTTCTGTGTCGCGGTGGCGGTCCGGGACATGGGGATGACCCCGGACGAAGCGGTGTGGGCGGCGACCAAGGGCGGGGCGATGGCCCTGCGCCGCGCGGACGTCGGGCACCTGGGCCCCGGTGCCCGCGCCGACCTCACCCTGCTGGAGGCGCCCAACCACCTGTACCTGGCCTATCGCCCGGGGGTGCCCCAGGTGGCGGCGGTGTGGAAGGACGGCGTGCTCCTTTGGCCACAGGAGGGCTTCCCTCCGGACCTGTCCTGAACCAGGGACGCGTCGACGACGCGTGAAACGGAGGCTCGCCGCCGAGCGGGCCGGTCGAGGACACGAAGACGGGGGCCGGCGGACACCGAGGCGTCCACCGGCCCCCGTTACGCGGCGGGGTGACGTGCTACTCGTCGCCGGCGTCGGCGCCCTCGGTCTCGGGCTTGTCGGCCGGAGCCGGGGCGGCCTTCTTGGCGCGACGCTTCTTCACCGGACGGGAGTAGTCGACCAGGGGCTCGAAGCGGGTCTCGTGCTCCTTGAAGCACTCCTCGCAGGCGTCGACCTCGCGGACGGCACCTTCCCAGGCGAACTGGATGACCTCAGTCGCCTCGACCTTCTCCTCGCGAACGGCGTGGGGATCGCAGTACTTGCGCGTGAAGACCTCGGTGACCACGGCGGGGATTTCCCTTCGGTTTCGCATGAACAGTGTGGACCCCTTGATCATACACATGTACGAACGACGAGACCGGGGTTGATCCGGCTCGCCGTCATGGGTTCGGGGTCGCCCCGAAGCCTAGCGAAGACGGAGGGGTCTCCGCGCCGCACGATGACCCGCGCGTCCCGTGTGACCTGCTTCTCCGGGTGGCCCCTTCGGGTTGTGATCCGCCTCGCGTCATTTGTGTCAACCGATTTGTGCATTTGGGGAACACGGCGGTCCGGTGCTCGTTAGGGTGATGCCCTATCGGAACGGTGTACGGCGAATCGCGCGGATCTACGCAGCGGCGGCCGAACCGTTCCATAAGTGGACAGGCCGTGGGGGAACGGCGTCCGGAAAACCGCGCAGAGATCGTTGGGGGACGAGTCGTGGTCGAGTACATGGAAGGTACGTCCAGAAGGCGTGCGGAGCCTGAGGGTGAGGGTGACCGGCCCGGTGGGAGGTCCGCGAGGGCCCGCGCCCGTGCCGCGGCCGACATGGCGCACACCTGTGAACGCATCTCCGTCGACCCGCGTTTCGTGAAACTACGGCGGCGATTCGCCCTGCAGTTCACCCTTTTGGTGACCACCTTCCTCGGTGGTTACATGGCCTATCTGTTCCTTTCCGCCTACGCGCGCGATTTCATGCGCGTGCAGATCTTCGATTCGATCAATGTCGCCCTGCTCCTGGGAATCGGACAGTTCCTGCTCACCTTCGTCCTGGCCTGGGCCTTCAGTCGAACCTCCGCCCGCGCCGTCGATCCGCTGGCCGAGGAGATCCGCGACCGCGCACGTGATGAGGACCGGATCGACGGACGGGTGATGCACTGATGGGCCTGCTCGATCACGCGAACGACCTGGGCGGTGTCCTGGGCGGAGAGTTCGGCGTCGCCCACGCCTGGACCATCGGCCTGTGCGCCGTGTTCGTCCTCACCACCCTGGCCATCACCATCCGGGCCCGGAGCACCACCAAGGGCGCCGTCGACTTCTACGCCGGCGGCCGCGGCTTCTCCAGCACCCAGAACGGACTCGCCCTCACCGGTGACTACCTGTCGGCGGCGTCCTTCCTGGGCATCGCCGGGATGATCTCGCTGCAGGGGTACGACGGCTTCCTGTACTCCATCGGCTTCCTCGTCGCCTGGCTGCTGGTGCTGCCCATGGCCCAGCTGATGCGCAACACCGGTCGTTTCACGATGGCCGACCTGCCGGCCTTCCGCATGCGCAGGATGCGCGTGCGACTGGCCTGCACCGTCTCCACCGTCACGGTGTGCGTGTTCTACCTGGTGGCCCAGATGGTCGGCGCCGGAGCCCTGGTCGCGGTCCTGCTCGGCCTGCACGACGGCGGCACCTTCCTCGGGATGAGCGCCGGCCAGACCCGCACCGGCGCGATCGTCCTGGTGGGCGTGCTGATGATCGTCTACGTCATGTACGGCGGGATGAAGGCCGCCACCTGGCTGCAGATCATCAAGGCCGTCGTGCTGCTGTCGGCCACCGGGCTGCTCACCGTCATGGTGCTGGCCGTGTTCTCCTTCGACCCGCGCGCCCTGCTCTCCGGCGCGGCCGACGCCGGCGGCCACGGACAGGCCTTCCTCGAACCCGGGCTGGGCTTCGGGGTGGAGGTGCCCGGGCAGCCCGCGCAGACCTTCTTCAACAAGATCGACCTGATCAGCCTCGGGTTGGCCCTGGTCCTGGGCACCGTCGCGCTGCCGCACATCCTCATCCGCTTCTACACGGTGCCCGACGGCCGCTCGGCGCGTGCCTCGGTCAACCGCACCATCGTGATGGTCGGCGCGTTCTACCTGATGACCCTGGCCCTGGGGTTCGGTGCCGCCGCCCTGGTGGGTTCGGAACGCATCATGGCCCTGGACCCCTCGGGCAACTCCGCGGTGCCGATGCTCGCCGAGGAACTGGGGCGGCTCACGGCCGGTCCGGTGGGCGCCGCCGTGCTGCTCGCGCTCATCTCCGCGGTCGCCCTGGCCACCATCCTCGCGGTCATCGCCAGCCTCACCCTGGCCTCCTCGTCCTCCATCGCGCACGATTTGTTCGGCCACATCCTCATGTGGGGCCGACCTCGCGAGTCCCAGGAGGTGAGCGTGGCCCGCTTCTCCGCCTGCCTGATCGGCGCGGTCTCCATCGCCCTGGCCGTACAGGCCCAGGAACAGAACGTGGCGTTCCTCGTGGGGCTGGCCTTCGCGATCGCCGCCGCGGCCAACCTGCCCGTCATCGTCCTCACCATGTTCTGGCGCCGCTTCAACACCAACGGCGTGGAGTGGGGCATCTACGGCGGACTGTCGGCCACCCTGCTGCTGATGCTGTTCTCGCCGGTGATGTCGGGCAAGACCGATCCGGTCACCGGCGAGAACCTGTCGATGCTGCCGGCCTGGATCGACATCCAGTACTTCCCCCTGGAGAACCCCGCCCTCGCCGCCGTTCCCATCGGTTTCGCCTGCGCCGTCATCGGCAGCCTGCTCTCCTCCGAACGCAACAGTGCCCGCTTCACCGAACTGCGGGTGCGCTCCCTCACCGGGTGGGGCGCCGAACGCGACTGACGGCCACCGCCTCGGCGACCTCGTCCAACAGTCCCGGTAGGGCGGGCAGGCTCCGGGCCGTGTCCGCCCAGGACCGCTCCACCTCGGCCACCCACCGCTCCACCGACATCTCCTCGGAGCGGCGCATCGACCGCAGCATCGCCCAGGCCGCGACCGCCACCAGCGGTCGCGCCGGGCCGCGGCCGCGCACCTCCAGGGAACCGGTCACCGACCATCGACCGTCCGGGGCGGGGGAGGGCAGTGCCTCACCGACGGCGCGCACGAACGGATGCCCGACCTCGAACCGTAGGGGGGCCGTCCCTTCGGTGCCCGAAAGCGCCGCGTACCAGCGGGGCAGGTCGACGTGGAGGTCCACGTTCACCCGGAGCAACGATGAGTTCTCACCGACGATGCTCATCGGCGCGGGGAACCGCATCCGGGCGTGGACCGACAGGGTCCGGGCGTCCCGGTCGTGCACCACGGTGCCGCTCGTCACCGACTCCTCGAAACCGGTCACCGCGGGGTCCTCGCGCATGGCGAAGTCGAGTGAGCAGCGGCCCTGCGGGTCCCAGGAGGTGATGGTCAGGTCGGTGCCCACCCACCCCTCGACCTCCTCGGAGAAGTCCGGATCGCCGTTCTCGTCCAGGACGCTGAGAAGGTAGTGGGCGCCAGGGGTCAGGTGTTCGCCGGACAGCAGCCGCAGCGAATGCTCCATGTCCGGCTCGGCCTCGGCCGTCTCACCCCCGTGGATCACCCCGAGCTCCTCGGCGCGCCGCTCCAACCGTTTCCGTTCCGCCTCGTCGGGGACCAACAGGTGTCCCTCGTCGTCGAACCGGGCTTCGCGCAGCACCCGGTGCACCCCGTCGATCGAACCGGTGACGTCCTCACGCTTCAACGCGTCCAGGTCCAGGGTGTGGCTCAGGCGGGGCATGTCCCCTCCGCTTCGGCTGGTGGATCGGTACGGGCCCGCTCATTGTGGTCTCCTGGGGCGATGGTCGACAAGTGACGTTCGGACACTGTCCGAGAGGAGTTCCCGGTGAGCCGAGCACGTAGGGAAAGGGGTGGGGTCGGTGCCCAGACGGTGGACCGTGATCCTCAGGGATCGAGCCGACGCGGCGCGTCCGATCCGTCCGGAGGACTGCCACGGGTTGCTCAACCACTGGTGGCCCCAGTCCGATCGTGAGCACACCGCGGCCAAGCGTTGGGCGATGAACGGTTGGCCCCTGCCCTTGGGGAACCGTCTCCACCACTGGACCCTCACCTGGTTGGACGACGAGGACCCCGCGCCCCTGGACCCGGCCGAACTGGTCGGCGTCCCCCAACGCATCGGGGACCACCTGCTGGAGCCGCTGTCGGTCACCCGCACCTTCGATCGCACCTACGCCGAGATGCTCACCGAGGGGTACGGTCGCTTCCCGGCCCGGGCGGCCGAGATCCGCGCCATGACCCCCGTGGTGACCACCACCCGCGACACCACCGGTGAACGTGTCCCGCACATCTGGCCCAACCCCCGGCGGCTCTTCGGCGCGGTCCATCGTTCCGGGGGCGGGATCGTCGGTGGCAGCGGCGCGGTGGGCGCGGTGGCGCGATTCGCCCCATCCGCCCTGGCCGCGTCCTGGCTGGAACGCGCCCTGCTCGACCTGTCACAACTGCGCCGCTCCCCCCTGCCCGGGGAGGAGGTGCGCCTGACCGAACACCACCACGCGGAGAAGCGCAACGTGCTGGGCTGGCTGGGCGGGCTGCGCCTGGATTCGGCCGCCGGCGCGCGTCGTTCCATCGACACCTTCGCCACTTTGTTGGAACTGATCGAACTCACCGGGGTCGGTAAGTACACCGCCCAGGGTTTCGGCGCCGTCCGGGTCGATAGTGTCGGCGGTGGCCGCCCCGCGGTGGAGGTCCCGGCCCCTCGGGAGGGCCACGGCGCGCACCCGGTCCGTCGTGCCCGGCCGCGTCACGTGGGAGGCACCCGAGCCCACGCGGTGGCCGAAGCGGAGGAGTTCGGCGGCGCCCTGTTCGATTGACCCCTGAACCGCCGGTTCCCGCCCTAGGACGGAGGGCGGGGGCCGGTGCCGAGCGGTCGGCTCCCACCCGGTGGACGGGGTGGGAGCCGACCTCTTTGCACCCTTCAAGTCCGTCGTGTGTGCGGGGCCGGACCGTGCTCGGCCCCTCGTTCCCGCAGGGTGCGGGCCAGATCGCGCAAGTGCGGAACGAGATCCTCCGGCGTCAGGAGGGGGCCGGAGAGTTTGGTCGCTGAGGGACGTTCCCGTTCGGACAGTGCGAATGGTTCGTGTGGGTGCGGGCTCGGCATCGGCGGCCTTTCTCGAAGATGGGGAGGTGCACGTGCGCCGGGCAAAGACGGTGGGGCATCGACGCGTCCTCTACGACGTCTCTCGGACAGTGCGTCGATCACCGGTGACCGGATGGGGCCGGCGGGGTGACGCTGCGGCGTGAGGCCTGGTATCC
>NZ_DYZD01000326.1 GCF_020741345.1 Nocardiopsis listeri
CGGTGCCGTCCCCGTCGGGTCCGGGTCGGTCACTTCTTGGTGGCCCCCACCAGCCACGCGATCTTGTGGGCAGTGAGCGACAGGCTGCCGCTGTTGCCCAGGTGGACCCCGAACGATGCGATGAACGCGTAGTCGTGTTCTCGGCGTTCACAGATCACGTCCTCGACCGCGTGGACGGACTCCGGGTTGCCGACGCGCAGGCACAGGCCCGGTTCCTCCACCACTTCCGCACGGACTTCGTAGCGGGACAGTTCACCGGCGAGCTTGCCGAGGTGACCTCGCTCCTCGGAGGGCGCTTGGGTCGGCTGCTGGTCGTTCACCTGTCTCGACTGGGCCATGGCGGATCCTTTCGTGACGAGCACGGTGCATTCCTCGATGCCCTGTTGACAATTGTCGCCCAGAGGCAAGTTACTCATCCGTACCGTGCCCACGACACGCCGTTAGGCGACCCACCTGCCCCGATACATCACGTCGGCGACCGAAAGGTCCTCATTGAGCACCACCAGGTCGGCGTGCCCACCGGCCTCGACCCGTCCGGCCTCGCCCAGACCCAGGGTGGACGCCGGTACCGAAGAGGCCGAGCGCACCGCCTCCTCGACCGGAACCCCCACCGCGACCGTGTTGCGCACCGCCTGCGGCAGCACGATGGTGCTGGAGGCGATCGCACCCGTCTCGATCACGTGGGCGCGCCCCTCGCTCACCCGTACTCGTAGGTCGCCCAGCGTGTACTCGCCGTCGCCGAGCCCGGTCGCCGACATCGCGTCCGTCACCAGCGAAACCCGGCCCGGGCCGGCCGCGTCGAACACCAGTCGCGCCGCACCCGGGTGAACGTGCACGTTGTCCAGGATCAGCTCCACCGTCACGCGTTCGTCGCCCAGGACCGCCGCGATGGGCCCGGGGTCGCGGTGGTTGAGCGGTCGCATCGCGTTGTAGACGTGAGTGGCCACCGTCGCCCCCGCGTCGATGGCCGCCAGCGTCTGCTCGTAGGTGGCCTCGGTGTGTCCCACGGCCGCCACCACGCCCGATGACACCGCGGCGCGGATCAGCTCCAGGGCTCCGGGCAGCTCGGGGGCGACCGTGATCATCCGAACGTGTCCACGGCCCGCCTTCAGCCAGGCGTCGAACTCCGCGGTGTCCGGGTCGCGCAGCAGCTCGGGGTCGTGCGCGCCGCACCGTGACTTGGCGATGAACGGCCCCTCCAGGTACACACCGGACAGTGTGCCCTCCTCGCAGGACTCGGCCAACGCCGAGACCTGACGGAGCGTCTCCTCCGGCGAGGCCGCGACCAAACCGCCCACCACGGAGGTCACCCCCGACCGTCGATTGAACTCCACGATCTCGCGTACCCCCTCGGGGTCGGCCTCGGGGAAGGAACGCCCCGTGCCTCCGTGGATGTGGGTGTCGACCAGCCCCGGGGCGACCAGTCGCCCACCGAGGTCGTGGCGTTCTCCCGGGCCGGGGTCGCCGGTGCCGAGTTCGGCCACCCGACCGTTCTCGATCCGAACCCAGCCGTCGTGGGTGCCGTCGGCCGTCACCACGCGCGCGCCGGTGAGGGTCAGGGGTGTGTGGGCCATGGGTGGGGCTTCTCCTCCTGTGCGGGCCCCGCCGCGACGGTGCGACGGGCGCTGTGTGTCGTAAATTACATTCGTGTGACCGCGAGGTTCTCGGGGGGTCGCGCGCGCCCCCTTCGGGCGACGTCTTCCCAGGGAACAGGGGGTGATCCCGCATTCTGGGACACGTGTCCGCGAGGTGGACCGGCGCCCACGGAGCCCCGCGCCCCCTCGGGAGAGGCGTCGGCACGCATTGACGATAGTGGCCGACTCACCTCATGATGGAGACATGTCCGCCGGTGAGCTGCTTGTCCAGCGCCTGCACGTCGACCTTCGACAGCAGGCGAGCGCGCTCTGTCGTAGCTAGCGCCTTTGCGGGGCCCTGCCCCGCGCCACGGGTCCATCCCGTGCCCTTGTGCCCCTACGCAGACACCGGACGCTCGGCTCCCACTCCATGGGTCCACGGATCTCCTCGGTCCGAATGAGCACCCCCGCGCGAACCGACGCGAACCCCGACGCCGGACCGCCAGGTCCCGCGCCGCGCGCCGACTCGTGAGGAACACGGTTCTACTCCGGTGTCCCGCTTCCGATCACCGCCCCCCGCGTTCCCTTCCGGTCGATCCCGGCTCGCTCAGACCGAACCCAGGAGTTCTCCGCATGACTCGCTTCACCGTGCTCGTCGCCGCACCCCGTTCCGGTTCCTCCGTCCGCACCGCCGCCCTGCGCGCCGCCACCGAGGTCGCCGTCCGCGCCGGCGTCACCACCACACCCGACGTCATCGATCTGGCCGACCTCGGTTCGGACCTGCTCGACGACTCCTCCGCCGCGGTCTCCGAGGCGCTGGAGACGGTCCGCTCCGGTGACGTGCTGCTCGTCGCCTCGCCGCAGGTGCACGGCACCTACACCGGCCTGCTCAAGGTCTTCCTGGACCGACTGCCCGAGCTGGGCCTGGGCCACACCGTCGCCATCCCGCTGGCCGTCGTCGAGGACCTGCGCAACAGCCACGGCATCGAGGAGGACCTGCGCGTCCTCTTGGCCGACCTCGGCGCCTGGGTCGCCGAGCCCGGCCTGATCCTGTCCAGCGACGAGACCGGCGAGCCCGAGGGCGTCGTCCGGGCCTGGGCCGACGTGGCCGCGCCCGGCCTGCGTCAGGCCGTCTCCGTAGCCGCCTGAGTGACAAAGCGACGAGGGCCCCGCCGTCACACGGCGGGGCCCTCGATCGTCCGGTCCGGTAGGGGCGATCGTCCTCATGTGCTGGGGGTGGACTCACCGCGCAACCGACTGGTGTCGGCCTCGGCCTGGGCGACGTTGCCGCGCACCAACACCACCACGACCAGGGTCAGGGCGAACCCGCCCACCCGCAGGGCCATGGTGAGCGGGTCCTCGGGCAGGCTCTCCCCGAACAGAAGCGTGCCCGCCACCACCGTGAACACGTTGCCCACCACATTGGCGACCGGGGCGGTGATGGAGGCCCGGGAACGTTGCAGGGAGGTCTGGAAGAGCACGATGCCCACGGCCCAGCCCAGCGCGTACAGGTACGGGTAGGGCGACAGCAGCGCGGGGCCGATCGCGGCCCAGAGCCCGTGGTCGGCGAGGAGGCCGCCCAGGCCCTTCCCCTGGAGCCCGGCGCTGCCCTGGGCGAGGCCGGCGGCGGCGCCCATGGCGGCGGCCGAGATGTACTTCCCACGTCCTCCGACCACGCTCATGACGGCCACGCAGGCCAACACGGTGCCCACACTGACCACGACCAGAAGGGGCGTGTCCGCGGTCGTCCCGGTCTCCGCGCCGTCCACCGTGGACAGGCTCAGCAGGCCCAGGGCCACCGGCATCACACCGAGCGCGACATACTCGCCCCGGGTGATCCGCTCACCGCGCACCAGGGTGATGACCAGCAGGGTCGTGGCCACACCGGCGGCGAAGGCGGGTTGGGAGACCGACACCGGGGCCAGGCCGAGGGAGACGATCAGACCGACGCTGCCCAGCGCGGCGAACACGCAACCGAGAACCCATTTCGGATTGCCCAGCAGTACCCTGGCGAGGTGAAGCGGACGGTTGATCGAGATCGACTCGGAGCCGTGCAAGGCACGCTGCTCCACGGTCAGTCCGATCGTGTAGACCACCGCTGAGAACAGCGCGACCAGGAGACCGATCACGAGGGGGAGGCCTTTCGGCTCGGCGCTCCGTGACCCGGACGGGCCCGAAGGTTGACGGCCTCCATATAACCAGTTCTAGTCTTGTCTGGCGAGTGACGCCTAAGCTCCTGTCCCAGCAGGGTGGATGCCACTCGCAGGTCGAATAGGAACCTGTAACTACCGCTAGGCGCCGCGGCGAGAGATGGGGCACGGTGCAGGACCCGGGCGACGACGAGACCCCCCAGGAAGAGGACGTGACCGAGACCCCCGGGACCCCCGAGGGCCGGGCATCCGAGAGCGGGTCGGAGGGGCCTCGCCCGAGGGCTTGGCGCGACCGGCTCCCCACGTGGACGAGCCGCGAGTACTGGCGCGGGTCCACCTGGCGCGACCTCCTTCGCCCCGGCCCGTCGGCGAGCCGATTCCAAGGCCTGTGGGAGCGGGGAGGTTCGCGCTTCGAACCCGGCCCGTTGGGGCTGCTCGGCGTCATGCTCGCCGCCATGGCCGTCACCATGATGCTCCTGCAGACCGGTTCGGGCGGTCTCGGGGCGGAGGGCGACGACCAGGCCGAGGAACCGGCCGCCATGCCCGGCCCGCCCGACGGGGAGCTGCGGATCATGCCTATCGGCGACTCCGCGACCCAGGGCAGTAGCGGGGACCACACCTGGCGCTACCACCTGTGGTCCCACCTGTCCGACCAGGAGATCGACTTCGACCTGGTCGGACCCAACGACGACCTCTACTCCCTCGCCGACGAGGACTTCGGCGCCCACGACTACGCCGACCCCGACTTCGACACCGACCACGCGGCCCGTTGGGACGCCACCGCCCAGGAACTCGCCACCGATGTCGCCGCCGTCGCCGCCGAGTACGACCCCCACTACCTGCTCCTGTTGGCCGGGACCGAGGACATCCTCAACGGCGGGGGAGCCGACCACGCGCTGGACGGCGTCGCCGAGATCGTCTCCACCGTGCGGGTGGTGCTCGGTGACGCCCGCTTCGTGGTGGGCGAGCTGCCCGACGTGGACGGCACCGACGACGACGATCGGATCAACCGGGAGATCGAACAGTTCAACATGGGCCTGGTCGACCTCGCCCAACAGTTGACCTCGGCCGATTCGCCGGTGGTGGTCGCCCAGACCGCCCGGGACTACACTCCCGCCTTCGACAACTGGGACGCCACCCACCCCAACGTTCGCGGTGAACTCAAGATCGCGGCGGCCTTCGCCGACGCGTTGGCCCGGCCCTTGGGCGTGGGCGGGGAGTTCCCCCGTCCCTTCCCCGACCTGTCCACCGGGCCGCTGACCGCGCCCGAGCCCGAATACGAGGAAACCGACGACGGCCTCCTGCTGTCCTGGGCGAACGTCCCCGGAGCCACCGACTACCGCGTGGTGCAGCGCAGGATCGAACCCGCCCCCGACGACCCCTTCGTGCTCCCCTTCGACGTGGACGTCGACGACGGTCGAGGCTCCGTCACCGTCGAGTCGCTGCTGAGCGGTGCCCGCTACGAGTTCGTCGTACGACCCGTCAAGGGCCGCGACGAGGGAGTGGAGTCCGAACCGCTCCGGCTGGTCTGGGACGACGACCCGCCGCCGGGCCCGACCGGGCTGGAACCGCGGGACGACGGGGCGCTGCTCGTCTGGGACGAGGTCGAGGACGCGAGCCACTACGAGGTGTGGGTCCGGCTCCTCGAATGTGCTCCAGGGGACTCCTACCGGCGTTCCCGTGAGACGATGCCCGCCGCCGGGGAGACCACCACGACCATCGACGACGAGCAGAACGTCGGGGGCGGGGAGCCGGATCGACCGAGGCCGACCCCCTCGGAACCACCGCCTTCGCCGCGTCCCGAACCGGAACCGGCCCCCGCCCCCACGCCACCGCCGTCGAGCCCGCCCCCTGAGCCCGGTGCCGTCTGTGCTCCGCGCGATGACCGCGGGCCGGAGGACGGCGAGGGTTGGCGCACGCTCGGCTCCTCGGGGGACCGGGCCCGATGGCAGGTCACGGTGTCGGGCCCCTACGAGGTCGTGGTGCGTTCCTACCGCGACTACGTGGAGGGCGGCTACTCCGCGAGTCTTGCGCTGGTGGACCACTGATGGCGCTTCGCCTGGTGCCCTGGGCCCTGGGGGCGCTGGTGGCGTTCTTGGCCCTGGGGCCCGCGCTGGGCTCCGGCCATGTCCTCCGATACGACATGGTCTTCGTGCCCGACCCGTCCCTGCGGGCCGTGCTGGCCGGCGCGGACGGGTTTCCCCGGGCGGTCCCGAGCGACGCGGTGGTCGCGGCCCTGTCCACGGTCCTGCCGGGCCATGTGGTGCAGAGCCTGATGCTGGCCGCGGTGTTCGTCCTGGGTGTGGCCGGCGCGTTCCGTCTGCTCACCGGCCTGGTGTACGGGAAGGGGCCGGTCCCCGTGGCCGGCCTGGTCGCGGGTGCGGCCGCCGGGGCGGCCTACGTGTGGAACCCGTTCGTGGCCGAGCGTCTGCTGTTGGGACAGTGGGCGGTCCTGCTGGGATACGCGGGGCTGCCCTGGGTCCTGGCGGCGGTGGTCCGCATGGCGTCGCTTCGGCCCGCCCGAGGGCTCGCCGGGGTGGTGTGCGCCCTGGTACCCGCCGCGATCGGCGGGTTCTCGTCGGTACTGCTCAGCGCGTTGACCGCCGGTCCGACCGCGCTGCGCCGACTGCGGGACGCCGGGCTCCTGGTCCTGGCGCTGATCCTGCTGTCGTCGCCCTGGCTGATCCCCTCGATCCTCAGCGGCGCCGCCACCGATCCGGCCGGGGTGACGGCCTTCGCGGCCCGCTCCGACACACCCTTCGGCGCGTTCGGTTCGCTCCTGCTGCTCGGCGGGGTGTGGAACGAGGGCGCGGTGCCGCCCGGATACGGAGAGCCCGTCACGGCCGCTCTCAGGGCCCTGGTGGTGACGGCCGCGCTCGCCGGCTGGGCCTGGTGGTGGCGCCGGGCGCGTCCGGTCGTGGCGGTGGGGTTGTCGGTGTCGGCGGCGCTGGGCCTGGCGATCGCCCTGATGGGTGTGCTCACCCCGGGGCTCTCGGTCGCGCTGATCGACCTTTGGCCCGGCTTCGGTCCGCTGCGCGACGGCCAACTGTACGTCGCCCCCTTGGCCCTGCTGCAGTCCCTGGGGCTGGGGGCGGTGGTCCTGTGGGCGCTCCGAGCCCTGCCCGAGACGACGCCGCAGACGACCCCGACCGAAGGGCCCCCGGTGCCCGGCATGGGCCGGCTGGTGACCACGGTGGTCCTGGGGCTGTCACCGGTGGTGGCGCTCCCCGGGTTGCTGTGGGGCGCCGGCGGGGGGCTCGCACCCGTGGAGTACCCGTCGGCCTGGCGGGAGGCACAGGCCGCGGTGGCCGCGGACGAACGTCCCGGCGCCGTCCTGGTGCTGCCCTGGAGCGCCTACCGGGGGCCGGACTGGTCCGGGGAACCGGTGGTGGTGCTGGACCCGGCCACCAAGCTGTTCGACCGGCGCGTGCTCTGGAACGACGACCTGAGGGTCGGTACCCCGGACGGCGGGACCGTGGTGGTGACGGGGGAGGACCTGCGGGCACGGCGGGTCGCCGAATCGCTCGACCTGGACTCCGAGAACGCGATGCCACGGATCGAAACCGCGGGGCTCCCCGAGCTCCTGGGGTCGATGGGCGTTCGGTACGTGGCGGTGTCCGCCCCGGTCGACCACGGCCTCTCCGACACCGACGGGTTGTCCCCGGTGGTGGAGGGGGTCGACATGGCACTGTTCGAGGTCGACGACGTGTTCGTCGAAGCGACCCCGCAGAGCGTGTCCGTTCCGGTCGTCGCCGGTGCTCTGACCAGTCTGGGAACCATCGTCTGGGCGATGTCCACGGTCGCACGAAGGCAACCCCGTCACGGTGATCCGGTCGAAGGGCCCACGGCCGGGATCTGACCTCCGTGAGAGGGTCGGACACGCTTTTTCGGTCACTTTGAAACGGGTTCTGGTTTCATCGTCGATCCTGTTCCCACCAGGTGATCCAGGCCACTTGGCCGCCCCTGACCAGCATATGGATGCGTGCGAAGAGCACATTTCGGGGTTGGAAGTTACCGGAGGGTTAGTTACAGTTGGGGCAACCATCTGGTCTGTAGCTAGATCAGGTTCTAGTCTCGGTTTCCAGCGCCCCGATCCAGAACGGTTCGGAGCGTGCGGAAGGAGATCCTCAAGTGATCAAGGTAATCGCCGCCTGCGTGATCGGCGCGGCTCTGGCGGGAGGTGCCACCGTGGTGGCCACCAACCTCGCCACCGAGTCGACCGCGACCGCTGAACCGGTGAACGAAACCCTCTACAACTACGGCGACCGCTAGGTCTTCGGGTTCGCGAGGTCCGGCGGGCGCCTCGCAACCTGCGGGGCGCCCCACGCACCCGGTCCCCGGTGATTCGAACCCGACACACCGCCGCCCCCTCGCGATCACGATGGTCGCCCCACCCCACTGACGTCCGGTCCTTGGGCCTGTTCGGCTGCACTCCCCGCCCCTGAGTGTTCGCTCAGAGCGATACTTCCTTCGCTCAGCGTAAGCAGGCCTGGGTCGGGCACCGCGCGGAAGGAGAGCGTGTGGTCTTCCAGAAGGTCCCCCGCCGGGTGGAGCCCGGGCTCGTCACGGTCACCACAGCTCCGACCGCCATCCCCGCCCCCACCTCGGCGGAGGTCGAAGAGTCCGCGACCGCCGAACCGGTCACGGCCGACGGAACCCCGGCCCCCATCGATCTCGGCCCCCGTCTCGACGGCGTCCGGATCGTCATGATCAACTGGCGCGACCCTTGGCAGTCCACCGCCGGCGGCGCCGAGGAGTACGCCTGGCGGATCAGTCGCCACCTGGCCGAACGCGGCGCCATCGTCACCTTCCTGACCAGCCGCGAACCCCACCAGGCCCGGGTCGAGACCAAGGACGGCATCGTCATCCGCCGGATGGGCGGCAAGTTCACCGTCTACCCGCGCGTCATGGCCTGGCTCGCCCTGTGGCGGCGCGAGTACCACCTGGCCTTCGACTGCATGAACGGCATCCCCTTCCTGTCCCGCCTGGTACTGCGTCGGAGCACGAAGGTCGTCAGCGTCGTGCACCACGTCCACGACCTGCAGTTCAACGCCTACTTCTCGGCTCCGCTGGCCTGGTTCGGGCGCTTCGTCGAGTCCGCCGTCGCCTCCCGGGTCTACCGGAACTGCACCACCGTCACCGTCTCGGAGTCCTCCCGGGCCGCCATGCGCGACAAGCTCGCCTGGCGCGCGCCCATCGAGGTCGTCCACAACGGTGGACCCGCCCTGGCCCCGCTGCCCCCCGCACCCGAGCCCGGCACCGCTCCCGCCCTGGTCAGCCTCGGTCGCCTGGTGGTGCAAAAGCGTGTGTCCAGAGTGGTCGACCTGGCCCGTTCGCTGGCCGACGATCACCCCGGGCTGAGCGTGCACATCATCGGCCGCGGTCCCGAGGGAGAACACCTCGCCGAGCAGGTCGAGCGCGACGGACTACGTGAGCGGGTCGACCTGCACGGATTCCTCTCCGAGGAGGACAAGGAGGCCGTCCTGTCGTCCTGCCACCTGCACGTCACCGCCTCCGAGTTCGAGGGGTGGGGCCTGACGGTCGTCGAGGCCGCACGGCTCGGCGTGCCCACGGTGGCCTACGATGTGGACGGATTGCGCGATTCGGTCCGTGACGGAGAAACCGGATGGCTCGTCCAGGAGGGCGAGACCCTGGAGGACGTCGTCTCACGGGCCTTGAAGGAACTGTCCGACCCTCGGCGCGCCGAGGAGGTCCGCCGCGCCTGTCGCGCCTGGGCGTCCCGATTCACCTGGGACGCGAGCGGCGCGCGGATGACCCGCCTCGTGGCCGCGGAACTCGGCATCGATTCCCCCGTGAACCCCCCTGACCCGGCAGCAGGCAAGAAAGCGAAGATGTGACTTCGGCGGAATCCACCGCCAGGCGCGAACCGGAGGATTCCACGACACCGTCCGCCCCTGGTGGACCGGACCAGAGGCTGCTGGCGCGCCTCAAGGTCCTCGCGGTGTGTGTGCTCCTGGGCGCGCTGGCGGCGAGCATCGACCCCGGTCGGATCGTCAGCGACACCAAGATCGACCTGACGATCAACCCCTCGGGGTTCATGGAGCGCGCCCTGCACCTGTGGGACGCCTCCTACTTCGGGCAGCTCCAGAACCAGGCCTACGGGTACTTCTTCCCCAACGGCCCCTTCCACCTGCTGTTCGAAGTGCTCGGCATGCCCGAGTGGCTCATTCAGCGCTCGTGGATGGCGGTGCTGCTCATCGCGGCGTTCCTCGGCACCTACAAGGTCGCCGAGGCCCTGGGGCTCGGGACCGTCAACACCCGCGTCATCGCCGGCATCGCCTACGCGCTGGCGCCGCGGGTGCTCACGCTGCTGTCGTACAACTCGGCCGAGCTACAGCCCATGCTGCTCATGCCGTGGATCCTGCTGCCGCTCATCCTGGGGGCCAAACACCGGTACCCACCGGGGCGCATGGCGTTGTTGTCGGGGCTGGCGTTCCTCATGTGCGGCGGTACCAACGCCGCCTCGGAACTGGCCGTCCTCGTCGTCCCGGGCCTGTACCTGTTGACCCGCACCAACGGTCGGCGCAAGTGGCGGCTGATCCTGTGGTGGGCGTTCGCCCTGGTCCTGGCCTCGTTCTGGTACATCGTGCCGCTGCTCATCATGTCGCGGTACGTGTACTCGTTCATGCCCTACACCGAGGACGCCGGCGTCACCACCGGCATCACCTCGCTGTTCAACGCGCTGCGCGGCACCTCGAACTGGATGGGCTTCCTGCCCGACATGGGCAACACGGCCCTGCCGTCGGGCGCGGAGCTTTCGCTCACCCCGTGGCTGGTGGCGGTCACCGCACTGGTCGCCGGGCTCGGTCTGGCCGGACTCATCAACCGGCGCACCCCCGAACGCCTCTTCCTCATCAGCAGCCTCCTGGCCGGCACGGCCATCGTGGTCGCCGGCTACACGGGTGACCTCACCGGCCCCTTCGCCGCGTCCATGCGGGAACTGTTCGACGGTGCGCTGTCCCCGTTCCGCAACGTCCACAAGTTCGACGCGCTCATCCGTTTGCCCATCGTCCTGGGCCTGGCCCACCTGCCGGTCGTGGTCGCCCGAGACCGGGCCGACCGCCTTGGCGCGGTGGTCTCGACGAAGGTGCGACGCGCCGTCGCGGGCGGCTCCGCCGCGGTCTTCCTGGTCACGCTCGTACCGATCGCCACGGTCGGCATCGCGCCCAAGGGCGGCTTCGAGGAGATCCCCGACTACTGGTACGAGGCGGTCGACTGGCTGGAGGAGCGCTCCGACGAACGCGGCATGACCATGGCGCTGCCCGGGTCGGCCCGCGGTGAGTACGAGTGGGGTCGTCCCCTCGACGAACCCATGCAGCCGTTGCTGTCCGGGGCGTGGACCAACCACCAGATCATTCCGTGGGGTTCGTCGGGCGTCTCCCGCATCACCCACGAGATCGATCAGAGGGTCTCCTCGGGGCGGGGATCACAGGGTCTGTCCGACACCTTCGCCCGGCTCGGGGTCACCCACCTCATCGTCAGGAACGACCTTCAGCGAGTGGGCAACAACGGCGGCTGGCCGGCCCGCGTCCACCAGACCCTCCAGAACTCGCCCGGCATCACCGAGGCCGCCGAGTTCGGCCCGGTCATCGGCTCCCTCGACCACCGGTCCGCCTCCCAGTGGTTCGACCAGCCCTACCCATCGTTGACCGTCTACGAGGTGGAGGACGCCGCTCCCCGGGTCGGGACCGTGCCCTCCGCCGACACGCTTCGCGTGACCGGCGGCCCCGAGTCCGTCCTGCACCTGGCGGAACAGGGCCTGGTCGACGACGACCGCCCGATCCTGCTCGGTGACGACCCCGGCGCCGACGCCATCGACGGCGAGAACACGATCGTCACCGACACGGTGCGCCGCCGCGAGGTCGTCTACTCCGACGTGCGCCGCAACTTCTCGGCCACCATGACCGAGGAGCAGGAGTACGAGCGCGACGTGCCGGCCCCGGACGTCATCGAACCGGCCTGGGAGGAGTACGTCTCCCACGCCCGCGACATCGGCATCGCCGAGGTCACCGCGTCCACCTCTGAGGCGGGGGTCGAGGCCCGCCCCGGCGACCGCGACCCGGGCCACGCGCCGCACGCCGCCCTCGACGACGACCTCGGTACCGCCTGGCGTTCCAGCGCTTTCGAGGGTTCTCTGGGCCAGTGGTTGGAGGTCGAGTTCACCGAGCCCCGCAGCCTCGACGGGCTGAACATCGCCTTCGAACAACTGCCCGGCGAACCACCGCCCTCCCGGGTCGGCCTCATCACCGACAACGGGGAGTCCGAGGTGGCCGTCGCGGAGACGGACGAACCCCAGGAACTCAACGCCCCACCGGGGGAGACCACCAGGCTCCGGGTCAGGATCGACGAACTCGCGTGGGAACCCGAGTACCGCTTCGGCACCCGGGTGGGGATCAGCTCCATCTCGATCCCGGGCCTGGAGACCGCGCGTACCTTGGACGTGCCCGGCCCGTCCGACGCGGGGACGCTGCTCTTCACCGGTTCCACCGGCACCGCCCCGGGCTGCATGGAGGGTTCGCACGCGTGGGTGTGCAACCCCGACCTGGAGGTGAGCGGAGAGGACGCCGGACGGCTGGACCGTACGTTCACCCTGTCGGAGGAGTCGGCGAACTCCCCGCACCGCATCTCCGGCGAAGTGGTCCTCACCGACCCCAGGGAGGCCGAGAACGCCGCCAATCGGGCCGGTGGATACCCCCGTGTCACCGGTTCCTCCACCGCGGTACAGCACCCCGCCGCGATGGGCAGGGGGGCTCTGGACGACGACGAGAGCACCGTCTGGTACCCCGACCCCGAGGAGAAACGGCCCTCGCTCGACATCGACCTCGGCAGCCGGACCACCCTGGACCACATGAAGGTCGAGTTCCCCCGGGCCGACACCGTGATGCGTCCGATCAAGGTCACCGTCGAAAGCGACGACACCGTCCGAGAGGGTTGGCTGGATGGCAGCGGGCGCGTGGACTTCGCCGAACTCACCGCCTCCTCGCTGAGGATCACCTTCGAACGCCCCGAGGGACAGGCCCTGGAGATCGGCACCATCGACCTGCCGGGCGTGGCACCGGTCGAGCCGATCCCCGACGCCGACATCGACGCCTCCACCACCTGTGGTCTCGGCCCGACCCTGCGGGTCAACGACCGGCGCGTGGAGACCCGGATCAGCGAGGGCACTCTCGGCGACCAACTCACGGGACGGCCGCTGAGCTACGAGACCTGCACCGACCTCGACCTCGTCGAGGGCCGGAACCGGGTCGTGGTCGATCCCGGCAACCGCTACCAGGTCCGTTCGGCCCTGGTGGAGACCGCCGACCTGGCCGACGCGCCCGCGCCCGAGGTCACCACGGCGGAGGTCGACACCCTGCACTCCTGGGGACCCGGCGAGCGCAGCTTCGACGTGTCGGTCGACGAGGACAGCCTGCTGGTGGTCAACGAGAACTTCAACGAGGGCTGGCAGGCCCGGGCCGAGGGTGTCGACGGGCCGCTGGAACCGGTGCGCCTGGAAGGCTGGAAACAGGCCTGGGTGCTGCCCGAGGGCACCGCGGGCACGGTCACGCTCGAATACACCCCCGACGCCGTCTACCACCGGGTCCTGGCCATCGGCGGCGCGCTCGCCGGGCTGTTGGTTCTGCTGGCCCTGTGGCCGCGCCGCCTGCTGCCCGGTGGTCGACGCTCGGTCACCGGCCCGCCGCGCGGCGGTCGCGCCCTGCCCGACGCCGGCCCCGGTTGGCTGCCGCGTCCGGTGGTCCTGCCGCTCGGCCTGGCCTACGGGGTGTGGATCGCCGGTTGGGCCGGGGCGGTCGTGGTCGGCGTCATCCTGTTGGCGATCTGGTGGCTGGCCCGTGGGGTACCCGAACGCCTGCGCCACGCCAAACCCGGAAGACCGTCGATGGGCGGCCGGGCGCTGCCGCACCTGGCCGGCCCCTGGGTGGTCACGGTTTCGTTGGCCCTCGCCGGTCTGACGACCGCGGTCGGAACCTACCTGTCCGTGTACATGCCGTTCCACGACATCACCGAGACGTTCGGTGCCGCGCTGCGCGGCTGGGTGCCACAGGCTCTGTGCCTGCCCGCGATGGCCCGCCTGGTCCTGGCGTTGGGTCAGCGTGGGGAGGAGACGGAACCGCCGTCCGACGACACCCCGTCGGTGGAGGACGTCGTGTCCGAGCCGACGGAGGCGCCGGCCTTCGAGGGGCCCTCCGCCCCGGACGACGACGAGCACGATGGTGGCCTGGGCGATGGGCGGGACATCCCCGACGGCGAGGGGCCCGGGCACGACGGGGCCAGGCCCGCGCACGACGTCGAGGAGGCCCACAGGTGAGCGTTTTCTCGCAGGTGGGGCGGGTGCCCGAAGCGCGCCCCACCCCGCTGCTCCCCGAACCCGCCCGGCGGCTGCCCACGGGCACCCTCCTGGTGGCGGTGGGGGCCTTCCTGGTGACCATGGCGCTGTTGCTGCCGTTCTACGTGCAGGATCGGGTCGCCCTGATGCCGGGGGACGTCTCCCACCAACTGCGAATGAACGCCCCCGGCGCCACCTACCTGGACACCGCCACCTGGACCCGGCGGGAGGGCGCCGATCTGGACCGGACCACCCGGATCGAGGGCACCGCGCACGGGTCGGACTGGTCGGCCTGGGAGATGACCGTCGACACGACCGACTCCGACCGGGTCATCGACCACTGGAGCCGTCGCGTCATCGTGGATCGAGAGACCGGACGCGCGGTCAACTGCTGTGGTGAACACGTCAACGGCGACCGGGCCGTCCGCCAGGCCGGGTTGGTCCTGGACTGGCCCGCCGGGGTGCCCGAGGGTGACCACTCCTTCTACGACGCCGAGGTGCGGGCCGCCCCCGCGGTCGTCTTCGAGGAGAACGACGAGGTCGCCGGACTGGCGGTGCGTCGATACGTCCAGGAGCTCTCCGAGACCCAGATGCCCGAATCCGCCCGCGACGTGCCCGCGGCCCTGTTCGGGGACTCACGGGGGACCGTGACGGCCACCCGTTGGCTGGAGTTCGAGCGGACCTTCTGGGTGGAGCCGATCACCGGCAGGGTCGTCCACATGACCGAGGAACGCACCGAGACCCTGCGTCCGCAGAACGGTTCGGGGGAGGTCTCGCTGCTGGAGGCCGAGTTCGTCCTCGCGGAGGGACAGGTGTCCTCGTTGGCCGAACAGGCCAGGGTCCGCTCGCTGATCCTGCGCGGGCTGGACGTGTGGGTGCCCTGGACCCTGGGACCGCTCGGTGTGGTCGCGATCCTCGCCGGTCTGGTCCAGGCGCTGCGCTCCCGACCCGAGGACGATCCGAACGACCCCGAGAAGGGCACGGTGATCGAGAGCGTCGCCGCGCCCGATCCCGCCGGGAGGGGCTGAGCCACGAGGGCGGCGGAACCGGAAGCGTACCGCGCGAAAAGGCGGAGAACCGGTGGACTTCGGCCTCGGGCACGGGCGAGGATCCGGTCACCGCCGGTTGGGGCGTGGGGCTGCCGCCGGGGGCACCGGCCATGGCGCTGACGGCCGGCCTGGTCGGTGCGCTCCTGGTCCACCTCACCCGCGCCGACGTCGTCCCCGGGGCGGTCGTGACCCACGGAAACGGGGCCACGGCGGGGTCGTGAGAGGACCCTGGGCATAGAATCGGACACATGTGCGGTCGATATGCCCAGTCACGGAACGTGCACCAGCTCCAACTCGCCTTCGACCTGCCGGAACAGGCGCTGGGGGAGGAGTCCGACCCACGTGCGTGGCCACCGCTGGAGGAACTCGACCCCGACTACAACATCTCACCCGGCCGCCCCGTGCAGGCGGTCTTCGGGCCGCCTCCGCAGGGCGGGGCCCCCGGAGCCGCGGGGCCGCGTTCGCTGCACACCCTGCGTTGGGGTCTGGTCCCCTCCTGGGCCAAGGACCGCAACATCGGCTACCGCATGATCAACGCCCGTGGTGAGACCGTCGCCGACAAGCCCGCGTTCCGGTCGGCCTTCCGCCACCGCCGTTGCCTGCTGCCCGCCGACGCCTACTACGAGTGGCAACTGCTCAACAAGGACGGCACGGCCGAGGCCAGCACCTCGCCAGCCACGGACCCCGGTCACCGCAAGCGCAAGGCCAAGGCGGCCAAGAAGCCCTTCTCCATCCACTACCAGGGCGACGAACCGCTGGCCATGGCCGGGATCTTCGAGCGTTGGCGCGACCCCGAGGTGGCCGAGGACGACCCCGCCGCCTGGGTGTGGTCGTGCGCGGTGATCACCACCGAGGCCGCCCCCGAACTCGCGCACATCCACGAGCGCATGCCCGTGATCATGCCCGCCGACGACTGGGCGGCCTGGCTCGACCCGGCCTCCGGTCCCGACGACCTGTCCCACCTGCTGGACTCGACCCCCGTGGAGCGGTTCTCCGTCGACGAGGTCTCCACCGACGTCAACAGCATCAAGAACAACCGCCCCGACCTGCTGGAACCCCTCCCCGACGGTGGCGGGGAAGAGGCGGACACACTCTTTTGACCCCGGAGAGGGTGGACAGGCCGGGGCCGGCCCTGTGTATGGTGTCCGGGGCCACAGGGGACCACCTCCCCGGGCCGGGACGACGTGATCGACGCGTCCCAGGGCACGTTCGCCGTGCCGACATGTGAATACGCAACGCGGGAGCTCGCGCCATGGCGGGCTGAGAGGGCGACTCAACGGTGTCGCCGACCGCAGAACCTGTTCGGGTAATTCCGACGTAGGGAGGCCTGCCATGACGGCTATGGACAGCCGTGATCTCTCCACCGCCGACGCGTACCGCGTGACGACCGGACCCATCATGGGATCTCGCAAGGTGTACAGCGAGACCGAGACCCCCGAGGGTCCCACGCTCCGCGTTCCGCGACGTCGGGTGGAACTCACCAACGGCAGCCACTTCGATCTGTACGACACCTCAGGCCCGTACACCGACGACACCGCCGACATCGACGTCCACCGGGGCCTGCCCCGCACCCGCGCCGACTGGGCCCTGGACCCGGTCAACGGATCGGTCACCCAGATGACCTACGCCAAGGCCGGGACCATCACCCCCGAGATGCGCTTCGTCGCCGCACGGGAGGGGGTCACCCCCGAGTTCGTCCGTGACGAGGTCGCCATCGGCCGGGCCGTCATCCCGGTCAACCGCAACCACCCCGAGTCCGAGCCGACCATCATCGGCAAGAGGTTCCTGGTCAAGATCAACGCCAACATCGGCAACTCGGCCGTCACCTCGTCCGTCCCGGAGGAGGTGGAGAAGATGGTGTGGGCCACCCGCTGGGGCGCCGACACCGTGATGGACCTGTCCACCGGCAAGCGCATCCACCAGACCCGAGAACGCATCATCCGTAACTCTCCGGTGCCCATCGGCACGGTCCCCATCTACCAGGCGCTGGAGAAGGTCGACGGAGATCCCACCAGGCTCGACTGGGAGATCTACCGGGACACCGTCATCGAACAGGCCGAACAGGGCGTGGACTACATGACCGTCCACGCCGGCGTCCTGCTCCGCTACGTTCCCCTGGCCGCCCGCCGAGTCACCGGCATCGTCTCGCGGGGCGGCTCCATCATGGCCGCCTGGTGCCTGGCCCACCACAAGGAGAGCTTCCTCTACACCCACTACGAGGAGCTCTGTGAGATCTTCCGCCGGTACGACATCACCTTCTCCCTCGGCGACGGGCTGCGCCCCGGCTCCATCGCCGACGCCAACGACGAGGCCCAGTTCGCCGAACTGCGCACCCTCGGCGAGCTCACCCACATCGCCCGCTCCCACGACGTGCAGGTGATGATCGAGGGTCCCGGGCACGTGCCGATGGACAAGATCGCGGAGAACGTTCGCCTGGAGGAGGAGTTGTGCGGCGAGGCGCCGTTCTACACGCTCGGCCCCCTGGCCACCGACGTCGCACCCGGGTACGACCACATCACCTCCGCGATCGGCGCCGCGCAGATCGGATGGCACGGCACCGCGATGCTCTGCTACGTCACCCCCAAGGAACACCTGGGTCTGCCCGACCGGGACGACGTCAAGACCGGGGTCATCACCTACAAGCTCGCCGCACACGCCGCGGACGTCGCCAAGGGGCACCCCGAGGCGCAGAAGTGGGACGACGAACTGTCCAAGGCGCGCTTCGAGTTCCGTTGGCGGGACCAGTTCAACCTGTCCCTGGACCCCGAGACCGCCCAGTCCTTCCACGACGAGACACTGCCCGCCGAACCCGCCAAGACCGCGCACTTCTGCTCCATGTGCGGCCCCAGGTTCTGCTCGATGAAGATCTCCCAGGACGTGCGCAGGTACGCCGAGGAGAACGGACTGGACACGGTCGAGGCCATCGAGAAGGGCATGGCCGACAAGTCCGAAGAGTTCGCCGAGGGCGGTAACCGCGTCTACCTGCCCCTGGCCGACTGACACGGAAGCGCCGATGGGCCGCCGTTTCTGGCGGCCCACCGGCCCCTGTGACAAGGTGAGCGAAGAGCCCCGGCACACAGGAGGTCCGCTTGGAGATCGTCGACTTCGACCTGGCGATGACCACGGCCGTCTTCGGTCTCTTCTCCTTCGCGTGGTTCGGGTGGGCACAGGAACGACCACCCGATGACCGGGTCCGCTGGGCACTGGGCGCGGGTTCGCTCCTGGCGCTCGGCCTGGCGGCGTACGGTGTCGTGCGGGTCTTCGGAGCCCAGGGCGAGGGCGTCCTCGCCGACGGCGACAACCTGAGGACGTACCTCATCGTGGTGGGCCTGGAGTTCGCTCTGGCGTTGGCGGGTGCCATCGTCCTACGGGTCGTCGACCGTTCCGAGTACACCTCTGCCTGGATCTGCCTGGTGGTGGGGGCGCACTTCTTCCCGCTGGCCTCGCTGCTGAACCAGCCCATCCTCCACCTGGTCGGTGTGCTGCTCTGCGTCTGGCCGTTCCTCGCCGTTCGGGGGGCGCGCCGTCGTGACGTGTCGATCAGCTTCGCCACCGGCGTGGGCGCGGGTGTCTGCCTGCTGTTCTTCGACGCCGTGCTCGCCCTCACCCTCCTCATCGACCTGGGCTGACCCGTCGCAGTCATCGACCTCCACCGGAAGGGTTCAGACGGGTTTGACGACACTCGCGATCAGGTGCACACCCACGTAGTCGTCGGACTCGGCCGCGTGCATCTCCATCTCCACCAGACGACCCATGGACCGGGGATCGCGGGCCAACATCATCTCCACGGTGGAGGCGGACAGCACCGTGCGCGGTCGGATCCACTCCAACTCCATCCCGGAGTCGGTGACCATCTCGGTGAGCTGCTCGGCGGTGAAGCAGCGGGTGATGGAACCGTCCGGCCAGGGCACCAACAGCACGTCGGCGCTGGGGGCGTGACTGAGCTCGGGCCAGTAATCCTGTTCGGCCAGCAGGGCCATGCCCAGCACCACCGAGTCCACGCACAGCAGGGCCCGCCCGCCCGGTCGCAGGACCCGGGCGACCTCGGCCATGGATCCCTCCGTGGCCAGGTGCCGGGACAGGACCCGGTTGTCGGCGATCACCCCGTCGAAGGAACCCTCCGCGAAGGAACGCAGGAACGCGGAGTCGCCGACCACGTGGCGCAGCCGGCCCCGACGGGCCGGCCGGGGCACCACGGCCCGGCCGTTGACCAGGGTGAGCGGCCACCGTATCGCCGCGTCCACGGAAGGCAGGAGGGTGACCACGTCGTGTCCCGCGGCCACGGCCCGGGAGGTGCCCTGGAAGTCCGGACCGGACAGGTCGAGCAGCCGGGAGGGCGAGGTCGGTAGCCAACGGCTGATCTGAGCCTCGGCGACGGCCCAGTAGAAACGCCAGTAGTCCGACAGTCGGTCGGTGGTGGCGAACTGCGCCGCGGGCGATCGGGGGCGATCGGAGGCCGGAGTCGGGGACGGTCGCACGTGCACTCCTCTCCCAATCCTTCAGGTGTCCTACCCGCACTCTGCCATGCCTCACCTTTACCGACGGGGCCAATCGTCGAACTTTCGAGGGCCGTCGGTCGTCGGCTCCACGGAATCAGCGAACGGAACCCGTTGTTGTCAACGAGACCTGTCCGGAAAGTGCGGGTGCCCGGGGGTGTTCGCCGTATTCGTCACTCGCGAGGGAGGAACACGAGAACCATGCCGACTGCCGGCGCGTGCTTGGAGCGCGAGGAAGTGGTGTCAGGCCACGTCGATGCGAGGGTTCGGGGTGTGGGACCGTATCGTTTGGATATGGACACCCCACCAGGGACCAGCGCGAGGAGGCCGAAGGGCTTGGAACAGAGCCAGGAGACAGCCGAGGAACGGGACGAGCGGTTCGAGAGGGACGTGCTCCCCTTCCTCGACCAGCTCTACTCGGCGGCGCTGCGCATGACCCGCAACCCGGCGGACGCGGAGGATCTGGTTCAAGAGACCTTCGCGAAGGCGTTCGGGTCCTTCCACCAGTTCAAGGCGGGGACCAACCTCAAGGCGTGGCTGTACCGCATCCTCACGAACACCTTCATCAACTCGTACCGGAAGAAGCAGCGGGAGCCGAAGCAGGTCGGGACCGAGGACGTCGAGGACTGGCAGCTCGCTCGGGCCGCGTCGCACACCGCGGCGGGGCTGAAGTCGGCCGAGGCCGAAGCGCTCGAGCACCTTCCCGACAGTGACGTCAAACGTGCGCTGCAGGACCTGCCGGAGGACTTCCGTATCGCGGTCTACCTCGCCGACGTCGAGGGGTTCGCGTACAAGGAGGTCGCCGAGATCATGGGGACCCCCATCGGGACGGTCATGTCGCGTCTGCACAGGGGGCGGCGCCAGTTGCGCACCTACCTGGAGGAGTACGCGGTGGACCGCGGGTTCCTCCCGGCGACGCGGGCGGCCGAGGCCGCCGGAGTGGGCGCCACTGGTTCTTCCGCCGGCGGGCGGACACAGAGCGGGTCGGATCGAGGAGATCGACGATGAGCGGCGGCCACGGCAAACCTGAGAAGGACACCCCGTGCAGTGAGGTGCTCGAGCGGATCTACGTCTACATCGATGGTGAGCTCGGCGAGGGTGACTGCGAACAGGTCCGCGAGCACTTGAGCGGATGCAACCCGTGCCTGGACGAGTACGGCCTGGAAGAGGCCGTGAAGAAGCTCGTGGCCAAGCACTGCGGCTGTGATCCGGTCCCGCTGGACCTGCGGGACAAGGTGCTGGGTCGGTTGGCGCGCGCCCGGGAGGAGCAGTTGGCCCGCGAGGCGGGGGCCGCCGGCACCCCACCCGCCTGAGGGCTCACCCGCTACTCGGCGAAGGCTGGAATTCCAGCCTTCGCCATTTTTTGTGACCGGATGAAGATCGGTGTTCTCTGTTCCATTTTGTTCTGTTCATATACCTTTGTGGTGTTGTGTCATCTGGTTTCCCCTAGGCGTAGGGGTTTTGGTCACCCGGTGTCTTGTCGGACGGTTCCAGGTGTGATCGACACGCCCGATCGGTTCGAGGTTGTTTCGGTCGTGACCGAGTCGGAATGATTTTCCCGGAGTCTGAGTCTGCGCACTTCAGGTAGTTACTGGCGGTAGTCGTCACTGATGGGGGGCGGGGTGGGCTGTGCGCGGATGGGCGAACCCTATGCGGATCGTCCGTGTCCGGACAAAAGCGCATGGTCACTCTGCGTAGTCTTCCTGTATTTCTAATTGAATTAGTAATTCCACGCTTCGGAAGCTGATCTTCCGAAAGGGTCTTTCGGGTCGCCCGGTTCGGGCTGTGGGTAATCATGTGGGTCCCGAGGCCCGTTAAACTGAAGGCCTTATCCAACGAATGGGGTAATTTGCGCGGCGTGCTCGGGGATGAGCGGGGCGTCGCCATGGGGAGAGGGGACAGCGATGTTCGCTGGCATGTAC
>NZ_DYZD01000327.1 GCF_020741345.1 Nocardiopsis listeri
TCGGGGTTGTAGCCCAGGCGACGGGCCAGGTGCTCGGTGAGCAACTGGGCGGGCACGATGAGGTTCATCGGCGAAACCCACTCGGGCACGTTCGGGGCGGGGATGGACAGGTCACAGGCGTCGGCCAAGGCCTTGTCACCGCCGAAACCGAACACCGGGGCGCCGGCCGAGCGCGCCTTCTCGGCGAGGGAGACCGTGCCCTGCAGGGTCGGTCCGGTGGGGGCGGCGACCAGGAGCACCGGGGTGCGCGGGTCCAGGACCGCGATGGGGCCGTGCAGCAGGTCCGCGTAGGACATCCCCATCGCGTGGAGGTAGCAGGCCTCCTTGAGCTTCAGGGCGGCCTCCAGGGCGGTGGAGTAGACCATGCCTCGACCGGAGATCACGGTGCCCTGCACCGCGACCATGCGTTCGACGATCTCCTCCAGGGCGTCCGTGGGAGCGGCGAGGGTCTCCTCGATACCCTGGGGGACCAGGTCCAGTTCACCGGGATCCAGGTCGGCGCCCAAGCCCAGAGCCAGCACCGCGAGAGCGGCCAGCTGGGAATTGTAGGTCTTGGTGGCGGGTACCGCCAGCTCGTTCCCCGCCCGGGTGACCAGGGCGACGTCGGCCTCGTTGGCCAGCGTCGAGTCGGCGCCGTTGGTGATGGCCAGGGTCCGGGCACCGCAACTCGCGGCCCACCGCATGGTCTCGACGATCTCCTCGGTCTTGCCGGACTGGGAGATGGCCACGGCCAAGACGTCGGACAGATCGACCTTGGCTCCGTACTCGGTCGCGATGGACGGAGAGCCGAGCGTGGCCATACGGCCGGTGTGGGCCTGAAGCAGGTAGCCACCGTAGACGGCGGCGTTGTCCGAGGAACCACGTGCGATGAAGAGGACGTGTTTGGTGCGACGGCCCAGTGCCTCGATCTCCCCGCGCAGGGGGAGGAGTTCGGCGAAGGTGCGGCGCAGAGCGTCGGGCTGCTCGGCGATCTCCGCTCGCATCGTGCTCGTCGTGGTGGTCATGTGCAACAACCTTCCCAGGGTGTGTACGGGTCGCCCTGGACGGGCGTCGGGTGCCGCGCCGAAGGTCGGTGAACGGCGGGGAGCCCGTGGTTCCGCGCCCGCCTCGACGTCGCCGGCAAAGGATTGACATGGAGTCGGAGGCTATGGTCTAGTCCGGACTATACCAGTCGGAGCCGAATTGCCCGGAGAAGCCCGAATGCGGGGGCGGGTCGCACGCCAGGGCCCTCCCCCCGACCCCCGACGGCAGAACAGAAGGTCGCCCATGTCGATCGATCCCGCCAATCCCATGCCGAAGTACGTGCAACTGCGCGAACTGCTGTTGGACCGGATCACGTCGACAGGGCTGGGCGTGGACGACATGATCCCCTCCGAGCGTGAGCTCAGCGTGGACTATGGCCTGTCCCGGATGACGGTGCGCCAGACCATCGACCTGCTGGTCGCGGAGGGCAAGATCTACCGGGTTCCCGGCAAGGGCACCTTCGTCGCCCGTCCCAAGATCGAGATGTCCCTGGTCCTGGCCTCCTACAGCGAGGACATGCGGGCACGCGGCTTCGAACCGGGCGCCCGCGAGCTCATCCGCCAGGTCATCCCGGCCAGCGGCCACACCGCGCGCATGCTCGACATCGCCCCCGGCACCCTCGTCCACCACATCGAACGCATGCGTACCGCCGACGACGAACCCATGGCGGTGGAACGCTCCAACATCCCGGCCGCGATGGTGCCTGGGCTGGAGGACCACGACCTCGCCGAGAGATCCCTCTACGAGGTCCTGGAAAACGAGTTCGACATCCTGTTGGATTCCGGGGAACAGACCATCGAGGCCGGGATCTGCGACTCAGCAGACTCCCGTCTCCTCGGTCTGCCCGCTGGAAGCCCGGTGCTGATCATGCAGCGCCGCAGCTTCGCCAAGGGACAGTGCGTGGAACTGGCACTGTCCACCTACCGTGCCGACCGTTACCAGCTGCACTCCAGGCTGGACCCGCGCCGGCACGGCGACTGACACCCCCGCGCCCATCGGCGCGCCGCCAAGGGAGGCCCCCCGCCATGTCGGACCCGAAAGCAGCCAATACCTCACCGAGATCATCCGGTGGCACCGGAGGAGGGGGTGGGCGCGGTTCGTCCGTGCTGGCCGTCCTCCAAAGGCTCGGTCGCAGCCTGATGATGCCGATCGCGGTCCTGCCCGCCGCCGCGATCCTGCTCCGCCTGGGCCAGGACGACCTCCTCGGCGCCGACGGTCTGGGCGGACTGCCGGGCATGTCCTGGATGAATCCGGTCTCCGGAGCCGTGGGCACCGCCGGTGACGCCATCTTCCAGGCGCTGCCGCTGCTCTTCGCCATCGGCGTGGCGATCGGTTTCGCCAAGCGCGCCGACGGCTCCACCGCGCTCGCCGCGGTCGTGGGCTACCTGGTCTTCGACCGGGTCGCGACCTGGACGATGGCCACCTTCGACGGGCCCCAGGGCGATCTGGGATCCCAGGTCACCTCCTATCCGCTCCCGATCGATCCGGTCACCCGGGAACCCGTCACCGACCCCGAGGTGGTCAACGCGGTCGCTCCGGCGATCGACCACGCGATCAAGAACCCCACCGACGTGCTCGGCGGGATCGTCATCGGTCTGCTCGCGGCCGTGCTCTGGCAGCGCTACCACCGGATCAAACTGCCCACTTGGCTCGGTTTCTTCGGCGGTCGCCGCTTCGTGCCCATCGTCACCGCCCTGGTCGGTCTGCTCATGGGCGTGGCCCTTGGTCTGATCTGGCCGATCGTCGGGATGTGGATCCAAAACCTCGGTGAGACCATCATCGGCGCGGGCGCGCTGGGCGCCGGCATCTACGGGATCATCAACCGCATCCTGCTGCCGATGGGCCTGCACCACGTGGTGAACTCGTTCATCTGGTTCGTCTCGGGCAGCTACACGGCCGAGGACGGCAGTGTCTCCCACGGTGAGATCACCCGGTACTTCGCGGGGGACCCCGACGCCGGCGGCCTGCTGTCCGGGTTCTTCCCCGTGCTGATGTTCGGTCTTCCCGGTGCCGCCCTGGCCATGTGGTTGGCGGCGAGCCCGGCCCGTCGGGCCCAGATCGGTTCGATCATGATCCCGGCCGCGCTGACCGCGTTCGCCACCGGCATCACCGAACCGGTGGAGTTCGCGTTCATCTTCGTGGCCCCGGTGCTGTTCGGTGTGCACATCGTGCTCACCGGCGTCTCCATGGCCGTGCTGAACGCACTGGACGTGCAACTGGGCTTCGGTTTCTCCGCGGGTCTGATCGACCTGTTGCTCAACGCCACCAAGGGCAATACGGAGGGTCTGGGGATCCTGTTGTTGTTCGGGATGTTTTACTTCCTGGTCTACTTCGGGATCTTCTACCTCCTGATCAAGAAGCTGAACATCCCCACCCCGGGAAGGGAGACCGATCCGGAGGAGAACGTCGCCGCGCACACCACATCGGCCGCCGACGAAGAGAACGGTGCCGGTTCGAGCGCAACCAAGGGGAACGGCGAGTCGACCGGGACGGGCAAGGACCCCGCCGACTGACTCCGCCGGCCGTCCCCGTCGGCCGGTGCCCCGGGATCTTCGCCGGGCACCGGTCGGCGTCGACCCTGGCGTGTGCGGTCCATCACCTTCTAAGCTCGGTTCGGATTCGTGAACGTGTCCGTCGGGCACGCGAGAACAGAGCGCGGAGGGTACATGGCCAACAAGGCTGAGGCGATCGTCGCCGGGCTGGGCGGCGCCGCCAACATCGAGGACATCGAGGCCTGCATCACCCGGTTGCGCACCGAAGTGGTCGACCCGGGGCTCGTGAAGGAGGAGGCCCTGAAGGCGGCCGGCGCGCACGGGGTGCTGGTCTCCGGCAGGGTCGTCCAGGTCGTCGTCGGTCCCGAGGCCGACAGCCTCACCGACGACATCCAGGACCTGTTGGAGTAACCCCCGGTCAGAGCACCGGAACGGACGTCGGGGTGACCGCCCGATCGATCCAGGTCGAGGCGGGGGAGAGAACGTGGGCCCTTCGGCCCTTTTGGTCGATGTGATCCTGGATTAAGTCGCGTCCGTAGGGAAGATCTCCCCCATGTCAGACCACACCAGTGCGCTGCGCGTACTTTCCCCCGTCACCGGAACGGCGATGTCCCTGGAGACCGTGCCGGACCCGGTGTTCTCCCAGAGCATGGTCGGCCCCGGGCTGGCCGTGCACCCGGAACCCGGTCAGGAGGGCGGCCAGGAGGCCCGGCAGGAGGCGTTGGCGCCCATATCCGGGACCCTGACCAAGCTCCATCCCCACGCCTTCGTGGTGATGGCTCCGAACGGCGGACACGGTGTCCTGGTCCACCTGGGCATCGACACCGTGCAGCTCGCGGGGGAGGGGTTCACCCTCCTCGTCTCGGAGGGTGCCGAGGTCACGGCGGGCACCCCGGTGATCGAGTGGTCACCGGGGCTGGTCGCCTCCCTGGGCAAACCCTCCGTGGTTCCGGTGGTGGCACTCGACGCCCGCGCCGACACCCTGAGCGAGCACGTGAACGGCGCCGTCACCGCCGGTGACGAGCTCTTCGTGTGGACCCCGGCCCCGGTCCGGCCCTGAGCGAGTACCGCCCCGAACGTTCCCGACGACCCGAGGTCACCCCCGCTCCACGGCGGGGTGACGCCGAGCACCGAACCCGACCGGGTATTCTCCGGCCGCACCAAGCGAACCGCCGGAGATGACACCCCACATGAAACCGCATGCCCTGGCCCCGGTCTGCGCAGGCCTCGCCCTGATGATGACCGCCTGCACCACGACACCCGAGGAGGTGGGAACCTCGCCTGGAGAGAACGAACAGTCACCGGAAGCCTCGGCCGAGCCCTTCGAGCCGGTCCTGGCACCCGAACTCCTGGCCGGAATGGACCTGGACGAGAAGATCGGCCAGTTGATGGTCCTCACCGCCCAGGGCACCACGGCCGCGGACAACGCCCAGATCATCGAGTCCTACAGCCCCGGTGGGCTCATCTACTTCGACGCGAATCTGAGCGACGCCGAACAGATCGCCGAGCTGTCCGTGGGGGTCCAGCAACTGGCGGCCGAACAGGGCCAGGGGGTCCCCCTGTTCCTCGGGATCGACCAGGAGCAGGGCCGGGTCGTGCGCATGCCGGTGGGCACGCGCTTCCCCGACGCGATGGCGGTCGGAGCCACCGGTGACACCGAACTCGCGGCCCTGCGCGCCACCACCACCGCCACCGAGCTGGCAGCGGTGGGCATCAACCTCAACTACGCCCCGGACGCCGACGTCAACACCGACCCGAACAACCCGGTGATCGGCAACCGGTCGTTCGGTTCCGACCCGGACAAGGTCGCCGAGATGGTGCTGGCCGAGGCCGGTGCCTACGCCGAGAGCGGTGTGGTGCCGGTGGCCAAGCACTTCCCCGGACACGGCGACACCGACGTGGACAGTCACACCGGGCTGCCCGTCATCGACCTGCCCCGGGACCAGTGGGAGGCCGAGCACCTGCCGCCGTTCCGGGCCGCGGTGGAGGCGGGGGTGGACTCGATCATGACCGCCCACGTGCTCATGCCGCAGTTGGACGGCTCCGAGGACCCCGATCCCGCCACGATCTCACCGTCGATCATCGACGGGATCCTGCGAGAGGAACTCGGCTACGACGGGGTGGTCACCACCGACGCCCTCAACATGGAGGGCGTGCGTCAGCGTCACGACGACGGGGAGGTCGCGGTCCGCGTGATCGAGGCGGGGGTGGACCAACTCCTCATGCCGCCGGACCCGAGCGCCGCGCTCTCCGCGATCCGTGAGGCCGTCGAGAGCGGTCGGTTGAGCGAGGAACGCATCGACGAGTCGGTGCTTCGGGTGCTCGCGCTCAAGGAGAAGCGCGGGATCCTGGAGGCCGAAGCGGTCGACCCGGCCGCGGCCACCGCGGTCATGGAGGACCCCGAGCACGCCGACGCCGCCCGTCGGGTGGCCGAGGCCTCGGTGACCCTGGTGCAGAACGTGGGCGACCTCCTGCCGCTCGCGCAGGGCACCAAGGTGAGGGTGGCGGGGGTGGGCTCCGAAAGCCTGGCCCCGGCCCTGTCCGACGTGGGTCTGGAGGTCGTGGACAGTGGCGAGGAGGTGCTCGTGGTGGGCACCGAGAGCGCCCGTGGCTCCACCGAGCAGCAGGGCCTGGTCTCCGCGGCGCAGAGCGCGGGGACACCGGTCGTGGCGGTGTCCCAGGGTGGCCCCTACGACCTGGAGGCCTTTCCCGAGGTCGAGGGCTACCTCGCCCTGTACTCGGCGGTGGAGGTCTCCCGAACGGCCGCCGCCGGGGTCATCGCCGGAGAGGTCGAGCCTTCGGGTGCGTTGCCGGTGGACATCCCCGGCGCTGACGTGAGATCCGGTACGGGTCTCGGTTACTGAGGCCCGTCGGCGGACCCTTCGGGGTGAGCGGTTCTGTTCGCGAGATTGAATCGGGCGGGGAACGGGAAGAACGGTTCTCCGCCCGACCCCTCGGCCTTCGAGGAGCCGGGCGGGTGGTTCCTGGAGCTCACCTGAGGAGGCGATCGGATGAACCGCACCACCCGACGAGGGGTCATCTCCGACTGGGGCGGAGTGCTCACTCCGCCCCTGATCGACGGAATCCTGGGCTGGCTCCGGGAGGACGCGATCGACGTCGACCACTACTACGAGGTCACTCGGCCCTACTTCGACGGCAGCCTGGCCGACAACCCCGTGCACGCCTTGGAACGCGGGGAGATCGACACCGCCGAGTTCGAGCGCGACCTGGCCGCGCTACTGCGCTCCACCCACGGTGGTCCGGTCGAGGCCGAGGGTCTCATCCACCGGATGTTCTCCCGCTTCGATCCGGTCCACGACATGTACGAAACGCTCCGGTCGGCCCGGGTGAGCGGGCACGCCACGGCGCTGCTGTCCAACTCCTGGGGCAACGGCTATCCGCGCGAGCGCTTCGCGGCCACCTTCGACACCGTCGTCATCTCCGGTGAGGTGGGTATGCGCAAGCCCGAGGAGCGCATCTACCTGCACACCTGTGAAAGGTTGGGGCTCGCGCCCGAGGAGTGCGTCTTCATCGACGACCTCGAACACAACGTCACGACCGCCGAGTCCCTCGGCATGACCGGCATCCTGCACACGGACGTGGACAGCACGCGTGCGGAGCTGGCCCGCTTCCTGGTCCCGAAGGGCGACAACCAACGCCAGCCGGTCTGATCCATGATGGGGCGCGGGTCCGGTCACCTCGGGTCCTTTGGGAAACTCGTAGTGAACCCGATCGCGCCCTGGAGCCTCGATGCACGTCTTCCTGCCCGGTACCGTCCCCGCACTGGCCGCCCTCCTCGACGAGGGCCGCCTGGAGGGCGAACCCTTGACCGCCTTCACGGCCGCCCCGGGGTCGGGCGGTGATTCCGAGGAGGCCGAATACGAGGCCATGTGCGCGGCCGCGGAGGAGTCGCTGCGGTTGCTGGCCGCCGACCCGTCCGCCCCGCGCCGACGCGTGGTCCTGACCGCCGAGATGCCCGACCACATCGTCGAACACGAGGCCCGGCACGGCGACGACGTCGCGCGGGTGAGCGTCCGGGCGAGCATCCCCTACAAGAAGCTGAGGGCGCTGCACGTGGACGACGAGCGAGCCGTCGCGGACGTCGCCAAGGCGGTCGAGGACCCCGGGTCCGACGCCGCCGACGACCACGAACTGTTGTGGTTCGCGGTCCAGGAGATCCGTTACGTGGTCGAGGACTCCCGCGGCTGACGATCGGGTCCGGATCACGGTCGGTTCTGGCCGGACACGGACGCGGTTTCCCCCGTTATGGGGCCATCCGGCACAATGGGTGGCGTCCCGAAACCCCGAACGCCGAGGAGTAAGCCATCAGCCGCCTGGTGCTATGGAACATCGACCTCACCCTCCTCGACGTCGGTCAGGTCATGCGGGTCGCCTACGCGGAGGCCTTCGAGAAGGTCACCGGTGAACCGCTGGTCTACCTGACGTCGGCCGCGGGCCGCACCGACTCGGAGATGTTCTTCGAGTTCTGCGCCCGCAACTACGTCGACTTCGAGCCCGACACCGAGGCGCTGGCCGACTTCCTGACAGCGCTGGAGACGTCGTTCGCCTCCCGTGGCGACCAACTGTTGGCCAAGGGTCGAGCCCTGCCCGGCGCCTCGGCGTCGTTGGCCGCGGTCGCGTCCATGCCCGACACCGTCCAGACGGTGGTCAGCGGCAGCACCCGGGCCAACGCCACCGCCAAGTTGGTGGCCTTCGGCCTGGACACCTACCTCGACCTGGCCGTGGGCGGGTTCGGGTCGGTCAACTACCCCAAGGCGAGCCTGATCCAGTCCATCCGGCTGCACGCCGCGGGCGAGGGTGGACGGGCCTACGCGGAGGAGGAGACGGTGTTCATCGCCGGTTCCGTCCCGGACGTGCGGGCCGCGCTCATCGGTGGGGCCACCCCCATCGGAGTGCTCAGCGACACCTCCACCGAGGGGCAGTTGAGGGACGCCGGGGCGCAGATCATCCTGCCCGACCTGAGCGACCCTCGGGCCGTGATGACCGCCGTGCACCAGGCCACCACGAATTAGGTGACCGCCTCGGATCACGGTAACGTCTCCATAACGACAGCGAGCGTCGTCGGAGGGAGGGCCGTGTCTCCTCTGTGCTCTGGTGTGAACCACCGCGATTCCGTCCACATCAACGGTAACCACCGTGTATCGGTGTCGGTTCTGTTCTCGGGGATCGAAACCAGTAGCCTGGTCAGGGTCCCCGCTACGGTGGGGGCCGGATCCCCGTTCTCGGGGTTCCTCGGAGGCGGGAACAACGGTGTTCCCCGCCTCGCTTCACGTCGCCTGTGCGCACAGGCACCGATCCGACCACCACGACTCTGGATTCCTTGTGCCCCAAGGGGTTCACGGAAACTCACAGTCGAACACAGAAGTTCACGGATCCGACGGTTCGGTGGGACGACCGGCCGACACGTCACATGACCCGTTGTCCTTCGCGACGCTCGTCCGACGCCGCTCACAAAGGAGTGAGAGATCCCTATGTCCGGGCAATCCGACGTCATTCTCCAGAAGCTGCTCAACGACGCGGCCTCTCGGTGGAAACCGGGGGCTCGCCTGAGTCCCGAGGCCGCCGACACGATCCGCGACTTCCTTCCCCTCTACTACCGCCACACGGACCCCGAAGAGATCAGCGATCGTTCCCCCGAACAGATCTGCGGCGCCGCCGAGGCGCACCGTGCCTTCGGCTCCGAGCGCACCCCCGGGCGCGGCAAGGTCCGCGTCTACACCCCCGACCTCGAACGTGACGGGTGGGAACAGCAGCCCAGCGTCGTC
>NZ_DYZD01000328.1 GCF_020741345.1 Nocardiopsis listeri
CCGCGGCAGGGTCGGTGGTCGCCCACCCCTCGCGCACCGCGAACCTGTGCAGCCCGCGCACCGCCGCCAGCGTGCGACCGGCCGAGGCGGCACCCAGCGGAGCGTGGTCCTCGTCCCCTTCGCGCAGCGCCGTGAGGAAAGAGCCCACCTGTGGCGAGGTCACCCCGCCCAGGTCCCTGACACCGGAGGCGTCCAGGTACTCCACGTACCGGACCAGGTCACGCCGGTACGCGGCCAGGGTGTTGGTGGCCAGCGCCCGCTCGGCGCTCAGATGGTCCAGGAAGGCGGCGCGGGCCCGTCCCAGCGGCCCACGCTCCAGTTCCTCCTCCACGGCTCAGTGATCGCCGGCCACGGGCAGCGACGCGAACCCGTCGGCCGCCGCGGCGTGCGCCGCCAGGATCCCGATGACCGTCGCACCGTTGTGCAGTCGGCCGCAGAGCACGGCGCGCACCGCCTCCTCGAGCGGCAACCATTCGGCGGCCAGGTCCGTCTCCTCGTGCTCGCGCACGAAGTCGATCTCCTCCTCGGGCACCTCGGACAGGTCCCGGGCGAGGAAGAGGTGAATGCGTTCGTTGGAGAACCCGGTGCTGGGGAAGAAGTCCGGCAGCTTGTGCCAGGTGGCGGCGCGCAGCCCCGCCTCCTCCACCAGCTCGCGGCGGGCGGTGGCCAACGGCCCCTCCCCCTCGACGTCCAGCACACCGGCGGGCAGCTCCCACAGGGTGTGTTCGACGGCGTGACGATACTGGCGCTGCAACAGCACCCGACCGCGCTCGTCCAGGGCCAGGATCGCCGCCGCGCCCGGGTGGTCCATGTAGTCGCGGGCCGCCACGGTACGTCCCTGGCCGTTGGCGCCGGGCATCTGCACCCAGTCCGTGCGCATCCCGCACTTGGCCCCGCGGAAGCGCTCCTCGGAGCGTTCCACCGGCCACGACTCAGGGGCGTCCGCGACCCTCGCGTACGCCCCCGTCGTCTCTTTTGCGACCCGGTCGGTCATTCGGCCCCTCTCACTCGGGCCCCGCCGACCGTGACCTAGGACTCCTTGTACTCCAGCGCGGCGGAGATCAGCCCGCGGAAGAGCGGGTTGGCGTTGGTCGGGCGGGACCGCAGCTCCGGGTGCGCCTGCGTCGCGATGAAGAACGGGTGGACGTCCCGGGGCAGCTCCACGTACTCCACCAGCTTGCCATCAGGGGAGAGTCCGGAGAACACCAGACCCGCCTCCTCCAGCTTGGGACGGTAGTCGTTGTTGACCTCGAACCGGTGGCGGTGGCGCTCGGAGACCTGCGCCCGGCCGTCGTACAGGTCACGGGCCAGGGTGCCCTCGCCCAGGTCGGCCGGGTACAGGCCCAGTCGCATCGTGCCGCCCATGTCACGGTCACCGGCGACCACGTCCTCCTGGTCCGCCATGGTGGCGATGACCGGGTCGACGGCCTTGTCGTCGAACTCCAGGCTGTTGGCGCCCTCCAGGCCGAGCACGTTGCGGGCGTACTCGATGACCATGCCCTGCAGGCCCAGGCAGATGCCCAGCAGTGGGATCCCGTTCTCACGGGCGTAACGGATGGCGCCGAGCTTGCCCTCGATGCCGCGCACGCCGAAACCACCGGGGATGAGGATGCCGTCGACGCCGTCGAGCTCGGCGGCCGCGCCCGAGGGGCTGGCGCAGTTGTCGCTGGCGACCCAGCGAAGGTTCACCCGGGTGTCCGTGGCGAAACCACCGGCGCGCAGCGCCTCGCTGACCGACAGGTAGGCGTCGGGCAGGTCGATGTACTTGCCGACCATGGCGATGGTGACCTCGTGGTCGGGCTGGTGCACACGGCGCAGCAGCTCGTCCCACTCGGTCCAGTCCACGTCACGGAAGGGCATGCCCAGGCGGCGCACGACGTAGGCGTCCAGGCCCTCGCGGTGCAGCACCTTGGGGATGTCGTAGATGGAGGGGGCGTCGGGGGTGGAGACCACACCGGCCTCGTCCACGTCGCACATGAGGCTGATCTTGGACTTGAGGCTCTGGGTGATGGGACGGTCCGAGCGGCACACGATGGCGTCGGGCTGGATGCCGATGCTGCGCAGCGCCGCGACCGAGTGCTGGGTCGGCTTGGTCTTCATCTCGCCGGCGGGGCCCAGGAACGGGATGAGGGAGACGTGCAGGAAGAAGCAGTTCTCCCGGCCGATCTCGTGGCGGATCTGGCGGACCGACTCCAGGAAGGGCTGCGACTCGATGTCGCCGACCGTGCCGCCGATCTCGGTGATGACGATGTCGACGTCGGGGGCGTCCATCGCGTAGATGCGCGACTTGATCTCGTTGGTGATGTGCGGAATGACCTGCACGGTGTCACCGAGGTAGGCGCCCTGCCGCTCCTTGGCGATGACGCTGGAGTAGATCTGGCCGGTGGTGACGTTGGCGGACGCGGACAGCTCCACGTCCAGGAAACGCTCGTAGTGGCCCACGTCCAGGTCGGTCTCGGCACCGTCGTCGGTGACGAAGACCTCGCCGTGCTGGAAGGGGTTCATCGTCCCAGGGTCGACGTTGAGGTAGGGGTCCAGCTTCTGCATGGTGACCCGCAGGCCTCGCGACTTCAGGAGTCGGCCCAGACTGGAGGCGGTGAGGCCCTTGCCAAGACTGGAGGCGACGCCGCCAGTAACGAAAAGGTGCTTGGTACTCGCGGCGGATGCCAAAGTGTTGCTCCCGTGGTGTGAGTGGCTACGGCGGGCTCGCAAGAGCCGAGCGACCGTGCGGCGGTCCGGGTCCGAGCGGCGGCGATGCCGTTTCAGCACGTCGGACTCCACGGGGCACCAGGATAACAGGCCCCCCGTTCGCCCACACCGGACAACCTGTTCCCACCCTCGTTCTGTTCCCCGCCTCCGCCCGAACGCCCACCCACAATGGCCGCTGAGGCGGCGTTCTCGTGTGTGGCCGCCATCGGTGTGGTGGCGAAGGCAACACCGATCAGACGGGGAAGTTCCCGGCACGGCCGAGGTAGGCGGGCGGGGACTTGGCGAGCCGCTCCCCCATCCAGTCGCCCAGCGCCGCGGCCTCCGACAGGCTCACACCGGTGCGCAGGCCACTGCGGTGCAGCAGGTAGAGCAGGTCCTCGGTGCCGATGTTGCCGGTGGCGGCAGGGGCGAAGGGACAACCGCCGAACCCGCCGAGGCTGGAGTCGAGCACCCGCACGCCCTCCTCGACGGCGGCCAACGCGTTGGCGTAGCCGGTGTTACGGGTGTTGTGGAAGTGACAGCGCAGGGTCCGCCCGGGCGCGGCCTCGGCGGTCAGCCGCAGCAGTTCACGGACCTGGGAGGGCACACCCACGCCGATGGTGTCGGCCAGTGCGATCTCCACCGCGCTCGTCTCGGCGATCCGGCGCACCACCTCGGCGACCCGTTCGGGAGCGACCTCGCCGTCGAAGGGGCAGCCGAAGGCGGTGGAGACGGTGACGCTCAGAGGCACTCCGGTGCCCTGGAGCGCCTTGTCCATGTCGGCCAAGGCGTCGAGCATCTCCTCGACCGTGCTTCCCTGGTTGCGGACACAGAACCCGTCGGTGGCCGGCACCGCGACGTTGACCTCCGAGACCCCGGCGGCCAGGGCCCGGTCCAGACCGCGCCGATTGAGCGCCAGCCCGATGAAGGAGACCCCCGGCTCCCGCCGGAGCCCGGCCATGATCTCCTCGGCTCCGGCCATCTGCGGCACCCGCTTGGGGTTGACGAAGCTGACCGCCTCGATCCGCCGCACCCCGGCGGCGACCGCTCGGTCGATCAGTTCGATCCGGTCCTCGACCGACAGCACGGTGGACTCGTTCTGCAGGCCGTCACGCGGCCCCACCTCGACGATCTCCACGTGCTCGCCGCCCTCGGGCCCACGGTCGTTCGCGGTCATCAGGTCCACCTCTCACGCTCCGTCGCGTCTCGCCCCCAGGCTAGGGGAGGGCGAGGGTGACACCCGTCACCGGGGTCGGAGTGTGGCCCTTCGTGCCGGTCAGCGCAGGGCGAGGGCGGGTCGGACCTCCCAGGTGGTCCACACCGGGCGGTAGCCCATGCGATGCCAGAACGGCCCCGACAGCGGGTTCATCGCGGCGTAGTTGAGCACCGAGACACCCACCCCGTGGCTGTCCAGCGCCTGGTGGGCCTGGCTGACCAGGGCGGTGCCGATCCCGTGTCCGCGCTCGGCGGCGGTCACCACCCCGTAGCCGATGTGGGCGATCGGACGGGCCCGCACCAGGGACTTGGCCCAGCGGGAGCGTTCGGGCGGCGAGACCCACAACAGGCCCACGGCACGACCGCGACGCTCGGCCAACCAGATCCACGAACGGGACCGGTTCAGCGCCCGGGCGGCCACCTTGCGGGTCTGCTCGGCGGTGTCGGGCTGCAGGAAGACCCCACCGAAGTTCTGTTCGTAGCGGTGCTCCTCCATCAGCAGGCCGACCACCTGGGTCAGGTCGCTGATGTCGGCGAGCCGGATGGCCACGTCGCGCGGGGGCAGCGACGGCGGCACACCGCGTCGGCGCTGGCGCGCCGCGAGCACGGTGTAGGGCTGCAGCCCGTGTCGCTGCAGCGGGATGATCCCGGTGACGTCACGGGCGGGCCAGCTGACCAGCGCGGCCGACTCCGAACCTGTGCCGGTGGGCAGGTCCTCCAGTTGGTCGCGCCAGCTGGTGAGCAACGAGTCCAGGGCGCGGGCGGGTTCGGGTCCACCGACGATGGGGGTGAGCCAGTGCTGGTCGGGCACACCCCAGATCCGGCCGACCTCGCCGGGCTGGTACCAGGTGTAGTGCATGCTGCCCGCGGCGACGGGGAGGCCGTCCTCGTCGCTGACGGTCAAAAGCGGATAGGAATCGGGGGCGAAACCCACGGGTTCGGGTAGCAGGGGGTCGGCCTCCGCCCAGCGTTGGGCGGCCGAACGCACCAACGGGTCGAGTCCGACATCGCCCCCGGGCGACTCATCATGTCGCACCCGTGCGACATAACCGCTCATCCACCCCTCCCATAGCGGGTTCTTCCCAAGTGAACACCCTCGGTTCTGGCGCGGACCGAGCCGCGGTCACCCTCACGCCGCGGCGCGGACATACCGGTGTCATGAGGGACCAGAACGACCGTACCGCTTCATCTCGGCACCGGCACACGAAATCGTCGAATCGGGCGGTGGTCCGGCGTCTCCCGTA
>NZ_DYZD01000329.1 GCF_020741345.1 Nocardiopsis listeri
TCCCGACGCCGGGCCGGACTCCAGGGTCGGTGGGAACGACGCGCCCAGGAGCGCGACCGGTTCGGCCCCTGGGGCCGACACGACCATCACGACCACCGGGCCGAAGCATCGGAACCACCCCGGCCACCACACCCGCCCCGGCCGCCGCACCCCTTGTGGGGAGGCCCCGGAGGTCCCGTGATCCCCGGTCCCCCCGGAGGCCCCTTCGGGCCCGGCGGCTTCGGTGGGTTCCTCGGCCACGAGGGCGGACCCGGTGGCGGCCGACACGGTCGGCGGCGCGGCGGCCCCCGCGCCAAGCGTGGTGACGTGCGCACCGGCATCCTCCTGCTCCTGGAGGAGGAGCCCCGCAGCGGATACGAGATCATCCGGGAGGGCCGCGAACGCAGCGGTGGCGCCTGGCGGCCCAGTTCCGGGTCGGTCTACCCGATGCTCCAGCAACTGGAGGACGAGGGCCTGATCGAACAGATCGAGGGTGAGGGGCGTCGACGCCCCTACAAGCTCACCGACGAGGGCGTGACCTACCTGGAGGAACAAGGACCCGACCTCACCCCTCCGTGGGAGGCGGGCGCCGACGCCTACGCCGACGCCAGGTCGCACTACGAGGAGCTCAGCACGCAGGCCTACCAGCTCGCCGCGGCCGCGGCACAGGTCGCCCAGGCCGGCACTCCCGAACAGGTGGAACACGCCAAGCGGTTGCTGGCCGAGACCCGGCGCAACCTCTACCTGATCCTGGCCGAGGAGGACGTCCCGGCATCGGGTGAGGCCGCGGGCCAGGACGAGGATTCCGAGGACGCGTAGGGGCCGTCCCATCGGCCACGGCGCCCCCGGACCATGGGGGTGCCGTGGCGCCGACGGCGATGCCGAGTGGGCCGGAACCCGAATTCCGCCGCAAGGGCACAGAACACCCACCGAAGCGTCGGCGAAGGCACCAGAAGATACGGATCACTGGCCGACGGAGCCATCGGCCAACTCCCGGAGCAGGTCCAGGTGTCCGTTGTGGCGGGCCGTCTCCTCGATCATGTGGTTGAGCACCCAGCGCAGGGTGGTCCTCCCACGGCCGTGCTGGAGGACGCGGCGGGAGGAGTTGCCCAGCTCAAGGTGGGAGGTGATCTCTCGGGAACGTTCGCACTGGCGTTCGTAGTCGGCCAGCAGCTCGTCCAGGGGACGCTCCGCGCCGACCCGGAACTCACCGTCGGGGTCCCGGGTCGAGTACGGCGCCACGTCGGGTTGGTCGAGCATCACCACCTCGAACCAGAACGCCTCGACCCAGCGCAGATGCGACACGATCCCACCGATCGTGGTCATCGGTGAGGACGGGATCGGAGCGGCCGAGGACAGGGCCGGGTCCAGGCCCGCGCACTTGAGGTGCACGGTGGAGCGGTGCCACTCCATCCAGGACAGCAGCATCGTCCGCTCGTCCGCCGCCATGGGAGGATCGACACGCTTGGGCCGGGCCACGGGACCGCTCTTGTCGTACATGCGGGTATTGTCCTTCGGGTCGTCACCGGTATCCACTGGTTTTCGGCAGGTCCGGGACACGAAGGAGGCACGCGGGGTGAAGACGGAGGGCGGCCGTTCGGGCGCGTCGGGGGTGGGGCGCGGTCTGGCCGTGGCCGCGGCGGTGTTCGGTGTGATGGCGCTGCTCGGGGCGCTCCTCGGCCCGCTGTGGTGGTGGCTCGCCCCTCGACCCGAGGTGACCGCGCTGGGCGACGGCGACGTCTTCGCCGGCGCCACCGAGGAGGTCTTCGCGGGTGAGGGCTACTTCGTCCTCATCACCGCGACGGCCGGGATCGTCACCGGTTACGCCTGCTACATGATCCAGTTCAGACTGTCCGAGCGGCGCGAACAGGATCTTCGACTGGTGTTGCTGTTGGCGGGTTTCCTGGGCGCGGTCGCCGGCAGCGCCCTGGTCTGGCGGATCGGTGTCGCGTTGGACGCCCCCGCTCGGGAGGTGGTCCTCGCGGCCGAACCCGGAGACACCGTCACCGGCGCGCTCCAGCTCCAGGCCCTGGCCTTCCTCATCGTGTGGCCCTTCGTGCACGTGCTGCAGTACGGGCTGCTCGACGGCATCAGCCTGTTGCGCTCCGACCAGCCCGGCGTCCCCGAACCGCTCCGTGAGCCCGAATCCCTCGCACCGACCCCGCCCTCGCCCAACGGTCAGGTCCCGCACGCGACGACGGCGCCCCCGGCCTCGGAGGGGGAGGAGCGGACCGACCCCGAGAGCCGGCGTCCCTGAACAGCGATCACAGACGCTGGACGGAGTCCTCGTACATCGCGTCGAGCAACTCGGCGTACTTCTCCTCCACCGCCCGGCGGCGCATCTTCAGGCTCGGGGTGATCTCGCCGGCCTCCACCGTCAGCGGGCTCGGCAGGATCGTGAACTTCTTGATGGACTCGTGCCGGGGCAGGTTCTCGTTCAACTCGTCGATGGCCGCCTCGACCATGGCCCGGACCCTGGACGACCTGGTCAGGCCGCCGTAGTCGAGCGCGCCCAAACCGTTTGCCCCGGCCCACTCGTCGATCGACTCCGGGTCCAGTGCCACCAGCGCCACGCAGTAGGGCCGCCGATCGCCGTGCACGACCAGGTTGCTCACGTACGGGCACAGCGACTTGAATCGGCTCTCGATGCCCTGCGGTGCCACGAACTTGCCACCGGAGGTCTTGATCAGTTCCTTCTTCCGGTCGGTGATCCGCAGCCGCCCGTTCTCCAGGGTGCCGATGTCACCGGTGGCGAACCAACCGTCCTCGGTGAGCACGGCCTCGGTGGAGCCGGACAGGTTGTGGTATCCGCGCATGACGCCCTGGCCGCGCAGCAACACCTCGCCGTCCTCGGCGATCCTGACCTCGGTTCCGGGCAACGGCAGCCCAACTGTTCCGAAGCGCACCTCACCGGGCCGGTTGAGGAAGGCGCCGGCGGAGGTCTCGGTCAGCCCGTAGCCCTCCAGGATGGTGATCCCCGCGCCGTAGAAGAACCGCCCGATCTCCGGGGCCAGCGGCGCGCTGCCGGAGACGAAGAAGCGCAGTCGACCACCGAAAAGGGCACGCAGCTCGGCGAACACCAGACGGTCGGCCACCCTGTGCCGGGCCGCCAGCGCCCCGGTGGGTTCCTTGCCCGTTTCACGGACTCGGGCCACCTGGTCGCCCACGCCCACCGCCCACTTGAAGATCCGGTACTTGGCGGCGCCGCCCTCCTTGGCCCGCAGGACGACCTTGTTGTACACCTTCTCGAAGATGCGGGGAGCCGCCGCCATGAAGGTCGGCCGCACCACGGCGAGGTTGTCGACGATCTTTTCCACTCGCCCGTCCACGGCGGTGCGAAAGCCCAGCCGCAACTGGGCGACCTGCATGACCTTGCCGAAGGCGTGGGCCAGGGGCAGCCACAGGTACTGCACGTCGTCGATGGTCAGCATCTGCCGACCCCGGCCGGCCATCTCCTGGTCCAGGACCTCCAGCGCCTGCGCCTCGTACAGCCAGTTGGAGTGGTCCAGACGCACGCCCTTGGCGCGTCCGGTCGTGCCCGAGGTGTAGATCAGGGTGGCGAGGTCCTCGGGTTCGACGGCGGCGACGAGTTCGTCGAAGAGTTCGGGCCGCTCGGCGTGGAGTTCGGCGCCGCGCTCGGCCAACTCGGCCAGGCCCATGACCCAGTCGTCGTCGCCACCCGCCTCACCCTCGAAAGCGATCACCTTGGACAGCCCGGGCATGGCCGCGCGCTGCCCCTGGAGCTTGGCGACCTGTTCGTCGTCCTCGGCGAAGGCCACCAGACTGCCGGAGTCGGAGACAATGTAGGCACAGTCCGGCGGGGTGGAACCGGGATAGATGGGGGTGGAGGCGCCGCCGGCGCACAGGATCGCCAGGTCGGCCAGAATCCACTCGATCCGGGTGTTGGAGACGATCGCGCAGCGGGCCTGGGAGGTCAGGCCGAGGGAGTGCAGGCCCAGGGCCAGGTCGCGCACACGGTCGCGGGTCTGGTTCCAGGTGAGCCTCTGCCAGGTTTCGGGATCACCACCGGGGGAGGGGACGGGATAACTGAACGCCTCCCGATCGCCGGATCGGGCGACGCGGGAGGCGAACATGTCGGGGACGGACCGATAGGGGGATGAGATGTTGCCCATTTCACAAAGCTACCGCCGGGTAGGGGGGTGGGCAACAGCTTGTGGTCGAATGTGCCGGGGTCCACGGTCCCTTGTGTCACAGCGGAATCCGCTGCGTGTGGCACCTCACCTCAGGTCGACGAGATGGGTGCGGTGATCGCCTCGGTCAGTCGGATCAGATCGGCCGGGGCCAACTCCATCTGCAGGCCGCGCCGCCCCGCCGACACGTACACCGCGGCCAGGGAGGTGATCGAGGAATCGATCACCGTGCGCAGCCGTTTGCGCTGTCCCAGCGGGCTGATGCCGCCTCGCACGTACCCGGTGATCTTCTCCGCGCGGGCCGGCTCTGCCATCGTGGCCCTCTTGCCACCGACCGCCATGGCCAACGCCTTGAGGTCCAACGAACCGCTCACCGGGACCACCCCGACGGTGAACACCCCGTCCACCTCGGCCACCAGGGTCTTGAACACCTGATGGTGGGGCACTCCGATCGCGTCCGCCGCGTCGGCCCCATAGGAGTGGCCGTCGCCGTCTCCACCGACCTCGTAGGCGTGCAGGGTGTAGGTGGTCTTGGTCCGTCCCGCCGCCACGGTCGCGGGCGTGGCTTTTCCACTCATCGGCTACCTGGGCTTTCCACTGGTCTATGGCTTGCGGGCAGGCTAGCGCAACGCCTGCCCGGTTTCGACGGGCACGCTAGTTGAAGGAGACGCCGTTGTTGAGGAAGGGGCCCGCCGGAAGGTTCGGCAGGGTGGGTGCGGCCACGATCCGGTTCTCCCGGCGCAGGAAACGCGCGGCCACGGCCAACCGGGTCGCGGCGTCCTCGGCCTCCAACAGGCGCTGCTTCTCCGCCGGGTCCAGCACGATCGAGGCGGCCACCGCGTGGGACAGCGCGATCGGGTCGCGTGGCAGGTCACGGGAGGTCTCCGGGGCCATGCCGATCTGGGACAACCGCCCCCGGTAGACCTCGTACAGGTCCTGCACCCGGTCGGCGTGTTCCTTGGCGTCCGGTCCCAAGGCCTCGGGGAGCAACGACACCGAGGCGGTGGAGTAGTCGTCGGTGCCGAAGGTGTCGACCTCCGACAGATCGATGACACGGAACCGGGTGCCGCCCTCGACCACCAGGTCGTATCGGCCGTCCTCGTAGGTGCGTACGTCGCGCACCACCGCCGTGCACCCCACGGCGCTCACCACCGGAAGCGACGGCGCACGCGTGTGCTCGACGGTGTGCGGCACTCCGGTGTCGGCACCGCCCGCGCCCTGACCGGACTCGCTCGCCACCTCGTGGCCCAACTCGATCCACACGACACCGAAACGGGCCGGCCCGCGTTCGCGGCCACCGGCCTCGCCCCCGGCCATCGTGGGTCCGAGCAGTTCCGAGACCAGCTTCCGGTACCGCTGCTCGAAGACGTGCAGGGGGATCGTCATCCCCGGGAACAGCACGGTGTTCAGTGGGAAGATCGGCAGAGCCTCAGGCATGTCCCCAGTATGCCCCGGCCGGGCCGCGCGACGACGCCCCGCCCGGGAGCCGGGCGGGGCGTGTGTTCACGCGAGGCGTCGTGGGTCAGGACACGGAGGGGCCGGCGGTGCCGGGCGCGGACTGGCTGCCGTTGTCCTCGCTGGGCATGTCGCGGGCCACGAAGGTCTCCACGTCGAAAAGGTTGCCGTTGGAACGGTCCACGACGTTGAGGAGGGTCGACATCTTGGCGACCTCCTCGACCTGCTCCTGGATGAACCACTGCAGGAACTGTTCGCCCGTGTAGTCCTCTTCGTCACGGGCCACCTTGGCCAGGTATTGGAACTGGTCGCTCACCTCTCGCTCCTGACGCAGGGCCAGGGCGACAAGGTCACGGGTGACGGCGAAATCCGTCTCGATCGCGTCGACACCCGGGAGGGCGAACGTCACGTCGTTGTCGAGCAGGTACCGCACGAGCATCATCGCGTGGTCGCGTTCCTCGAGGGACTGCTCGTAGAAGACCCGGGCCAACTGGGGCAGGTCCTGGTCGTCGAACCAGGCGGCGATCGCCACGTACTGGTGCGACGCGGTGAACTCGTGCCGGACCTGGTCGACCAGGAGTCGATGGA
>NZ_DYZD01000330.1 GCF_020741345.1 Nocardiopsis listeri
GCCCGCGCCCGGGGCCGGGTGTGGGAACAGGGATCCCGTCCACCCGCGGAGGTGACGTCGTGGCGGCTGGCCGACGGCCGCTATCGGGTCCTGGGTCCGGAGGAGTCCGACGTTCCCGACACCGTGGACCGGGCCCCGGTGGAACCGTCGTTGGAGGACGCCTACCTGCTGCTGACCGGATCGGTCGCCCGTTGAGCGGCCCCGCTCGGACCCGACGGTGGGCGAACGCCGTCACCTTCGGGAGACTGACCGGGTTCAACCTGCGCCACCTGTTGAGGAGTCCGCTCTTCCTGCTCCTGGTTCCTGCGGCGGCGGCCCTGGTGTGGCTGACCTCCTACGAGTCCGGGATGCCGACCATGGGCGACTTCTTCAACGAGGCCGTGCTGTGCGCCGCCGGAGTGAGTGCCGCCATGTTCGCGGTCACGACCTTCCCCGCCCTGCGCGAAGTGCGGCACTCCCGGTCGATGCCCCTGCCCCTGCCCCCGACGGCCCGGCTGGCGTCGTTGGCACTGGCCTCGATCCTCCTCACCACCGCGCTGATGTGCGCCTTCCTGACGATGTACGTGGCGACCGCGTCGGCCCCCATCGCGGGGACACCGCAGCCGGCGGCGTTCGCGGGGGTCGTCGTCCTCGGTTGGGCCGGGCCCGTGGGCGCGGTGGCCTCGGTCGCCTGGACCCGTTCCTACGGTCCCTTGATCGCGGTCGCCCTGTTGCTGCCCCTGTACCTGTCGTCCTCGTTCTTGGCCTTCGACACCCGTGCGGACGTGATCGTCTCCCGCATGGGCAGCCTTGTCAGCATGGCGTTGCAGCCGCTGCCGATCCTCTATCCCGACACCGCCACGACCGCCCTTTTCTATCTGGCGCACGCCGTATCGATGGTGCTCTGCGCCGGTCTGCTCGCCCTGGCCGCGCGCCGCGACACCCGGTTCCTGCGCCCGGTCGGCCTGACCATGGCCGCTGTGGTCGTGGTCGGGATGTCCGCGCTGCACGTCCACGCCCAGCGCGAGTACTCCTACGACGCCCTGACCGCCAACGCCCGCCCTCGGGACCAGGCGACCGACTCCTGCCATGAGCTGGACGAAATGACCTACTGCCCGCTGCCCGGTTACGAGTCATGGGTGGGTTTTTGGCACGCGGACCTGGAGCCGGTGCTGCGCGTCCTGCCCGAGGACGTCCCCCGGCCGACGGTGTGGCAGGCCAACCACACCCTGCGCGCGGACGTCCTGATCCACCCGCCCGACGACGCCATCGTGCTGACCGAGTACTGGCTGCCCGACGACGAGATGCACCGCGCCCAGTTGCGCACCGACCTGGTCTCACACGTGCTGGACATGGACCGGACCACCGACGTGGGATACACGGGCACCGGACAGGCCCGAACCGTGGTCGGTGCCTGGACGGTGGCGATCGGGGGCGAGGGCCTGGATGCCGCGGAGTGGTTCCTGGCGGACTTCGCACCCGGCAGGGACGACCTGCGGCTGACCCACGCGATGCTCGCCCTGCCCGAGGAACAAGTGGCCGCGGTGGCGCGCGAGCACTGGGACACCCTGACCTCTCCGACCACGGGCACGGCCGCCCTCGCCGAACTGCTCGGACTGTCGCTGACAGGGCCCGACGCGATCCCCGAACCCGACTGGGCACGCTCCATCTTCGAGCCGGAGTTCATCGACCACCAGGGCTCACCACCGCCCGGCACCTGACGTTCGCCCGACCCCGGGACGGCCCGGCCACACCTTGCGCGTTACCGTGGGGAAGGTGAACTACCACTGGCACAAGGTCCTGCCGCCACTGAGCGCCTGATCGGGCGCACCGGCCGGCCTCTCCCCCGTCCCAAGGCCCCGCCTCCAGGGTGAGCGGTCCGGCCCGTCGTGCGTCCCGAAGCAACCCTTCAGGCGTCGAGACGGAAAGTACGAACGTGCCAGAACACACCTCCTCCACGGCCTCGAACGGGACGAACCCCACCCTGTCCCGGCTCACGGGCGGCCCGTTGCCGATCCTGGGCGCCGCGGTTCTGTGGGGCACCACCGGCACCGCGAGCTCCTTCGCCCCCGACAGCGCCCACCCCGCCGCGATCGGCTCGGCCGGGCTGGTCCTCGGCGGAATCCTGCTGTTCCTCACCGGACGGGGATCGTCCGCCCTGCTCACCCGCTCCGATGGGCGCACTCGGGCGATCCTGCTGCTGGGCGCGGTCGCGGTCGCCGGATACCCGCTGTCCTTCTACCCGGCGGTCGCCCATGCCGGTGTGGCCGTGGGGACCGTGATCACCCTGGGCAGCGCCCCGGTCTTCGCCGGCCTGCTGGCCTGGCGGCTGGAGCGGGTACGTCCCGACCGGCGCTGGACGGTGGCCACCGTCGCGGCCGTGATCGGCTGCGCCGTGCTCGTCCTGGGGCCCGATCCGGTCGGCAGCCCGACTCCGGTACGTCCGTCGGGGGTGTTCCTGGCCCTGGTGGCCGGGTTCTCCTACGCGCTGTACACGATCATCGCCGAACGGCTGATCCGCGGGGGGCGTACCTCCGGTGCGGTGATGGGCACGATGTTCGCGGGCGGCGGCATCCTGGTACTGCCGGTGGTCGTGACCACCGGGACGGCGTGGCTGGCCACGGTCGAAGGCGCGTTGGTGGCCCTGCACCTGGCGCTGTTCACCGTGTTCCTCGCCTACCGGCTGTTCGGGCACGGGCTGCGGCACACCTCGGCCTCCACCGCCACCACGCTCAGCCTCGCCGAACCGGCCGTGGCCACGGTGCTGGGCGTGGCCCTGGTGGGTGAACGCCTGCCGTGGGCGTCCTGGTCGGGGCTGGTCGTCCTCGCGTTGGGTCTGGCCGTGCTGAAGGCCCCCTCTGGTCGAAAGCCCCGATCACGCCGATAGCGACGGGTGCCCCGCGTTCCCGCGGGTGCGGGGCACCGCCCTCAGTCCTCGCCTCGTCCCTCCACCTCGATCTCCACCCGTCCCGGGTAGAAGGCGACGTGGTCGGCGATGCCGGCGACCCCCTCGTAGGGCCGTTGGTAGGTCCACACCGTGTCGGCGAGTTCCTCCTCGCCCAGATCCAGGTCGTAGTAGGCGGCGGTGCCCTTGTACGGGCAGTAGGTGGTGGTCTCGGTGCGACGCAGGACCTCGGGGTCCACGTCGGAGACGGGCACGTACTGGACCGGCCGGTAGCTCGCCTCGCTCAGGGTGAGCGCGGACGTGGTCCGGGCGATCACCCTGCCGTCCACCCGCACCGTCACGGGTGCTCCGGTGGGTTCGACGGTGATGGGGTGGTCCTCCCCCGGGCTGCGCTGTGCCATGGGCGTATCCCCTCTCACGGGCAACGGTCCCCACCCTCGGGCGGGTTATCCAAGCCCTTATGGCCCTTCCCCTGGTGGCCGACATGCGAACATCAGTACGCTGCGCGGCACGTCTCCCCCGATCAGAAGGAACCCCCTGTGCGCAGACCCGCGGCGGCCCTGGCCGCCCTGTCCCTGCTGTCCACGACCCTCGTGCTCTTCGGCCCCGAACACCCCGCCGAGGCCGCGCCCCTGGACGAGGCCACGGTGGTGCCGATCCAGGTCACCGGCGACCCCTCCGAACGGTTCAACCTCGTCCTGTTGGGCGACGGGTACACCGAGGACGAGATGGACCTGTACCACGATCAGGTCGAACAGCACCTCAACGTGCAGTGGAGCATCGAGCCGTTCCGCTCCTACCGGCACTACTTCAACGTGTATCTGGTGCAGACCCCCTCGGCCGAGTCCGGTGTGGACTGCGACCCCGCCGACGGTTGGGAGCGGCGCGACACCGCCCTGGGCATGGGCTTCTTCAACGGCTGCGACGAGGAGGCGCTGGAGCGATTGTTGACCGTGGACTCCGAGGCGGCCGACGCCGCCGCCGACATGGTCCCCGGTGTGACCGAAGACAACCGGCAGATCCTGGCCCTGGCCAACAGCGACACCTACGGCGGGGCCGGCGGACGCCTGGCGACGGCGTCCTCGGGCAACGCGCTCTCGGCACTGATCAGCCCACACGAACTCGGACATTCCCTGGGTGAACTCCAGGACGAGTACCCCTACTACTTCCGCGACACCAGTCTGGGCCGCTACGAGGGGGAGGAGCCCGATTCGGCCCACCACACGCTGATGACCTCCGAGGAGATGGTCGAGGAGGAGGCCGAGTGGTGGCGCTGGCTGGGTGAGGAGAGCGAGGCCGGCGGTACCATCCGGGCGGCCGACCCCGATGGGCACGAAGGCGGGCTGTACCACTCCGAGGGTGTGTGGCGGCCCAGCGCCCACTCCATGCTCAAGACCCTGGGCTACTACTTCGACCAGGTCGGCCGGGAGGTCATGACGCACCGGATCTCCGGCCTGCGCGACCAGGCGTCCCTGCCGGTCTCCGCCACCCCCGAGGGCGAGGTCGGCGCCGAGGACGTGCTGTGGGTCGAGGGCCCGCATCCGGTCTTCCACGAGCTGGAGTACACCTGGTCGATCGACGGCGAGGAGGTGTCCGAGGCCGCCGGGTCACGCCACCTGGCGCTGGACCGGCCGGCCCCGGCCGAGGGCGCCGAGGTGTCGGTGACCGTGCAGGACCCCACCGAGTTCGTCCGTGACCCGGCCGTCCGCGAGTCCGAGGCGATGACCCGCACACTCACCTGGACGGTCGGGGAGCCCTTGGAACCGGTCGAGGCGGAGGTCGCCTTCGACAAGCACCGCGACACCGAACGGGCGGTGGCCGCCGACGAGGTCGTCTACGCCGAGACCACCCGTCCCACCGACCGGGTGCTCGACGTGACATGGGAGCTGGACGGCGAACCCGTGTCCACCGCGACGGACGGACGCACCCTGGACCTGGGGGAGTTCGAACTGCGGACGGGCGACCACACGCTGACCGCCACGGTCACCGACCCCGAAGGCTCCGACTCGCAGACGCTCACCTGGACCGTGGACGCGACCGACCCCGAGGCTCCGCGCGAGCTGTCGACGCCGGCGGCCACGGTGACCGGCGAGGAACACCACCTGTTCCTCAACGAGTTCTCGATGAAGCTGACCCCTGAGGACGACCGGAACGGGCACGTGGTGGGCGAGTTCCGGGTCGACGGCGACGGCTGGCACCACTACTACGGCTGGCCCGAGGACTCCGAGGCGCCGTTCCGGTTCACTCCCGACGGGATCAACGTCGACGACCTCGTCTACGGCAGCCTGGGCGGCGGTGGCCTGTCCATGGCGGTCTTCGAGGTGGACGGCCACGAGAGCGGCTGGGGCACCCACACCGTGGAACACCGCGCCATCGACTCCGCCGGCAACATCGGCGCCCCCGACGACTTCCGAGCCACGGTCGTGCCCGGGGCCGACCTGGAGTGCACCGAGACCGTCACCGACGACGTCTTCGGAGGGTTGACCGTCGATGAGGGCGTGCTCTGCCTCGACGACGTGAACGTACGCGGTCCGGTCACCGTCACCGAGGGCGCGTCCCTGGTGGTCGAGGGCGGCGCCCTGCGCGGTGGCCTGTCCGCCACGGGAGCCGACACCGTGCGCCTGACCGATGGCGACGTGCGCGGCGCGGTCTCCATCACCGGCACCACCTCCGAGGTGACCATCCTGGGCACGGCGCTGACCGGTTCGGTGGCCCTGCGCGACAACACCCAGGTGCCGGCCCACACCTGGACCGGTGAGGACGGGTACGGCCCCGTCGTGGCGGGCTCCAGCGTGCGCGGTTCGCTCGCCTGCTCCGGCAACGGTCCGGACGTGACCGACTTCGGTGCGGCCAACGACGTCACGGGGGCGGTCTCCGGAGACTGCTCCGGCCTGTAACGACCGCTTCGGCCCGTAACGACGACGGGGGCCGGTCCGGAACGACGAAGGTGTCCGGACCGGCCCCCGCGACGCTTCGTCAGTCCTGGTCCTCGCGGTGACGACGGGCGAGCCTGACCGGCTCCAGCACCGCGACGCACTCCACGTGGTGGGTCATGGGGAAGGCGTCGAAGGCGCGCAACCCCACCAGCTGGTAGCCGGAGCGGTCGAAGTCGGCCAGGTCGCGGGCGAGCGTGGCCGGGTCACAGGAGACGTAGGCGACACGGCGCGGCTTCATGCCCGCCACCTTGCGCACGACCTCCTTGCCCAGGCCGGCGCGCGGCGGGTCCAGGGTGACCACGTCGGCGCGCACGTCGGCCCACTCGCGCATCTGCTTGGCCACGTCGGCGCGCTCGACGCGCACCTGCGGCTGGTCCTTGAGGTTGTACTGGGCGTCGCGAACGGCGTTCTCCCCGTTCTCCACGCCCATCACGCGGCCCTCGGGGCCCACGGCCTCGGCGAGCGCGCCGGTGAACAGGCCGGCGCCGCAGTACAGGTCCAGGGCGGTCTCGCCCGGCTTGGGCTCCAGGGCCTCCAGAACCGCGGCGGAGAGCGTCTCGCCGGCGGCGGGGTGGACCTGCCAGAATCCACCGGCGCCGACCCGGTACTCACGGCCCGCCACATCCTCGCGCACACCCTTGCGGCCGCGCACCGACTGCACTCGACCGCCCTTGAAACGGCGCAGCACCGCGCTGGAGGCCTTGAGGTCGGGCAGATCGCCGAGCTTGGCGGTGGTGGGGGTGACGACGACGGCGCGGTCGGCGCGGGTGGCCGAGGCCACCGCCTCCACCTCCCTCACGTCCTTCCAGGTCACGTCGGTGACGCCGAGTTCACTGACGCCGGGGTGGGCGATCAGGCAGCGGTCGATGGGTTCGATGTCGTGGGAACGGTGACGGCGCAGACCGGCGTGGCCGTCCTCGTCGACGGAGAAGCGCACGCGGGTGCGCCAGCCCAGACCATCGGGGGTGCCGGGCAGTTCCTCCACGTCCACGGCCATGTCGATGCCGGCGATCCGGCTGAGCTGGTCGGCGACCACCTTGCCCTTGAGCCGACGCTGGGCGTCCAGGGAGGCGTGCTGCCAGTCGCAACCGCCGCACATGCCGGGCCCGGCGAACGCACAGGGCGCCTCGACGCGGTCGGGTGAGGCGGTGATGACCTCCACGGCCTCGCCCCGCAGGAAACGGGTGGTCTGCTCGGTGACCTTGACCCGGACGTGCTCGCCGGGCAGGGCGTGACGGACGAAGACGACCTGCTCGCCGTGGCGTCCCACGCACCAGCCGCCGTGGGCGACGTCGTCGACGTCCAGCTCGATCTCGGTACCTACAAGGGTCATGGTGGTGTCCTTCGGTGGTCGGGTCCTACGGTGACCCTGCGCGCACAGCCACCAATCCGCCCCAATCTACCGGGCCTTTTCCGATCCGCGGACTGGATCCGGTGCCGTCCGCCGGGGTGGTCGCGCGTATCACTCGGATGTGTGCCAAGGTGGAACCATCGGGCGACGGGACCGGACCCGTGCATCCCGAGGTGGACGGGGAGTGCTGACGAGGTGCACATCGTGATCATGGGGTGCGGTCGGGTGGGTTCCACCCTGGCGCACACACTGGTGGATCTGGGCCACACGGTGGCGGTGATCGACCAGGACCCGGACTCGTTCAGACGTTTGCGCGGCTCGGTGGCCAAACACGCGGTGCGCGGCGTGGGCCACGACCGTGAGGTGTTGTTGTCGGCCGGTGTGGACCGCGCGTCCGCGTTCGCCGCGGTCAGCAACGGTGACAACTCCAACATCATCGCGGCGCGGGTGGCCCGCGAGGCGTTCGGGGTGGAGAACGTGGTGGCGCGCATCTACGACCCGCGCCGGGCCGAGGTGTACCAGCGCCTCGGGATCCCCACGGTGGCGACGGTCAGTTGGACCGCTGACTCGATCCTGCGCCGGGTGCTGCCCGGTGACGGCGGGCTCGACACGGCCCCCGAGTGGCAGGACGCCTCGGGCACCTTGACCATGAGGGAGATGCCCCTGCCCTCGGGTTGGGCGGGTTCGACCGTCGCCGAACTGGAGGAGGCCGTTCCCCTGCGGCTGGTGTACCTGGTGCGCCAGGGCCGGATCTCCCTCGCCACCGCCGGCGAGACGTTGGTCGAGGGCGATGTGCTGCACGTGGTGGCGCACGGCCGCGACATGGGCGAGCTGACAGGGCGGTTGGACAAGCCGCTCGAGGACGAGACGGGGCGTGGGTGAGATGCGGATCGCCATCGCGGGGGCCGGAAGCGTGGGCCGTTCCATAGCCACGGAACTGGCGGGCAGTGGACACGACGTGTTGTTGATCGACCGGGACACCCGGGCGATCGGCGTGGACGACCTGCCCCAGGTGGAGTGGTTGCTCGCCGACGCCTGCGAGCTGGCCACCCTGGAGGACGCCCGGCTGGGCGACTTCGACGTGGTCATCGCAGCCAGCAGCGACGACAAGGTCAACCTGGTGGTGTCCCTGCTGGCCAAGACCGAGTTCGGGGTCGATCGGGTGATCGCCCGCATCAACGAGCCCGACAACGAGTGGCTGTTCAATGATTCCTGGGGCGTCGACCTGGCGGTCTCTCCTCCCCGGTTGATCGCCGACCTGGTCGAGGACGTGCCCGACGAGGAGGACTACCCGGAGGAGGAGGGCACCCTGCCGCCCCTGCCGGGCGCGGAGGTCGCCGAATCGGTACTGCACGCGGGCAGCCCGTTCGTGGACCGCACCGAATCCGAGCTCACCCAGGCGCTGCCCGAGGGCGTGGCGCTGGTGGCGGTCCTGGGCCCGGGCGGGGTGCGCCCACCGGACCCCGAACGCACCCTCGCGGTGGGCAACACCGTGGTGTTCCTGGCGGAGCCGGACTCCCTCGGCCCCCTGGAAGCGGTCCTCGGCCCCGTCGACGAAGCCGACCCGGCCGCCATCGACTAGCCCGGTGCCTCCAGCAACCGTGGAACGCCCGCTCGCCGGCGGATCCGCCGGGCCCTCCGTCGAGGCCGATGACGGGCGCAGGGCCCCGGAGGACGGAGCCTAGTCGCGGTCGGGATCCGAGGCCGTCTCCTGCTCGAAGTCCCCTCGCTCCTGATCCAGTGGGGTACGGCCTCGGGCCAGGACCCACACCATGCCGGCGAAGGCCGCCACCTGCAGGGGCCAACCCATGGCGACCTTGGAAAAGCCCAGGATCGCGAAGGTGTCGGCCCAGCCCTGGTTGTCGGCGAACCACAGCGGATACTGGACCAGGACGCGGATGACGCACGGCAGCACCAGCAGCCAGGTCAACCTGGAGGCCAGCTTGACCACGGCGGGATTGCTCCGCCAGGAGGTGAAGTCCTCCTTGTGCCCGATGAACGGGCCGATCATCAGCCCGATGGCCGGCCAACGCAGCAGGACCGAGACGCTCAGCACCAGCGCGTAGACGGCGTTGTAGATGACACCGGGCAGGAACGCGTCGGCGGCGTTGCCACTGCGCATGGCGAACAGCGCGGCGATACCGATGCCGAACAGACTGGTGACGACGTACTGCACCGAGGAACGCTGCACCAGGCGGAGCACGCCCAGCAGCAGGGCGGCGACCACACCGAGAACGATCGACAGTCGCAGCTCGGAGCCGATGATGTAGGAGATGGTGAAGGTCAGCGTCGGGATGGCCGCCTCGACCATGCCTCGCTTACCGCCGAGGGCCTCGGCGAGCTTGCTACGGACCAGGGCCTCCACCGTGCCCTCGGTGATGGCGGCGGCCGCCGCCCGGTCCGCCTCCTGGGCCGTCTCTTCGGAGGCCCGTTGCTGCTCAGTCATCCCGCTCCCGCATCTGGACCCCTAGGGCCGCCGGCCATGATGCACCACCCTACGCGAGTCGACACCGGCCGGGTTCGATGTTCTCGGCGACCGTGCGGGTGGCTCGACCGGTCTTGCCCTCCTTCGTCACGGCTTGTCGCGTGCGACTTGTCACCGGCTCCTTACACGCCGACGGAACGCGGCGGGCCCTGGCGCCGCCTCACCATCGTTCCGTAACCTGGCGGCCCACCCGCACACGCCGAGGAGGCCCGTTTGAGCACCACCGGACAGGACCGTCCGCCCCAGGAGGACCACGCACGCTTCGCCGCCGTCCTGGAACGGGAACTGTGGGACGCCGGCACCTCCCACATCTGGTCGCCGTACTCGGTCGGTGCGGTGCTCACCCTGCTGGCCGAGGGCGCCGGCGGCCGGACCCGAAGCGAACTCACCGATCTGTTGGCCCCGGGCGGGGACCTGTCGGGTCATGTGAAGGCCCTGGACGAGGCGGTGGCGGCCGCCGAGGGGTTGGACCTGGCGGTGCTGAACGGGCTGTACGTGCCCGCCGACCTGCCGGTGCGCGCCGACTTCGAGGAGCGGGTCCGGTCCCGGGCCGGGGCGGAGGTGGACCTGGTCGACTTCCGCGGCGACGCCGAGGGGGTGCGCCGAAAGGTCAACGCACGCGTCGGTGAGGTCACCCAGGGGCTGATCGACGAACTCCTCTCCCCCGGCACCGTCGACCCCGACGTGAGAATGCTGCTGGTCAACGCCCTGTGGGTGAAGATGGTCTGGTGCGACCCCTTCGAGGTGGAGCGGACCAAGGACCGCACCTTCCACTCCCCCGCGGGCAAGCGGAAGGTGCCCACCATGCACCGCACCGGCCGCATGCTCCACGCCGAGCACGACGGGTGGCGGATGGTGAGCCTGCCGGGTGAGCACGGGCTCACCCTCGACGTGTTCCTGGGCCAGGAGGAACCACCGGACGAGCGGACACTGCGCGACCTGTACCGGCACCGTCGCCAGGAACAGATCGAGTTGGCGCTGCCCCGGTTCGCCGTGGACAGCGACATCGCCCTGCTCGATCCCTTGGCCGCCGGTGCCGTCCCGGTCCGTGCTCTGGCCACCGACGACGCCGACTTCTCCGGGATCAGCACCGAACCGCTCAAGGTCGACGCGATCGTGCACCAGTCGGTGCTGCGCGTGGACGAGCGCGGTGCCGAGGGCGCGGCCGCCACCGCCGCGGTGATGACGATGGCCGCCGCCATCCCGACCAAGCCGAAGAGGTTCACCGTGGACCGCCCCTTCCGCGTCGCGCTGCGTCGTGGCCACGCCCTGCTGTTCACCGGTCACGTCACCGAGCCCGTCGACCCCGGCCCCGCACGGTCGGACTCGTGAGCGCGGACGGCACGCTCACCGAGGATCCCTCCGCCGACGAGGCACTGGTGCGGTCGTTGTTGGAGTCCCAGCACCCGGATCTGGCGGGGCTGGAGCTGCGCGTGGTCGACGGCGGCTGGGACAACCGGATGTGGCGCCTGGGATCCGAACCGGCCGTGCGCATGCCGCGCACCCCGCACGCTCCGGGGCTGCGGCGGAAGGAACACCGGTGTGGCTGCACGGGGAACCTGCGCCCCGCCAACGTCGTGGGTAACGTCGGCGCCCTGACCGGGGTGATCGACTTCGGCGACATGTGCGCCGGTGATCCGGCGACCGATCTCTCTGCGGCCTGGCTCCTGCTTCCCTCGGGTTCGGCCGAGCACTTCTTCACCGAATACGTCCGTGCCGACGAGGCCACCGTCCTGCGGGACCGAGGGTGGGCGCTGCTGCGCTGTCAGGGGCTCATCGAGTTCGGTCGCGCCGGGGAGGCCGGTCTTACCGGTGGCGAACCCACCTGGAAGGGACCGGCCCTGGAAGCCCTGTCCCGGGTCCTCGCCTCACCGCCCTGACCGACCGCGCGCGTTCAGGAGACCAGGAACAGCGAGGTGGCCTCGGTCAGCCTCTCGTGGGCCTCCTCCTCGCCCAACTCCGGTTCCTCGTCACCGGCCTGGGAGCCGTAGGCACCGAACTGGGCGTGGTTCATGCCCTCCACGGTCACGGTGACGGTGTCGGGTGGCAGCGCCGGTCTTCGTTCCGCGATCTCCGGCAGGGGCAGGACCCCGTCCCTGGTTCCGGCCACCGAGAGCACCCGCAGGTCGTCACGGTCGGCCAGGTCGGCGGCCTCCACCGCGTAGGAGGCCCACAGCACCAGTCCGGCCCAGTCGGTGTGGGTGTGGCCGGTGCCCACGTGTTGGGCGGCGAAGGCACCGCCCATGGAGTGTCCGCCCAGGTACCAGGTGTCCACCTCCGGTAGTTCGGTCACCACGTCCTCGGCGCGGTCCTGGTCGAACAGGGCCAGGTTGAGGCGCATGTCCGGCACGACCACGGTGACCCCGGTGGCGGCCACGATCGGTGCCCAGGTCGCCGCATAGGCGTCCGGCTCCACCCGAGCACCCGGGTAGAACACGACCCCGGTACCCGATGGTTCCCCGGTCGGGGACAGCAGTACCTGGTCCTCGCCCCGGGTCACCGCCACGTCCGGGTTCTCCTGCGCCCGTCGCAGCGGTTCGGCCTCGGCCCGGTGCGGAGTGAGCGCCCAGCCGAAGAAGACCGCGGTCGCCACGAGCAGCAGCGCCACCACCGTGGCCAGGGTCCACAACAGAACCCCTTTCAGGCGGGACCCGTTCACCGCGGCCTTCCCCATCGGCCTCTCCCGTCGGTTCTCAAACCTCGAACACCTCGAAGGAGGTGGCCAGCGGCACCCCCACCTGCTCTCCCGCTCGGACGGCGGCCTCACGCAGGAAGGTCTTCTGTTCGAACCCGTCCAAATCGGCCAGGTACACCTCGTGCGCGTCCAGGGAGGCGATGCCCGCGTCCAGGTTCTCCTCGCTCAGCTCCACGTAGTGCGTCGACTCCGGCGCGGCCCCGAAGGCCACCATCCGCACCCCGGACCACGGTTCGTTCCCCTCCGCCGACTGTTCGGGGAAGACCCACCGGTTCGCGGCGTCTCGCACCGCGTCCAAAAGAGCCGGTCCCAGAACACGGTGGTCGGCGTGGTTGAACCCGCCGCCACCGGCGAAGTGCTCCCGGAAGTTGATGGACACGATCACCTCGGGCCGGTGCCGGCGGATCGCCTCGGCCAGGGCCCGACGCAGTGGCAGCCCGTACTCCAGCATGCCGTCGGGAAAGTCCAGGAACTCGACGGTGCCGGCACCGACCGCCTCCGCCGATGCGTGCTGCTCGGCCATGCGCACCGGTGCGCAGGCGCCCGGGTCCAG
>NZ_DYZD01000331.1 GCF_020741345.1 Nocardiopsis listeri
CGGCCCCCGACGGCTCGGTGTACCTGGGCTACGCCGACGTGTCCACCCAGCAGCGGGTGCTGCGACTGGCACCGGGCGAACACGTCCCCCTCCCCTGGCCCCCGAGCACCGGACGGACGGCGACCTCCCCGCGGGTGGAGCGCACCGTGGCGTGGTGCCGCTCCCAGGACGGCACCCGGGTGCCGGTCACCGTCTTCGACGTCTCCGATGACTCCGACGGCTCTGGGCCGCGTCCCCTGCTGCTGCACGCCTACGGAGGGTTCGGCCGTCCCCGCCGGTTCGGATTCAGCGCCACCGTGCTGGCCTGGCTGCTCAGCGGCGGTCGCTACGCGGTGGCACACGTGCGCGGCGGCGGTGACGCCGGACGACGCTGGCATCTGGACGGGTCGGGCCGCAACAAACCACGGGCGGTTCAGGACCTGGTGGCCGCCGCCGACCACCTGGTCGAGGCCCAGTGGTGCGCCCGGGACCAGCTGTGTCTGTCGGGCGGCTCGGCCGGAGGACTGCTCGTACTCGCCGCGGCCACAGCCAGACCCGACCTGTGCGCGGCGGTGATCGCCTCGGCCCCGCTCGCCGACATGGCCCGCTTCGAACGCATGGGGCTGGGACGGATGTGGACTCGCGAGTTCGGCAGCGCGGCCGACCCCGACGACTTCACCGCCCTGATGTCCTACTCCCCCTATCACCGGGCGCTGGAGAGCGCGCGCCGAACCCCGGGTCTGAGCCACCCCTCCGTGCTGCTCACCGGATTCGCCGGGGACACCCGGACCGACGCCGCGCACCCGCGCAAGATGTGCGCGGCACTGCTCGCCACGGGCCGGTACGAACAGGGGCATCCACCCGCCCTGCTGCGATACGAGCGCGACGTGGGACACGGTCCACGCTCGGTCAGCAGGGCCATCGCACTGGCCGCGGACGCCCATGCGTTCGCGGCGCACCGGACGGGGCTGACCGGCCGCTGAGAGGCACCGGGACGGCCCTGGGCAAGAGGAATCGAACACTTCCACAGAAAGCGAGGTGCGGTATGGACCCCATCGAGATCGAGGTCGAGGACCTGGCGGAGGTGACCTCCCGCGACATCACCGCGGGCGGCGACAGTGACGGTACCGACTCCAGCTCCGACTTCATCTGATCCGACCCGCCCGGCCCGGCCGCCTCATGCAGCCGGGCCGGGCGGGCCCCTCACGCTCTCCCCTGGTGTCCGCGCGCCCAGAACCGCCTCCCCGTCTGTCGAAAGGACCGCCGTGACCGAGCCCGGCCGCCTGTTCAGCCAAGCCCTGTGCGACGTCGTGGGCCGCGACGCCCTGACCACCCGTCTATCGGAGGAGTTCGTCTTCGCCGACCTGGGCGCGGACGCCGTACGTTCGCTGTTCACCCTGGAGGACCTCAACCACGTGCTGGCCACGTGCGCGCCCGAGCCGCCGCGGCTGCGGCTGCACCGGGAGGGCTCCCCGGTGCCCTTGGACCGCTACACCGAGACGGGCACCGCCTCACGCGAGGCCCGCCGGATCGTGCGTCCGGAGGCGTTGTACAAGGAGCTGCGGAGCGGTTCCAGCCTCGTTCTGGACGGGGTGGACCGGATGCACCCGGCGGTGGGCGCCGCCGCCGACGACCTGATGCGACTGGTGCGCGAACGCGCGCAGGCCAACCTGTACCTGATCTGGGGCGACTCGCGCGGGTTCGACACCCATTGGGACGACCACGACACGATGATCGTGCAGTTGGCGGGCTCCAAGCACTGGCAGGTGCACGGCCCGGGCACCCGGCCGTTCCCGATGAAGAACGACACCGACCACACCCACACCCCGCCGCGCGACGCCGAAGGCCTACTGCATCAGGTGTGGGAGGGCGTACTGCGGCCGGGCCAGGTGATCCACGTGCCGCGCGGTTGGTGGCACACGGTGACCGGCAACGGTGAGATGAGTATGCACCTGACCTTCGGTTTCACCCGAGCGACCGGGATCGACTGGGCCGAGGCGTTGGTGCGCCGGCTCTTCGAGGAGGAGTCGTTCCGACGCGACCTGCCGCGCTTCGCCGCCCCGGACGCACGCCGCAAACACCGGCACGAGTTGGCGGCCCGGCTGACGGAGTTGGCCGAGGAGGCGGACCTGGACTCGTTCCTGGCCGAACGAGACGCACGCTTTCCACGCAGGACCTCGTTCGCGCTGCCCTGGCCGGTGGAGGACGCGGTGCCCGGCGCGAAGGCACGGGTGGAGTTCGTACCGATCCTGCCACCGCCGATGGAGCGCGAGGGTGACAAGGTCGCCCTCACCGTCGCGGGGAAGCGGTACCGGCTGCCGGCGGTCACCGAACCGGTGCTGGAGGCGCTCACCGAACACCGCGAACTGACCGTGGCGGAGTTGGCCGCGGCGGCGGGTGTGGAGGTGGAGCCGTGCGGCCGGGTGGTGGCCGCCCTGGGCCGGCATCACCTGGTTCTGGTGCACTAGACCGCCCGAGGGTGTCGCGCTCGCGCGCGAGCGCGACGCCCTCGCCGTGTCAGGCTCCGCCGATGGCGCCCTTGGTACGCACGTAGGACTCGATGCCATCGAGAACCCGCTGGATGCCGAAGTCCAGTTCGCGAGTGGGCTCACCGGCTCCTTCGGGGGCCTCGGCCGTGGTCTTCGGCTCCAGCACCTGTTCGCGGAGCATGAGGGCGACGGTGGGGAACTCCTCCTCGGTGACCACCCTGCGCAGGCCGCGGCCGTAGTCGCGTTCGACCTCGGCCAGGGTGTTGCCCGTGGATCGCGCCGCCCGTGCCATGTCGGTTTCCAGCCGCACGCTCTCGCGCAGCGCCGCCGAGAGCAGCACGAGCATCTGGACCGCCTCCCCCACTTCCAGTCCCGCGCCCACCAGCTCGCGCAGCCCCGCCTCCATCCAGCGCAGGCCGTTGGGGCCGCCGGGTGGCCCGGAGAAGGCCACCTGCACCATCCAGGAACGGCGCCGGTAGAGCTCCAGAGTGGCGTGGCACCACTCCTCCAGTCCGGCACGCCGGTCACCGTCCGCGCGGGGCCCGGGGGGCGCCTCCTCCATCGCGGTGTCGAGCATCAGGACGAGCAGGTCCTCCTTGCTGTCCACGTGCCGGTACAGCGACATCGTCGTGTAGCCCAGCTCCTTGGACACTCGCTGCATGGAGACGGCCTCGATGCCCTCGGCGTCGGCCACGTGCAGGGCCGCGCGGACCACGACCTCCCGGCTGAGTCTGGGCTTGGGTCCGCGCCTTCGGGGCGAGGCGTCCAGCCCCCAGAGCAGTTCCACATCCCGCGCCATCCGGCTCTTGGGCGCGTCCTCTGTCGTCATGGGCCACCAGTCGTCGGTTTCTTCGTTGACACCATCCTAGAACTGTGTATTAAATACACTTATTAGCGTGTGGCGCACACAGTTCAAATCCGGCACTCACCACCGGCCGCGCGTCGGTTCCGTTCACCGCGTCGCCGAACACGACCGCTCGCGGACCCCACGCGCCTCCGCGCGAACCGGCGACACCGACACCCGACCCACCCAACGCCCGAAGGAGACCGACCATGGCTCCCACCATCTCGACCGACACGACCCCGTCGCCATCCCGCCGACACCCGACCGTCCCACCCGTTCCGTGGTGGCGCCGACCCTGGATCCTGCCGTTGGCCCTGTTCAGCGTCACGTTCCTGCTCTACTCGGTCCCGCCCTACCTGAGCCTGGACCCGGCCGACTCGCGACTTCCGATACCGGAGAGCCCCTCCTGGTACTTCCCGATGCTCCTCACCCACATCTTCGGCGGAGCGCTGCTGACGCTGCTGGTGATCCTCCAGGTGTGGCCGTGGCTGCGCACCCGTCATCCGGTCGTGCACCGCTGGAGCGGACGGATGTACGTCTGGTCGGGAATCCCACTGGTCGGGATTCCGGCACTGCTCATCGCACCGTTCAGTGGCACCGGCGCGAGTTCCCAGATCGGCAACACCGTGTGGGCGGTGCTGTGGCTGACCTTCACCCTCCTGGGTTACGTCATGGTCCGACGACGGCGCTTCGCCGAACACCGCGACTGGATGCTGCGCAGCTTCGCCCTCATCTACGGCATCGCGTTCAACCGCGTGCTCCTCATCGTCTTGATGATGGTCATGTCGCCGCGGCTGGAAACGGTCTACGACGGTGACTTCGACGCCCTGGGACTCGACGTCGGCACGGCGTCGGGCTTCCTGTCATGGGTCGTGCCGCTGCTCTTCGTGGAGTGGTGGCTCAAGTACCACCGCCGGCCTCGGCGCAGGCGCAACCCGACACACGCGACCTGATCTCGTCCCCCCGGGCCCGGCACCGCCCGCACAGCCCCTGAACTGGGAACTCCGGCCCCACGTTTGGGCAAACTCGCCCGCCGATGATTGCTACCGCGGCTTTCGTTAGGGTAGCCTCACTTTACAGGCGCAGATGTACCCGTCCCCGGTGGTAGCTGCGACCACGACTTCCTCCGGACGAGACTTCGGCTTTCATCTTGCGACGAAGGGCAGGTTCCGCGGTGACACAAGCTCCGCTCGACGCGATCCGCGCCGTCAGCACGCGGCTCAAGTTCGCACCGCTGCCCGAGATCATCGACTTCGAGGCGCTTCAGCTGCGGCCGTTCGACGGCACCCAGTGTCACAGCGTCACGTCGATGACCGTCGAGGGCTGGCTGCCCGTGCTGTTCGACAAGCTGCGTACCGAGCACGGGCCCGGACACCGCCTGCCCGCCGCCACCAACTTCCTCCGGGTCACCCTGCGCGAGCCCCTCTTCCTGGTGGCGTCCTCTCTGTACCTGACCGGCCGCGCGCCCCTGCTCGACCCGGACACGCTCCGCCTGCCATGGGACACCGCCGAGGCGCGTTTTCGCACCCCGATCGTGGTGGACGCCCGCACGGTGGTCCTGCCCGACGACCCGGACACCGACCACCCCGCCACCGTGGTCGCCCGCGACGAGCACGAACAACTGCGGCTGACCGCCGAGGCGCTGTTCGCCACCCTCGAACCGCTCATCGACGCCCTACAGGAGCACTCCCGAGCGGGCAAGCGCACCCTGTGGGGCTGGGTCCTGGACACCCTGCACTTCTACATGCTCAACCCGGCGCGCTACCTGGGACGCGACGCCGAGCAGGCCTGGAACCTGGCCACCCGACTGGGCGACGCGGTCATCGGGGCCGGCGCCATCACCCGCAAGCGGCCCCGGCTGTTCCCCTTCGCCCCGGAGCACCCCCGCGGTACCTGGGCGGTACGGGGCACCTGCTGCTTCGACTACAAGGGCGACCCCGAACACGGCTACTGCACGACGTGTCCGCTCAAGTGCGACAGCGAACGAAAGGAGGACCTGTCGGAGTGGCTGCGCGACCCCGCGCTGGCTCCCTGACCGGACCTCCGTGACAGCGGCCCGTCCCCGCCCTTCGGGGGGACGGGCGTTTTTCGTTCCCGGCTCAGGGGACCAGGGCCTCCACCCGGCCGTCGTCGGACGGTTCGGGGGCCGGAGAAACGTCGGCCCCCGCGGTGAAGAGCAGCACCGTCGCGCAGCCGCCCAGGAGCAGGAGCACCAGGAGCAACACGCCGCAGCCGATCCCCAGGATCCTGCCCCAAGGAGTCGGTCGGACCGGCGGTGGCCCGGTCCCGGGAACGTAACCACCGGCGTTGCCATAGTCGACGGGGGTGCTGGGGTAGTCGCCGTAGCCGGGAGCGTAACCGGCACCTTCCGGACCGGCCCACCCGGGGCCGTTGGGCCCCTCGGACAACTCACCCGAACCGCCCGACCGTTGGGAACCGGACCTCGGAGGTGGTCGGTGCGGTGGCTCCCCCGGCGGCCGGCCCTCGTCCCCCATCGGATCCCCCGGGTCTCCCGGCCGCCATTCCTCCGGCGGTCGGTGGTTCACCGGATCCCGCTCCGGCCACTCTCCCGGCCCGTCCCCGGGCTCCCGCTCACTCACTGAGAACATCCCTTCGTCCAGCGAAGGTCGGCCCACCCATCGACGGTGGGCGCCCCGAATCCGCAGATTAACCGGGCGCGGGCGCGGGACGGGGAGGTTCACGGGGCGTTTCCGGTAAAGGTCCGGGCGCCTCACCCACGGCGAGCCGCCCTCGCACGGATCGCGAGGACGAACACGGGCAGCGTGAACAGGGCGGCGAACAGGTTGAGCCCACCGAAACCGGCCACCGACAGCACCACCCCGGACAGGGCGCCGGCGGTCGCCCCACCCAGGTTCATCGCCAGGTCGCTGAAGCCCTGCGCACGGGGTCGGATCTCCGCCGAGAGCGACTCGGCCAACAACGCGCTGCCCGCCACCAGCGCCCCCGACCAACCCAACCCCAGCAGCACCAGGCCGACGGTCACCTGGATCTCGTCGTGTCCGGCCGTACCCGAGACCGCGGCGGCCACCAGCAGCACCACCTGCCCCGCCAACATCACCGGGGCGCGACCGAACCGGTCGGAGAGCCAGCCCACCACCGGAGAGAGCGCGTACATGCCGGCGATGTGCAGGGAGATCGTGAGCCCGACGACGGTGAGCGCGGCCCCGTGGTCGCTCATGTGGACCGGGGTCATCGTCATGACGCCGACCATCACCGCGTGCCCGGCGACGATCCCCACCACCGCCGACAGCGCCGACGGACTGCGACCGATGGCCCGCAGCCCGTCGGCCATGGTCAGGGACGAGGACCGCGTACCGTTCGCGAAACGGTCGGCGGTGGCCATGCGCAGCGGGTCGGGGCGCAGCAACACCGCGATGAGCGCGGCACCGCCCAGGAAACCGGCCGTGGTGAGCAGCACGGGGCCCAGGAGTTCGGTCAGCCCCAGCGCCCGGGCCAGGCCGCCGGTCGGCCCGATGAGATTGGGTCCCACCACCGCGCCCACGGTGGTCGCCCACACCACGATCGACAGGTCGCGGCCGCGCGTGCGTTCGGTGGCCAGGTCCGCGGCGGCGTGCCGGGACTGCAGGTTGGTGGCCGTGCCCGCACCGACCAACAACATCCCCGCAAGGAACAGCGGGAACACACCCCACACCGTGGCTCCGATGACCACGAGCCCGCCCAGAGCACCCAGCAGCCACCCCAGCGTCAACCCCGGACGACGTCCCCGCCGCGCAGCGGTACCCGCCAACGGCAAAGCGAACACGGCGGCGCCCAGGGTGATCATGGTCGTGGCCATACCCGACCAGGTGTCCGATCCGCTCAGGTCCAGGGCGATGAGCGCACCCACCGCGAGCATGGCGCCCATGCCGATGCCGCCGACGATCTGCGCCGCCATGAGGACCAGGACCGTACGACGCTGGATCCGGGCGCGTTCCACCGCAGCCCCCTGGGTGATTTCCGTGGACACGTGGTCGACTCCCCGATTCGTCCTGATATTGGACGAATCGTAGCCCTCATCGCACCGGATGGGCGCGGCCGTACCGCCAGCGGAGGAAATCGTGCTCACGTTCGACGTAGCGCATCTCCGCGTACAGGTGGTCGGGCTCCTCGGCGTCGATCACCACACCGCCCTCCGGGATGACCGGCCAACACGCGAACGCCCAGAAGCGGCGGGTGTAGACGCCCCAAACGACGACCCACGCACCCTGCTTCTGCCACTCGATGTGTTCGGCGGCCCGGCGCCGATCCTCGTCCCGCTCATCCATGCCGCCACAGGGCATACCCGAGACCGGGACACACCGATCCGGCCGGAATCGGCCATCCCACAGGGGTTGTGCGCAAAGGAAACGCCCGTGTCGGACACGGGCGTTCGGGGGTCAGCGACCGGCGATCTGGTCACTGCCGGGAACCGGTTCGGCCGGATCGTTGCCCAAAGCGACGATCTTGTTGTCACCGTCCACGTGCACGATGTGCTGGACGTGGTCGGCACGCTCCCTCTCGTCGACCTGGGCGTAACCGATGATGATGACGAGGTCGCCCGGGTTCACCAGGTGCGCGGCCGCGCCGTTGATCCCGATGACGCCGCTGCCGCGCTCGCCCACCAGGGCGTAGGTGACCAGACGGTTGCCGTTGTCGATGTCGACGATGTGCACCTGCTCGCCGTCGACGATGTCGGCGGCCTCCATCAGGTCGGCGTCGATGGTGACCGAACCCACGTAGTGAAGGTCGGCCTGGGTGACCGTGGCCCGGTGGATCTTGCCGTTCATGAGGGTGCGCAGCACAGCTCAAGCCTCGTTTCAGGATGTCTCGCGAAAACTACAGGCCCCTCGCGGGGTCCCGTGCCTCTCCCATGATGACGCCCCCGTGCACCGCTTCGTCCACCGGGGCACCACTACGACCACCAACATCCGCTTCACGAACGATGTTCCACATCTTCGCCCTGGCAGGGACCGGGCTCCCCTCCAGGAGCCCGGTCACGCAGGTCGTCGTGTGCCGCGACCTTCCGGTCAGTTGAGCGAGGAGTAGGCCACCACGCCGCGCCGCACCAGGTCGGTGGCCTTGCGCGCGTTGGAGCGCAGCGTGGGGTCACCGGCGGCCGCGGAGATCTGCCCGAGCATGTCCACCAGCATCTTGGCGGTGCGCACGAAGTCGCCCGCCGTCATGTCGGACCCGCGCAGGATGACGTCGAGCCGGTCCCCACGGGCCCACCGGTGGGCGGTCCACACGAAACCCAGGTCGGGGCGGCGCAGGAACGACACCCGGTGCCGGGACTCCACCTCGTTGAGCTCGCCCCACAGCCGCAGCATCTCGTCCAGGGTCTCCTCCACCCGACCCTCGGGAAGGCGCGGGTAGGGGTCGTCGTTGCGGCGCGCCTCGTAGACCAGCGAGGCGGCACAGGCGGCCAGCTCCTCCGGGTTCAGGTCCTCCCACACCCCCCGGCGCAGGCACTCGGCC
>NZ_DYZD01000332.1 GCF_020741345.1 Nocardiopsis listeri
CATCAAGACCACCTTCACCGAGGAGACCGAGACCGACCTGTTCGGTGAGCAGACCGTGCTGTGCGGTGGCACCGAGGAGCTGGTCAAGGCCGGTTTCGCCACCCTCGTGGAGGCGGGCTACCAGCCGGAGATCGCCTACTTCGAGTGCCTGCACGAGCTGAAGCTGATCGTCGACCTCCTGTACGAGGGCGGCATCTCCAAGATGAACTGGTCGATCTCGGACAACGCCGAGTACGGCGGCTACACCCGTGGCCCGCGCCTGATCACCGAGCAGACCCGCGAGGAGATGCGCAAGATCCTGGGTGAGATCCAGGACGGCACCTACGCCAAGGAGCTCATGGACGAGTTCGACAACGGCAAGCCGACCTTCACCAAGCGCCGTGAGGCCGAGCAGGCCGAGCAGATCGAGAAGGTGGGCGCCGAGCTGCGTCCGCTGATGAGCTGGCTCAAGGCCTGACAAACGCGGGATTCTCGAATCGGAAGGGGGGAAGGTGAGACATCTTTCCCCCTTTTTCCGCCCCTCGCCCAGTGGGCTTCCCTACCCCACAGATAGACTTTGGATCGGCCGTCACACCCGATTCGGGCAGCGCCTCCACCTGCGCGATCGGGTCGCACCACCTGCAAAGGAACCGTTGTGCCCAAACCCGTCGTACTCGTCGCGGAAAAGCTCTCGCCCGCCGGAATCGCGCTTCTCGAAGAGGACTTCGAAGTCCGTCATGTGGACGGGGCGGACCGGTCTCAGCTGCTCCCGGCCCTGACCGGCGTCGATGCCCTGATCGTGCGCAGCGCGACCCAGGTGGACGCCGAGGCGGTCGGCGCGGCCGACCGCCTCCAGGTCGTGGCCCGTGCGGGTGTGGGGCTGGACAACGTCGACGTGGAATCGGCCACCAAGGCCGGCGTGCTCGTCGTCAACGCCCCCACCTCCAACATCATCAGCGCCGCCGAGCAGGCCATCAACCTGCTGCTGGCCAGCGCCCGCAACACCGCCCCCGCGCACAACGCCCTCATCAACGGTGAGTGGAAGCGCTCCAAGTACACGGGTGTGGAACTGTACGAGAAGGTCGTCGGCGTGGTCGGCCTCGGCCGTATCGGCGCGCTGGTCGCCCAGCGTCTGTTGGCGTTCGGCACCAAGGTCATCGCCTACGACCCGTTCGTGCAGCCGGCCCGCGCCGCGCAGATCGGCGTGGAGATGACCACGCTCGACGACCTCCTGGCGCGCGCCGACTTCATCACCATCCACCTGCCCAAGAACAAGGACACCCTGGGCCTCATCGGCGACGAGGCGCTGTCCAAGGTCAAGCCCTCGGTTCGGGTCATCAACGCCGCGCGCGGTGGCATCCTCGACGAGGACGCCCTGTACCGGGCCCTGAAGGAGGGGCGCGTGGCCGGCGCGGGCATCGACGTGTTCGCCAAGGAGCCGACCACCGACAGCCCGCTGTTCGAGTTCGAGAACGTCGTGGTGGCCCCGCACCTGGGCGCCAGCACCTCCGAGGCCCAGGAAAAGGCCGGCACCCAGGTCGCCCGTTCGGTGAAGCTGGCCCTGTCGGGCGAGTTCGTGCCGGACGCGGTGAACGTGCAGGGCACCGGTGTGGCCGAGGAGATCAAGCCGGGTCTGCCGCTCACCGAGAAGCTGGGTCGGGTGTTCACGTCGCTGGCCGGCGCGCTCGCCGCCCGCATCGACGTCGAGGTGCGGGGCGAGATCGCCCAGCACGACGTGAAGGTGTTGGAGTTGGCCGCGCTCAAGGGTGTGTTCACCGACGTGGTCGAGGACACCGTGACGTTCGTGAACGCGCCGCTGCTGGCCAAGGAGCGCGGGGTCGAGGTCAACCTCGTCACCAGCGACGACAGCAGCGACTGGCGCAATCTGATCTCGGTGCGCGGTGTGCTGGCCGACGGCACCCGTGTGTCGGTCTCCGGTACCCTCACCGGCCCCCGTCAGTTCGAGAAGCTGGTGGAGATCAACAACTACACGATGGAGATCAGCCTCGACGAGCACATGGTGTTCCTCTCCTACGAGGACCGCCCCGGAATCGTCGGCAAGGTCGGCGCGCTGCTCGGCGACTCCGAGGTCAACATCGCGGGCATGCAGGTCATCCGGGACAAGGAGGGCGGCAAGGCGCTGATCGCGCTGACCGTCGACTCCGCGGTTCCGGACGAGATCCTGGCCTCGATCGGCGCGGAGATCGAGGCGGACATCGTCCGTCAGATCGACCTGGAGGACTGACCCCGGGTTGATGGAGTAGGGCCGTTTCGTCCAGATCTTGTTAATTGATATCTGGTCGGGGCGGCCTTTCTGTTGTGTTAATTGCCTTATGGGTTGCTGGGGGTGATCGTTCCAGATTGCCGCTTCGGTGTTCGAATGTGTGCCAAGAATTGGCAAAAACCTGGGGCGTGTACTTGTCTTGATCTTTGTTGCCGGGGGGATAATGGAATCGTGTCCTTGGGCCGTCCGCATGTGGGCGTTCTGCGTGGTCGGTTTTGGGTGAATCCCATTGATCAGTTCGAATGGAGTTCGAATTGCGATTTCTGCGGCGGCGTCCTGTTCTCCTGTTTTTGTTTTCGATGGTCTCGGTGTCCGTGATACTCGGATTGTTGTTCTCCCTAGGGCTGATCGACGTCTGGTCGGCCGTACAGATCATCGCTTTGGCCGCACTCTCCGGCCTGACCTTGCTGCTCGTGATCCAGGTGCGGCGTATCACCGTCCAGATCAGGCACCTGCGCCGTGCCTTCGATCGACAGGTGCGAGAGGTCGCCGAGATCGCGGGGGAGAATCGGGCCGAACTGTTCGGTCGGGCCGACGAACTGACCGATCGGCTGGACAAGGTGACCCGTTCGGTGACCGAACTGTGCACAGAGATCCGCGGCGGGATGCCCGGTGCGCAGGTGTTCGGGGACACCTCGGTGACCGCCCGGGTGGTCTCGTGATGGTCGGAGCCCTGGCCGAGGCCCTCAAGGGCCGTGGGCCGGGGCGTCTGGTGCTGTGCCACATCGGCGGGGGGACCACACCGGCTCCTTTTCGCTCCGAGCCCGAGATCGAGATCGTCGACCTGTCGAGCGCGACCGGGCTCTCGTTCGAGGCGACCGTCGAACGTGTCGTTCTCCTCGCGGCGACCACAGCGGACTTACGCGCGGCCATCCCCCTGAGCGGTGGGCTGCCGTCGGCCACTGAGGTCCGGATCGTGGTCATGACCTCGGCCCCGCACTTCGGGCCGCCCTTTCCGGTGGTGCCCGGTTCGGGGCGGTGGGAGGGGCTGCTGGACTTTCACGTGGGTCGTCTGTCGGACCGGGGTTGGTCCTGCGCACTGGCCTTCACCGATCCGGTGGAGGTCCAGGTGGTCTTTCGTGCGGTCGCCCAGGGGATGGTGGGTGGTCGGCAGGGCCGGGAAGTACCGGTGCCGGAGAGCTCGGACGGTGCCGTTGGCGCGGGCCCCACCTGGGAGGAGTTGGGCCGTACCGGCGGGTTGGTCGGTCGTGCTGTCGGGTCGGGTGTGTCGGTGGGTGGTGTTCCGGCTGTGGATGAGCGGGTGGTGAATCCGATGGGGTTCACCAGGTCCTCGTCGGCGAAGGTGGGGCGGTTGGTTTCGCGTGGTGGTCGTTGGGTGTTGGTCGTGGGGGGTGGTGTGCGTTGGCGGGTGCCGGATGACGGTGCCGTGTCGGATGTGGTGGTGGCGGGTCTGCGTGATCTGCGTGCGGTGAGGGTGGAGTGGGGTCGGCACAGTGGGCCGGTGTCGGCGATGCGTGCGGTGGCCGGGTTGGCCGCTGCGGGCATTCCGCTGCTGAGCGGGCCGGTGCCCGTCTGGGCCCGGTGCCTGGGCGGTGAGCTGTCGTATTCGGTCACTTCCGTCGACGAGTCGTGGATGGCCGATGCGCAGCTGCGTGAGGAGCACAGTGTTCGGTTGCGGAGGGTGGCGTTGCGGCTGTTCGGGCGGCAGGCGCGTTGGTATCGGTCGGGTTGTGGGGGGTCGGTAGGGCCTTCGGTGTCGGTGGTTTTGTGTACGCGGCGGCCGGAGATGGTGGGTTTTGCTCTGCGTCAGGTGGGGCGTCAGCGGGGTGTGGACGTGGAGGTGGTGCTGGCGTTGCACGGGTTCGGGGTGGGTGCTCCTGGTGTTTCGGAGGCGGTCGATGCCTATCGTGCTTCGGGGCGTGAGTTGGTGGTGTGGGAGTCGGATTCGAAGATGGTGTTCGGTTCGGTTCTGAACGGGGCGATCGCTCGGGCCGGTGGTGCGTTGGTGGCGAAGATGGACGATGACGATTGGTACGGGCCGGATCATCTGTCGGATCTGGTGTTGGCCCGCCGTTATTCCGGAGCCGACCTGGTCGGCAGTGCCACGGAGTACTACCACCTGGAACAGTTGAGCCTCACCGTGCGGTGTCTGGTCCCCTCAGAACGTTTCGCCCGACACGTGACCGGTGCCGCGATGCTGACCGACCGCACTGTCATGGAGGAGGTCGGTGGCTTCCGTCCGTGGGGGGGGGACAAGGTGGACGCGGGACTCCTCGACGACGTGCGGGACGCGGGCGGTTCGATCTATCGCACCCACGGGCTGGGATGTGTCATCCGGCGCAGGAGGACCGGGCACACCTGGCGCGAGGCCTCCGGCTACTTCCTGAGGGGGCCCCAGCGGCAGTGGCTCGGCTGGCGGCCCAGCGCGCTACTGGAGTCCGACTCCGATCCCCAGGACGTGCCGGCCGCGGAATCCGGTACGACGGTACGAGGGAGCGACCGATGACGATCGCCCAGAGCGGCTCGACGCGGACGCTGTCCGCACCGCGTCCGTTGATCCGGCGTAACGATTACTCGGTGTTGGAGCCGCCGTCGTTGGGGGAGTGGGAGCCCGAGTTGTCGGTGAGTGTGGTGATCCCGGCCTATGGCGGTCAGGAGAGGTTGGATCTGACCTTGGCGTCGATGGCGGCGCAGAGTTATCCGAGCGGCCTGATGGAGGTCGTGGTGGTGGACGACGGCAGTGATCCGGCGTTGCGGCTGCCGTCGATCCACCCGGAGCACACCCGATTGGTCAAGGCCCCGGAGGATGGATGGGGGCCCGGGCACGCGGTTCAAGCGGGGGTGGAGGCGACGAAGGCGTCCGTCGTGATGCGGTTGGACTCCGACATGGTCGTCGGCCGTCGCCACGTGGAGGCGCAGATGCGGTGGCACCACCTGGCCGACTACCTCGTCGTCATGGGTCGGGTCGTGTTCGGTGAGGACCCGGGTACCGGGCTCACCCCCGCCTACGTGTACGACCGAGTGCGCCGCACGGAGACGGCCGACCCCCTGGGCCTGGGCACGGGCGGCATGGAGTGGATCACCGAGGTCCTGGAGGAGACCGATGGTCTGCGCTCGTCCGGGCACCGGGCCTGGGAGGTGTTCACGGGGGCCACGGCCTCGGTGAGGCGCGAACTGCTCGAGGCCACCGGCGGAACGGCAGCGGAGTTGGTCATGGGGGAGGACAGCGAGCTCGGATACCGTCTCTCCCAACGGGGCGCGGTCTTCGTCCCGGATCCTGCGGCGGAGGGCCTGCACCTGGGGCGGCCGACGACGGAGCGGCACCGAGACGAGGCGGCGTGCTACCGACGACCGTTCCTGGAGAACCGGGTGCCCCGGCAGTACACCCGCCGCAGGGCACCCGGGCGGACCTGGCAGGTGCCCTTCACCGACGTGGTGGTCGACACGGTCGGGCGCAGGTTCGAGGACGTTACCGAAACGGTGGACGCCCTGCTGGCCGGTGACGTGGCCGACATCCGGATCACACTGGTGGGCGAGTGGTGGTGGGTGGCGCCGGGGCGGCACGCCACGATCGACGATCCGATGGTGGACGTGCGGCTCGTTCACGAGAACTACAGGGGTGAGCCGAGGGTGGGTTTCGCCGAGGTCGAGCCGGAGCCCGACCCGGATGTCCCCTTCCGGCTGTTGCTGTCGCCCGGCACGTGTTTGAACCGGGGCGCGGTACGTACTTTGACGAAGGCCGCGGACCGGAAAGGTGCCGGGCTCGTCCGAGTGCCGAGCGTGGGAGGGCCGTCCCATCCACTGCGCCTGGAACGCACCGCGGCCTTCGCCCGGGCACGACACCTGGGGGTGGGCGCGGCGGGCCGGGACGCAGTGGTGGCCGAGCTGTGGGGCGTCCACGTGATGGACTGCGCCGAGATCCTCGCCGGGACCGAGGAGGACGGGGAACAACCGGCGAAGGACTGGCACAAGAAGATGCGCCAGGCGGAGAAGGACGCCGCCCACTGGCGGGCGGAGACCGAAAGGTGGGAGCGTCGGATCCGGGCGCTTACCCAGGGGCGCTGGTCGTGGTTGCTGCTCGGCGGGCTTCGAAAGTGATCCACGGTGGTTCGCCACGCTGATTCGGTCCATTCGCACCGTTCTGAACAGCAAAAACGCAAAGACTTCTCACATGGTGAGAAGTTCTGGTCATGTAGTTGGACATCCGATATTCTGAAGCCCTAGGAGTCGGTGGCGTGGGCAAACCGCCCGGCGCCGCGACCCACGCCGAACCCGCCCCCACCGGGGCCCGTTCCGGTGACTCCGGCAGGCGATCCCGCCGGGGCGAACTCCTTGTCCCCCTTTCTTCCGTGGACACCGTCGCCCACGCCGTTCAGCGGTGATGGCCCCGTCGTGCTCGGGCGCCATCGCACAACGCATCCGGAGGATCACATGTACGACATGATCGAGTACCCGTCCGCGCCCGACACCGATGACGAGATCGCTCGCGCCCTGCAGGACGCGATCAACCGTCGCGCCTGAGCGAATTCGCGGGTGGGGGGCTGTGCCGGTCGTTCGGACCGGTACAGTTGTCTCACCTACTGTTCATCTGATCTCGTCATGTGAGAAGCACGGGCGTGGTCACGTCTGAGTTAGAGGCAGTCCGTATGGCAGTGCGCACCGTGAAACTGGCCGTCATCCCCGGTGACGGGATCGGCCCCGAGG
>NZ_DYZD01000333.1 GCF_020741345.1 Nocardiopsis listeri
GTGCGTACGCACCCACCCGCGCGCACAACCTCCGCGCCACGTGAGCCCGACCCGTTTCCCCGATCTCAACAAGGAAGTGAAACAACCCCAAAGGGAAAAGCTCACCCACCGTGGAACACAAGGTCGCGTACTCCATCCAGGAAACCGCCCGCGCTCTCAGCCTGGGCACCACCACCGTCAAGAAGCTCATCGCCACCGGACAGCTCCCCTCCGTCCGCGTCGGCCGGCGACGCCTTGTCCCCCGCTCCGCCCTGGAGACCTACATCAACCGCCTCCTAGACGACCAGGCATCCGCTTAGGCTGGACGGGACCGTTCCCGAGAAAGTCGAGGAGTGATGCCCCGAACACCACGCAAGCCCACCAGGGCCGCGCTGACCGAACGATCCGATGTCTCGGTCTACTTCGATCGGGCCAAGAAGCTCTGGCGCGCGGAGATCCGCCTTCGGCAGGACCCGCACACCGGACGTTGGCGGGTCAAGAAGGTCAGCAGCAAGAACAAGAACACCTTCTACGACAAGCTGTCCACGACCCTGGATGAGTTGGACCAGGGGGTCGACTCCCCCGCCCACTTCACCGTCGCCGACTGTGTGGCGGAGTTTTTGCGGGACCAGCTCTCGGACGTGGGTCCCAACACCCGAGACAACTACACACGGCTCGCGCGTACACACATCACCCCCTACCTGGATCGGCACCTGTTGACCCAGTTGCGGGTGGCCGATGTGCTCGCCTGGTTACGCGGCAGGAAAAAGCAACTGTCCTCGCGGACGCTGCGGTTGGTGCTCAGCCTGCTGGAGCGCGCCATCCGCTACGCACAGGTCCAGGAGATGGTCTCCCGCAACGTCGCCGAGCTCGCCCGTCTGGACCAAAGAGGCCGGCTCAAGGGTGACAGGCCCGGGCGGCCCTCCAAGTCCATGACCTTGGACCAAGCGGTGGCAGTGCTCAAGGCAGCAGAGGGTACGCGGTGGTACGCCTACCTGGTGACCTCCATCGTCACCGGCGCTCGTACCGAGGAGATCCGCGCTCTGCGGTGGGGGCAGATCGAAACCGCCGGTGAGGTGCCCACGATCCACGTGTGGGCCTCGGTACGCGAAGGTGGGGACACCAAGACCCACCGGTCACGGCGGTCGTTGGAACTGCCCGCGTTGGCGGTCAAGGCCATCGGCGCCCACAGGGCGATGCAGGCCCGTGAACGTCTGGCGGCGGCCGAGCTGTGGAAGGACCACGACCTGGTGTTCTGCACCCGCACCGGGAGCCCGCTGGACAGGCACAACGTCCTACGTGAATTGCGCACGATCATGAGAAAGGCAGGATTGAACGACAAGGAATGGACCGCACGCGAGCTACGCCACACGTTCGTGTCGCTGCTGTCGGACCACGAGGTGAGCATCGAGGAGATCTCACTGTTGGTCGGTCACAACGGCACCGACACCACCGAACGCGTCTACCGCCACCAGCTGCGGCCGGTACGTCGGTCAGCGGCTCGGGCGATGGACGACATCCTCAACGACGTGGGCTGATACCCCACCCGACCCCGGTTCTACCCCACTTTTACCCCACCTGAGACGCAGAAAGAGGCCCACCGAAAGGTGGACCCCTCTATGACCTGCAACTTCTCTGTCGGGACGGCGGGATTTGAACCCACGACCCCTTGACCCCCAGTCAAGTGCGCTGCCAAACTGCGCTACGTCCCGTCCGTCGACCGGCGCCTGCGGCGTCGCCAACAGGGAAAACCATACCGTACCGGGAGGGGTGTTCGAACCGGGATCCCCTTCTTACGGTCGATCCGGGTCAGGGAACCAGCCCCTCGAGGACCTGGGACCGTTCGTCCCCGCTCAGTAGGACCACCGCGCCGGCTGTCGGCACGAGGATCGGATCGCCCGACCCGGCGGTCATCTGTCGATCGTCTTGGAGCACGATCCTGTCAGAACCGATGTGGACGTCCAGGTGGGTCTCCGTCAGCACGGCGGTGTCGGTGATCTCTCCTGAGGCGTCGACCCGGTGGAAGGTGGTCTCCATCCGGTCGGTGTCGAAGGCTGTGACGCTCCCGTGTGGATCCGCGTGGGCCGCACCGAGGAACTCGTCGGAGTCGCTCCCCTCGGGGAAGGTGACGAATTCGTCCCCGGTCGACGGATCCAGTGCCAGGGTGCGTTCCTGCGGGTCGATGGCCGCGACGGTCGCCCGGGCGCCGATGTGGTCCCAACCGAACGGCCCCGCTCTCGGCGTCGTCAAGGCAGCCGAAAGCACCGAGCAGGAGGCGATCGTGGACCGTGGCCTGAGAGACCACGCATTCCTCGGGCAGGTCCAGGGCCTCCGCCACCGGTTCGCGGCCGTGCTCTGGCACCCCACCGCCCGGGGGCTCGACGAAGCCGGAGTCATCGTCGGTGATTTCTCCGGTCTCCGCATCGAGCGTCACCGTCCGGAGGAGGTCCTCACCGTCGGTCCCGTCCAGGGCCACCGCGCCGTCGCGGAGCAGGATGAGGGGACCGTTGCCTCCCGGGAGCACGTCGGTGGCCTCGGCGCCCATGGGCGGCCGCCATTCCCAGCCCACGCGGGTGACGTTCGCAGGGGCCTGGGCGGGTTCGGGAAGGTCGGCCAGGCCACCAGAAGCCCGACGACGGCCAGGGGGACCATCCCGAACAGGTAGCGCTTCTCGGAGCCCTCACGCCGGTCCAAGACCAGGAGGAGGGAGAGGACCCCGACCAGTGCCGAGAGCATCCACCAGGAACTCACGCCGAAGGCTCCCCCGCCGTAGACCACGGCCACGACGACGAGCCGCAGCAGGGCACCGACCACCGCCCCCGCTCCGCACCAGGCCAGGGCGTTCCGCAGCGCTCCGGGCCGTTCCTCTTGTGCCACCCTCCCGCTCCAGCCGTCGAACCCGGTCGTCCTTTCCGTCGGTGAACCTAGCAGTGAGCCCCGGGAGACGGATCCGGTGGCCGGTCGAACAGGTCTGGGCGGTAGCGGCGGGTCTCCACGACCAACGGGTTGTCCCAGCCGTCCTCACCCGCGGCTTGGAAGGAGATCGCGACCAGTTCCGCGCCGGTTCGCGGATGCCGAGGCTGGGAGGCCAGGACCGCACGCATCCGGGCATGCCCGTCCGGGATGACCCGTTCGCCCCAGCCGATGATTCCGCGCGAGTCCGGTTCCTCGAACCGGACGTGTTGGGTTCCGACCTGCACGCCCTTGCCCGCTGCGACTCGATCCACGGTCCGGTCGATCTGCGTGACGTCCGACCACCGCAACCGCACCTGGAAACCCAGGTGGTCGCGCAACTCGACCCCGACGGGCGAGACCACCACCAGGGTTCCCCTGATCATCTGCCGGGTCTTGTACACCGGGATCACCGCGAATCCCAGGGTGGGAACGATCGCCACCATGGCCCCGTAGCGCAAACCGGTCCCCGGGGTGGTCGACTCGAAGGGGATCGAGGCCAGGACCAGGCAGAGGAAGTAGAGCATGAGGATGAACGGGGAGGAGGCCACCAGGTAGCGCAAGTACGTCCCAGGGCTGTTCGCGGGCCGCAACGACCGTGTTCCCGGCTCACTCGGCAACGGCCACTCCGCGCTCACCCTCGACCACGCCGAAGCGCTTCCCTCGTCGCTTCTCATGTCCGTGTACTCCCCCGTTTCGGGATCTTCTGGGTCTCAGTGCACTTGCCCGGACGGGCTTGGAACTGACCACTTCCGGCCAGACGTGAAACGCTTTCATGTTCGTGACGGGCTCGACAGGAGCCGGCGAACAGGACCGGACACACGGACGACGCGCGAGTGGACATCGGACCATCACCGAACGTCACCGAACGCGATTCGGTGCGAGCCGAACCGGTGATCCTACCCATCCGCCCCCGGTCCTCTCCTTTCCGGGGTGCCTTGGGGCACCCACCACCCATTGCCCCAGCGCACCGGGTGATCTTCAATGAGTGCGCCCCCACACCCCCGAAAGGACACCCACACGCATGGCATCCCTCAATCGGCGTGGATTCCTCCTGACCTCCTCCGCCGGAATCGGCGGCGCCCTCGCTCTGGGCGCCTACCCCACCTCGGCCTCCGCCCACGAAAGCCTCATGCGCCGGACACTGGACCGGGTCGTGGCTCCGGAGGGGACCACCCTCGCCGAGGTCGGCACCGCCGTCGGCGACGGCTACCAGTTGCTGACCTCCGGGCCCGGCTGGCCCATCGAGGTCCGCGAGGACCTCGTGGCCGCCCAGAGCGACCGCGATGACCGGCGCACCCCGCTGGCCGCCTTCGTCCAGTTCACCGACCTGCACATCATGGACGCGCAGAGCCCGGTGCGGTTCGAGTACACCCATCCGCTGCTCGGCACCGGTGCCCACCGGCCCCAGGAGACCCTTGGTCCGATCGGCGCCTCAGCGTTGGTCTCCCGGGTCAACTCACTGCGCAACGGGCCCGTCACCGGCCGCCCGTTCGACTTCATGATGACCACCGGTGACAACACCGACAACCACGAGCAGGTCGAACTCGACTGGCTCATGGCGATCCTCAACGGCGGCTCGGTCACCCCCAACACCGGCGACATGTCCGGCTACGAGGGGGTGCAGAACTGCGGGTCCGACCTGTACTGGCAACCCGAGAGCGACCTCGCCGACCGGTACAAGACCGAACGCGGTCTCCCCCACCTGCCCGGCTTCCTCGCCGCCGCCCTGGCCGAGTTCCAAAGCCCCGGGCTGGACATCCCCTGGTACTGCACCGTCGGCAACCACGACAACACCCCCTCCGGGACCCTGCCGGCGGGCACCCTCACCGACGCCTTCGTCGGCGACCGCAAGATCATGCTCGCCGAGGACCGGGTCATCGAGCAGACCGCCGACGCCCAGACCGACCCGGAACAGGTGGGCGAACTTCCCGAGGAGGTCGAGCGGTTGGAGTCGGCCCGAGAGGTCCAGTCCGCCTCCATCGTCTCCACCGTCACCCCCGACGAGCGACGTATGCCCTTCGACCCGGCAGGGTTCGTCGCCGCGCACCTGGACGAGGGCAACACCGGCCCCGGCCCGCACGGCCACGGCTTCACCGACGCCAACGCCGACGGGGTGGACTGCTTCTACACCTTCCCCATCGCCGAGGGCGTCACCGGGGTCAGCCTGGACACCACCACCCTCGCCGGACTCGCCAACGGGTCCATCGGCAAGGCCCAGTACGACTGGTTGGAGAGCACCCTGCGCGCCTCCAGTTCGGTCTACTACGACCTGCTCGGTCGCCGCCGCACCCAGGACGTCACCGACGAGCTGTTCGTGCTGTTCAGCCACCACACCAGCGGCACCATGGACAACCCGCTCCCGGACTCACGCCGCCCCACCGAGGTCCGCTTCATCGGCCAGATCCTCGTGGCCATGCTCAAGCGCTACCCCAACGTCCTCGCCTGGGTGAACGGCCACACCCACCACAACAAGGTCACCGCGCACACCTCCGACAGCCCCGAGCGCGGCTTCTGGGAGATCAACACCGCCTCCCACGTCGACCACCCGCAGCTGGCCCGCTGCATCGAACTCGTCGACAACGCCGACGGGACCATGTCGCTGTTCACCACCCTCCTGGAGGCCGACAGCCCTTACCAGGTCGACCACGGCGACTTCTCCCCCGCCGGCCTGGCCTCCCTCTACCGAGAGCTGTCCGTCAACGACCTCTACGCCGAGCCCGCCAAACTGGGGTCCCCTGCCGACCGCAACGTCGAACTCTTGGTAGCGGCCCACCACCCCGCCCGCTGATGAAGGAAGGGCACAGCACCGGCTCGGGACCGGTCGGGTTGGTCCGAAGCCGATCCGTGGAGGTGGGTTATCCACAGGTCCGAGTCTCCGGGCTGGTGCTGTGTCTCTTGGACGTGATCCCATCGATCATGGGGGAGCCGCTGGTTTCGCCGGTTTTGTGCTGCCCTGGGGCGGGTGGCAGGGAGATTAGGTCGAGGGCAAGGAAGCCCTGGGGTTGTTGGGCGTCGTGAGGGTGTAGTGGTGGGGCGCCTCGGGAAGTGGCTCTTTGGGTGGTCTGGCGGGGTGGGGGTGGGTTCTTCCTCCTTCCCCGCCGCGTGATTGTTGCCGCCCGCACCGCACGCGTCAAGGCGATGGTGTGTTGCTCATCAGCGGTGTTGGTGGCCTTGACCCGTGCGGCGCGGGCGGCGGTTGGCGGCTATCGGGGAAGGGGGAAGAGTGGTCGAGGTGCCTAACGGCCCCGGGCCCTTCGGGCCCCGGGCTTCGCCCGGTCCGGCCGTAGCCGGCCGGATCCCCGCCCTTCCGACTGGTGTCATCGTTGGCCGCGTCGCCACGACGTGACCGGTGGGGTAACGAAAAGCCCGCTACAGGCGGTGTGGGTGGCGGGCCGCGTCCCCGCGGTGGCCGGGACTGGCAGTGGGAGTAGCTCCGGTGCCGGTGGGCCGGTAACAGTGGTGGTGGGGTTAGCTCCGGTGCCGGTACCCGCAGCGGGGGTAGTGGTGGCCTCGGCATTGGTCCCGTTTACGGGTAGGGCGTGTATTGCCGGCGCCTGTAGTTGGGGGCGGTGGCAGCGGCACCGGCACTGGTAGCGGGGTGGCCACTGCTGGAGGGCCGGTGGT
>NZ_DYZD01000334.1 GCF_020741345.1 Nocardiopsis listeri
TGGTCTTCCGCGACGCCACCACCGGCGAGGACGTCCTCGACCAGGACGTGACCGGCGGGTTCCGGGAACGCTACGAGACCCCCTACATCGTGGCCCACCGCGCCGACCTGCATCGTTTGTTGGCCCGCACCGCCGAGGAGGCCGGGGTACGGGCGCACAACAGCGTTTGCGTGGAGTCGGTGGAGGAGACCCCCGACGGGGTGCGGACCCTGACCACCGACGGGCGCGGGTTCACCGCCGACGCCGTCATCGCCGCCGACGGCATCAAGTCGGCGGTCCGACGACAGCTGTTCTCCGACGACGAGCCGGTCGCCTCCGAATACGTGGCGTACCGGGGGGCGATCCCCACCTCGTCGGCCGCGCACGCCGAGGACCTCGACTCCGTGGTGGTGTGGCTCGGCCCCGAGTGCCACCTGGTGCAGTACCCGTTGCGCGACGGCGAACTGTTCAACACCGTGGCGGTCTACCGTTCGGAGAGCTTCGCCGCAGGGCGGCTGGAGTACGAGGGCGATGACGAGCTGCGCGCCGCCTACACCGACTGCGTGCCCGCCGTGCGCGACGCGCTGACCAACGTCGACGACGCCGTGCGTTGGCCGATGTTCGACCGCGTACCCATCTCGACCTGGAACAAGGGGCGGGTGTGCCTGGTCGGCGACGCCGCGCATCCGATGCTGCAGTACCTGGCCCAGGGCGCCTGCCAGGCCCTGGAGGACGCCGGGACACTGGAACGCCTGGCCGAACGGATCGTCTTCGGCCCCGACGGTGATGCCTCCCGCTGGCCCGAGGTGTTCGGCCGGTTCACCGATCTGCGTCAGGCCAAGACCTCCCGGGTACAGGCCATGGCCCGGATGTGGGGCGAGGCCTGGCACGTGACCGGTCCGGTGGAACGCACCGTGCGCAACATGCTCTTCAAGTCGGCCGACCGACACGGGATCTGGGAGTACACCGACTGGCTGTACGGCCCGCAGCCGGCCGACGACCTCGACGCGGCCCCGGCGGAGCCCTGAACACAGGTCGCCCACCGCGTCTGCGCTCCCCTGGTGGTCCTGATCCTCATCACCTCCCGTGCATCCGCCGGGTCGTCCGCCGAGAGTGGTGGGGGGCGGACCGCTAGTCTGCGGGCATGACGGCCGATCGCCCCCTTCGCACCTCTCCCACCGTGCCCGAACCGATCCGCCACCGGCGGACCTCATGGTCCAGGGACCCCTACGCCCTGGGCTCGTACTCCTACCTGGCCCCGCATCGGCTGGGCACGTCGGTGCGCACCCACCTGGCCTCCCGGGTGGGTGCCCGCCTGCACTTCGCCGGTGAGGCCACCTCCTCGGAAGCGCCGGCCACGACCGCCGGCGCCCTGTCGAGCGGGCGGCGAGCGGCCCGGGAGATCCTGCGCACCGCACGTCGCGGGCAGAGCGTCACCGTGGTGGGGGCCGGTTTCGCCGGGCTCGGTTGTGCTCGTGCGCTCAGCGACGCCGGCATGGCGGTGACCGTCATCGAGGCACGTGACCGGGTCGGCGGTCGGGTGTGGACCGAGTGGGACGGGGACCTGCCCGTCGACCTGGGCGCCTCCTGGATCCACGGCCACAAGGGCAACCCCGTGACCAGGCTGCTCAAGGCCACCGGAGGGCGACGGGTCGAGTTCGACTACGACAGCGTCGCCGGCGCCGACCCGGCCGGTTACCGAGAGCTGGAGCGGTACGTGGAGGGGATGGACGAGCACCCCCGAGCGGACACCACGCCCATCTCCGCGCTCCTTCCCCGGAACCCCTCCCCCGCACTGCGTTACGCGGCCAACACCGTCTACGCCCAGGAGTACGCGGCCGAGCCGCACGAGTTGGCCATCAGCGCCGACGAGGAGGGTGTGGGCGGGCGCGGCGGCGACCTCCTGCTGCCCGACGGGTACACCGGGCTGGTCGCCCACGTCCACGGTGACCTGCCGGTTCGCACCGGGGCGGTGGTGACCGCCGTGGAACACTCCGACGGCGGCACCGTCACCCACCTGGCCGACGGGGAGCCCGTGGCGGCGGAACACTGTGTGGTGACGCTGCCGATCGGGGTCCTCAAGGCCGGGACGGTGGAGTTCCGACCGGCTCTGCCCGAGACCAAGCGGGAGGCGATCGGCGCGCTCGGGTCGGGGCTGTTGGACAAGTTGTGGCTGTGGTTCCCGCACGTGTTCTGGCCGGCCGACGTGGACGTCCTGGAGTGGCCCGACCCCCTCGACCCCGGGCTGTGGTCGTGGTGGCTCAACGGGTACAAGGCGTTCGGGCGGCCGGTGCTGCTGGGGTTCAACGGTGGTGACCACGCCAGAGCCCTGGCCGGAGCCTCCGACGATGCCGTGGTGGCGAGCGCCATGGACGCCCTGCGACGTATGCACGCCCGAATTCGGGGAACCGGTCCGGGTGTCCGGTCGTCTCCCATGGTGTGACGACCTCCGAGAACTCCCAGACACCTTCGATGCCCGAGTCCGCGAAGCCGGGTGCGGACACCGCGCGCCCGGGCCGGCGCCGCCTCCCGCTCGTCCTGGCCGCCGTGGCCGTGATGGTGCTGGCTTGTACGCCGTTCGTGTGGCAACTGTTCGCCACCTCCGATCACCGGTACGGCGTCGAGAACGTGCCCGAACGCCCGGTGGCCCTGGTACTCGGCGCCGGGGTCCGCCCCGACGGGGTGCCCAGTCACCTGCTGGCCCAGCGCCTGGAACTGGCGGTGGAACTGTACGAGGCCGGACGGATCGAGGCGGTGCTGGTCAGCGGTGACAACGGCGTCGAGCACTACAGCGAGACCGACACCATGCGCGACTACCTGGTCGAGGCGGGCGTCCCGGCGGATCGGATCGTCGGCGACCACGCCGGGTTCGCCACCTGGGACTCGTGTGCGCGCGCCGCGGAGGTCTTCGGGGTGAAGGAGGCCGTGGTGCTGACCCAGGACTTCCACGTGCCAAGGGCGGTCGGACTGTGCCGGGCCGCCGGCATCGACGCCGTGGGCGTGGGCGACAACAGCTTCCGCGAACGCGCGACGGCCACCGTCTACGGGTGGATGCGCGAGGTCCCGGCGGCGGTGGCGGCCCTTGGCACGGTCCTACTGCGTCCGGACCCCACGTTCCTGGGTGAGCCCGAGACCGGCGTGGACGAGGCCCTGGCCCGGGCCGCCGAGGAATCGGCGACCCGCTGACCGGGCGGTGACGTGCTCCGCTCTCAGCGACCGCCGAACAACCGACCGAACAGGCCCGGGGGCGCCTGCTGGGGCTGAGGGGCCTGCTGGTCGGGGGTCGCCTGGGGGGCGGGCTCCGGCTCGGGTTCGACACCGACCAGGGCACAGAACTCCTCGGCCTCCTCGGGCAGGGACCATGCGGCGAGGGTGGCGGTGAACTCCTCGTCCTCCCACGCCGAGGCGGGAAGCTCCGCGATGGCCCACAGAACCTTGAGGGTCTCCTCGTCGTAGTCGGCCTGGGCGTGCTCCTCGGGGGTGCGGTCCTTGGAACGCGGGCCCAGCACCAGTTCGAGGCCGACGCCGGTGACCAGGGCGCGGGATTGGTCCTCGCCCTTGATCAGGCCGGGCAGGATGTCCAGACGCAGTCGGCGGGTGCGGTCCCCCGCGCGGCCCAGCGCCAGGAATCCCAGGACCTGCGGGGAGCGGGGACCGCAGTGCGGCCACGACTCGTTGAACAGGCCCTCGTAGCCCATGGAGGTTCCGCCACCACGGCCGATCCGGCGCAGGCCCTCGCGGGGGGTGTTCTCGCCGTGGATGAGGACCATCGCCACCGAGGCGGCGAAGGAGTTGTAGAGGTTGCCACCGGCCATCTGATGGGTGAGACCGACGGTGGTGTCGATGTCGTGCGGAGCGGCGAGCAGGCCGAGGGCGAAAAGTTCGGCGGGCAGCGGCTCGGAGTGGCCACCGCCGCCACCGGAGGCCTGCTCCATCGCGTCGCGCAGGGAGGTGGGGGCCTTGGGGGTGGGGCGCAGGTCCTTGGCGAGGAGGAACTGAGAGGCGGCGGTGATCTCGGAGACCACGCGCTCGGACTCGTCGGGCAGGAACGCCAGCAGGTAGCTCACCCACTCGCCGGCGCGGTCCAGGCCGCCCCGGTTCGCCCCGCCGTGCAGGAGAGCGACCAGGTCGGGAACCCGGGCGAGCACGGCCTCGTAGGTGTCGAGTTCGGCCTGCAGGATCTCCGCGCCGTCGTCGGACTCCATCACGGCGAGACGGTTGCGCATCCGGTGGTGGTGCTGCTCGTCGGGGGCCTCGTCCATCCAGTTGCGGTACTGGGCGCGTACCTTCTCGGCGTCGTTGGAGACGGCCCAGGCCACCTCGTCGCGCCACTGGTCGAGGTCGCGGTGCTCGGGGAATCGGTCCTCCGCGTGGGCCGCGACCAGTTCCAGCAAGAGGCTCAGGGGCCGCCACCGGTCCATGTCCGGGGTCTCGTCGGAGGTCGCGACATCGACGAGGTGGTCGACGATCTTCGGTGCGGCGCGGTGGCCCGGCTCCGGGAACCGGATGATGTCGTGGAGGTCGGACAGCGCGCTGTCACTGCCGGCGACCCTGTCGAGGAGTTCGGGGATGCGTTCCCCACCCTCGGGGGCCAGGGAGGCCCGGTCGACGTCGACGGCGTTGTCTTGTGGTTCGTTTCCCGTGGTCGCGTTCATATGCCCGATTATCCCGGCTCGGGCAACAGCTCTGAGCCCCGATCTCCCCTGTCACCACCGCCATGCCCCTGCTCGTGCCGCCATGATCGGCGCTGCGAACAGGATCATCGCGGGTCCGGTCGCCCGGCCATGATGGGGGCGGGGCGCAGCACGGCGTCCTTGAGGGCCTTGAAGGCGGCGGGAACCTCGCGCAGGTAACCGATCACGGTGGAGCGTCGACGGGCGCCCAGGCTGGAGTCGCCCACCCCCACGGCGTCGATGCCGGCGGCCCGGGCGAGCGCGATGGTGCGGGGCAGGTGGAAGGACTGGGTGACCATGGTGGCGGCGTCCACCCCGTAGTACTCCTTGACCCTCACGCAGGTGTCCCAGGTGCGGTAGCCGTGGGGATCCGCCTCGACCCGGTCGGCGGGGACCCCCTGTTCGACCAGGTAGCGGGTCATGGTGTCGGTCTCTCGCCGGGACACGTCGCGGTTGTCCCCGGAGACCAGGACACGATCGACCTTGCCTTGTCCGACCAGGTCGACGGCCAGGTCCAGGCGTCGGGCGAGCAGCGGTGAGGGACCGTCGGGCCAGGCGGCGGCGCCCAGGACCACGGCGACGGGGCGGTGCGGGACACGGGCGAGGCCGGGACGGCGTCCGAATCCGGCCAGACGCGTCCATGCGAACGGCGCCAGGGCGAGGGCGATGACTCCGACCACGATCGTCCCGATCCAGATGAGCACGGCCGCCGCCTTCCGATGTCCGACACGGCCCGTGCCGTGCGCCCCACCATCATGGCGCACGGCGATGGCGGTCAGGTCAGGAAGGCGGTCCAGCCCCCGGCCCGCTTGTGCCGCACACGCAGGGCGCCGCCCTGGGCCGCGCCGGTGATGACGAAGTGTGTGGCGTCGCTTCGACGGATCGAATCGACGTCCGAGCGCACGCTGCCGAACCAGGAGGAGTCGATGTCGACCTCGGCGGTGGCCCCTTCGGGCAGGATGATGTCGGCTCCGCCCCAGGACGCGTCCACCCACACCTCCACCACCGGGGTGGTGATGCGGGCCTCGCGGAAGTCGAGCTTGGTGGAACCGAAACGGGCATCGATCTCGATGCGGTGCGGTACGGTCCAGTCGCCCTTGCGGACCAGGGAGTCGCCCTTGGCCTTGAGCTTCAGTGGCGGGCCGGCAGGCCCGGTCGGGGTGTGCCGCGGGGCGACCGCGCCCGTGGGGGCCGGGGAGGACAGGCCGCCCGCGCCCGCGGGAAGGTCTGCGACGATGGGTTCGAGGTCGGCGTAGGTCTTGGCGCTGTAGACCGCGTTGAGGCGCTCGTCCACCTCCGCCAGGTCCAGACGCCCTTCCCCCGCGGCATCCCGCAGGATCTCCGCGACCTGGTCGCGTTCGGCGTCGGAGATGCGCATTCGGCTCATGTCGTTGGGGGCCACGTGCTCGTCCCGCTCCTTCTGCCTGTTTTGTCAGACCCACGTTAGAGCATGTGGAGCGTCGGTGGCGGTTCGGCGGACTGCGCGGTCGAGGAAGGCGCCCCCGCCCCGCTTTGGGCCGGACGGGAGGCGGGTACTGCTTCTCTAGGGTGGTTGAGGACTCTGCCGGGGTAGGACGGACCCCGGCAGAGTCCTGAACCACGCGTGATTCCCTCCCCCGGTATCACCACGATCCCGCAACGCACCCCGCCCCGCACAGAGCGTGTCCGCAACCGGCCAGACAGTGAGCATGGCGCGGGGACGCCTCACGTTCTCCAGGCATTGCCCGAACGGTCGCTTCGCCGGGTTTCGGCCCCTCCACCCATAGTCGTCCGCCTTTGCCCCTCGTTTCCCCGCGTTCCCAAGCGAGAGGGTTCGCCACACCCTCGCGCACCTGATTTCGGACAGCACATTAAACGGGTTTTGGACACAAGCATCATCGGAGAAGCCGCAGGTCACGGAGAGCCGCTTGCGAAGGCTCGAAAAACCTGACGACCGCCTTCGAACACCCCTTCGCAAGCCATGCCTTGAACTGCGCAAACCCGAAAATCCAAGGGTTCCCGAAATCTCCCCTTCTTCGCCTTCACGGCAGCGTTTGCCCAAATTCCACGGCGAGCATGTTCCAAGTGAACGCGAACGGTCGCCCGACCGGCTTCCCTTCGCGCGACGCCCATCCGATCCGACCAACCAGCAGAGCCACCATCAGGTCGAAGACCGGAGGAGACCACGACGTGTCCGCCCTTGCGATCGCCCCGACGTTTCTCAGCGACTTCAACCGCCTCGCGCCCGACGTCCAACTCGGAACCCTGGCCGTGATGCGCGCCTACCAGGCCGGAGAGGCCACCGACCTGGAATCCGTCGCGGGCGCCGCCGACCCTCGTGTCCGGGTCGTGTCCATCGCTCACGACTGGACCGGCGTCATCGCCCCCGACCCGGGCGCGGAGTCCCCTGAGGACGAGCCGGCGGAAGAGGACGCCGATGGCCCGCGCTACCGACTGCTCACCGTGCGCCCGCGCGCCGAGGCGCTGCGCTACGCCCAGAACCTGCGTCCCCGGGCCCTGACAGACGCGCCCGTCGAACTCGGACTCGGCATCGTCGACCTCACCCCGGTCGGTCCGCCCGAACTGTCCGGCGCCCTCAACGCGCCCTTCGAGCAGTGGCAGATCACCCTGCACCCGGACCAGCAGAAGGTGACCTCGGGGCACTTCAACGGATCCGTGCAGGTCACCGGGGGCCCCGGCACCGGCAAGAGCGTGATGGCGCTCTACCGCGCCGCGCACCTGGCCGAAGTGGACGCCGCGGCCCACCCCGAGTCCGGCGAGGAGTCGGTGCTGCTCACCACCTACAACCGCGCGCTGGCCCAGTCCCTGGCCGACCGCCTGGACCGCCTGCTGCCCGACCCCGACACCAGGTCCCGTGTGCGGGTGGTCACCATCGACGGCCTGGCCCGTTCCGTGGCCCAGAGCCACAGCAGCGTCGCGCCCCGGATGATCGGCAAGGACGAACTCGTCCAGAGGTGGCGTGCGGTCGCCCTCGCCGACGGGCTGCCCTTCTCCGGACGGTTCCTGGTGGACGAGTGGGAACAGGTCATTTTGGCCAAGGACCTGGAACGACCGGCCGACTACATCCGCTGCGAGCGCAGCGGTCGCGTCCAGCACCTGGCGCCCGAACACCGTCGTCAGGTCTGGGAGACCGTCCGACGCTACGTCGGCGCGATGCGGGTGGAGGGGTTGTGGTCCTACCCCCAGCTGGCCGCCGAGGCCGCCCGTCTGCTCACGCGTTCGGGACCACTGTTCCGCCACGCGGTGGTCGACGAGTCCCAGGACCTGCACCCGACTCAGTGGCGGATGCTGCGCGCAGCGGTCCCCGAGGGTCCCGACGACCTGTTCATCGTCGGTGACCCGCACCAGCGGGTGTCCGACAACCGGGTGTCGCTGGCCTCGCTGGGCATCAACGTGCGCGGTCGTGGCCACCGACTGCGGGTCAGCTACCGGGTGACGCAGGAGATCCTCGACTGGAGCATGCCGATCCTGGGCCGCCGTGCCGCGCTGGGCATGGACGACGACGCCGACACCCTCGCCGGCTACCGTTCGCTGCTGCGCGGCCCCGCCCCGGTGGTCCGCGGCTGCGACAACCGCACCGAGGAACTCCACGCCCTGGGCGACTGGGTCCGGGTGTGGCTGGAGGCCGGGGTGAACCCGGCCGAGATCGCGGTGGCCGGGCGCAACCAGTGGGTGGCGCGCGGGGTCGCCAAGGAATTGGAGGCACGTGGGATCTCCACCACACCGCTGGAGGGAACGGGTGTGCCGGGCGCGGTCCGGGTGGGGACGATGCACCGGATGAAGGGACAGGAGTTCCGATGCGTGGCCCTGATCGGCGTGAGCGACCACCTGCTGCCGCCCAAGGCCGCGATCGAGGCGGCCGACGGTGACCAGGTCGCCCTGGAGCACGCGATCCAGCAGGAACGGACCCTGCTGTTCGTGGCCTGCACCCGGGCGCGGGACGCGCTGTACGTCTCGCACGTGGGCCGACCCAGCCGACTGATCGCCGAGAGTCGCTGACCGAGGCGCACACTCGAAGGGGCCGGGACGTCCCGGCCCCTTCGTTCACTCCCCCGCGGCGAAGTTTCCGTCGAGGTCGGGGATGACCATCCGATCGGTGAAGGCCATGGGTTCACCGACGTCGACGTCGGTGACGTACATGATCGGCAACAGCAGCGGCGGTGGGAAGTCCGGTGTGAAGGTGAGCGGAATCCCCAGAAGCCGCAGACTCATGCTGGTGACGTGGAGTTCGACGTTGCCCTCCATGTCCATCGAGGGCAGGTCCAAGGATCGGCGGGTTCCGGATTCGTTGAACCAGAGTTCGCCGCCGCTCATCTTGGAGCTGCTCATCGTGATCTTGAGGTAGCGCCGTGGACCGTCGGCGGTCGGGCACTCCACCACGCCTTCGTAGCCGGCGCCGAACATGGTGAGGCTGTCGGCGGTCAGACCGGACTCACGGGTGGAGCCCTGGAAGCAGTCGTATTCGGAGGCGACCGCCACCTCCGGGTACTCGCCCTCCTCCTGCGCGGCCCGGCAGGCCCGGACCATGTCGAGGAGTTCCTGCTCGTCCTCGACGACGGCGTCGTCGCCTAGGGCGAGTTCACACGCGGCCGGGTCGGCGTCCTCATCGTCGGACTCCTCCTCGTCCTCCTCGTTCGCGTCCTCTTCCTCGGGGTCCTCCTCCGTGTCCTCGTCCTCACCGGGATCGGTTTCCTCGGGGGGTGTCCCGGGATCGTCGGAGGGGCTCGCGGAGGGTTCCTCCCCGGGCTGCTCCTCGGACTCTTCGTCGTCGGGCAGCAGCCAGTCCCAGGGCCACCCCAGGGTGGGGGCGGGGGCCGCGGCGATGGTCATGACGGCGGCGAGGGGGAGGGCGATCGCGGCCAGGGGCCGGGTGCCACCACGCGGTTCCTCGACGGTGGCGCCCTCGGTGGAGGTGTCGGAGTCCCGGTTCGCGGCGTTCTCGCCTTCCTCGGCCTCGTCGGGGGCCTGGGATTCCTTGGCCCGGCGCCGCCCACGGGGGCGGTTCCGGGCCTCGGGGCCCCAGGCGAACACGAGCGACCCGCCGACGATTCCGAGCAGCATGCCGATGACGAAGCCACCGAAGTTGGAGGTCACGAAGGACACCAGGGCGAGCATCAGTCCGACCACGCCGAAGAAGGTGTGCTGGGCCGGCTGCAACCAGCTCAACACACCGATCACGATCAGCAGTCCGCCGATGAGGTTGCCGGAGACACCGGCCATCCCGGAGAAGACGAGTAGGTCGATGGGCAGGATCAGGCTCTGCGCGGCCGGTGCGACCAAAAGCTCGATACCGGCCGCGACGAGGAGGAGACCGCCCCAGAACGGCCGAGTACGCCGCCAGTTCCGGAACCGTCCCCATCCCGTGCGGAGCAGGGTCATCGCTTGGGCCATGGGATCAGAAGCACTCGTGGTTACCGGGCTTGATGACCAGCCCCAGACCGCTCAGACGCAGCGAGCCGGAGGTGACCGCCCAAGAGGTCAGTTCCATGTCGTCGACCGAGATGGTGTCGGCCTGCAGACCGAAACCACCCTCCGGCCCCTGGCCGCCGTCGGTCTTGTCGAGGGTGCCGGCGTCACGGCCGATCTCGATCGCGCCGAACTCCGCGTTGCCCTGGAGCTGCTCGATGTCGATGACCATCGAGGTGCCCTCGACCGGCTTGTCCTCACCCGCGGTGATGACCAGGGTGGCCTCGCCGATGGGCAGGTCCCACAGGGAGGACATGCACAGGTTCTGCAGCTCTGCGGTGTTCACGGTGGACAGACCGATCGGTCGGGCCGAGCCGTCGACCGATTCGGCGACGTCGCCGTACTGGCTGAAGCCGTTGCCGCTGAGGTTGTCGGCGGACATCTTGAAGCTGTCACCGGAGACCGCGAAGGAGGCCGCGAGCACGCCCTGGGTGGTCAGGCCACCGAGGACCGCGGCGGCGACGAAACCGGGGACCGCGAGCAGGGCGAACCTGCGCCAGCGTGTCCCACCGTTGCCTTCGTGCTGCTCAGGCGAATCCTGAGACGCCTCCGGCGCCTCGTCGGGTGCCTTGGGCATGTGTACCTCCAGAGGATTCCGCCGTCGGGGGACGACGAGGGGGAAGGACTTGCGCCGACGCACGCCACGTGTGTTACTTGAAACACACCCTACTCGGCGGTAGTGACGAACATTACAATATGCATTGTCACATTTCTAGATGACGCCATCTTCGTTGCGGACTCGTATCCGGCTCATTACGGACAACTGCCGCCCGACCTGGGAAGTAGAGGCCTGAACCCATGTCCCCTCAGAGCACACCAGACGCCGCACCCGAGGAATCGGACGATCGTTTCGACTACGACGTGGTCGTGATCGGCTCCGGCTTCGGTGGATCGGTGAGCGCGCTCCGCCTCACCGAGAAGGGCTACCGAGTCGGCGTCCTGGAGGCCGGCCGGCGCTTCACCCCCCAGACCCTGCCGTCCTCGTCCTGGGACGTGAAGAACTTCCTCTGGGCCCCACAGGTCGGCATGTACGGCATCCAGCGCATCCACCTGCTCAAGGACGTCATGATCCTCGCCGGGGCCGGCGTCGGCGGGGGTTCGCTCAACTACGCGAACACCCTCTACCACCCGATGGACCCCTTCTTCGAGGATCCGCAGTGGCGGCACATCACCGACTGGAAGTCGGAGCTGGCGCCCTTCTACGACCAGGCCCGTCGCATGCTCGGCGTGCGCACCAACCCCTCCATGACCCCCTCCGACGTGCACCTGAAGGCGGTCGCCGAGGACATGGGGGTGGGTGACACCTTCCGGCTCACCCCCGTGGGCGTGTGCTTCGGCGACGGTCAGGACGGCACGGGCGACAAGGCCGCGCCGGGCGAGTCCGTGGGCGACCCCTACTTCGGTGGCGCCGGCCCCGATCGAAGGGCCTGCACCGAGTGCGGTGAGTGCATGACCGGTTGCCGCCACGGCGCCAAGAACACGCTCACCGAGAACTACCTGTACTTCGCCGAGCGGGGCGGAGCCGAGGTGCACCCGCTGACCACCGTCGAGCGGGTGCGTGAACGCCCCGAATCAAAGGGCGGCGGTTTCGCCGTCGACACCCTGCGCACCGACGCGCCCCGTCGCAGGAAGAACGCCCGCACGTTCACCGCACGCCAGGTCGTGGTCGCCGCGGGAACCTACAACACCCAGAGCCTGCTGCACCGGATGCGCGACGAGGGGCTGCTGCCGCGCCTGTCCGACAAGCTGGGCACCCTCACCCGCACCAACTCCGAGGCTCTCGTCGGCGCGATGAGCAGGCAGGTGCCCGCACCGGAGGACCTCACGCGCGGCGTGGCGATCACGTCCTCCATCCACCCCAACGACAACACCCACATCGAGCCGGTCCGCTACGGCAAGGGCTCCAACGCGATGGGGCTGCTCACCACCATCCAGGTGCCGGGGGGCGGAAGGATCCCGCGTTGGCTGCGCTACATCGGGCTGGTCCTGCGCCACCCCTACGTGTTCGCCCGCAGCTTCTCCAACCGACGCTGGTCGGAACGGACCATCATCGGACTGGTCATGCAGTCCCTGGACAACTCGCTGACCACCTCTGTCGAGCGCGGCCTGTTCGGCGGCCGCAAGAAGCTGACCTCCAGGCAGGGGCACGGGGAGCCCAACCCCACGTGGATCCCCGAGGGGCAGGAGGCCGCGACCCGCCTGGCCGAACGCATCGACGGCTACCCGGGCGGAACCATCGGGGACCCGTTCAACATCCCGATGACCGCGCACTTCCTGGGCGGCTGCCCGATCGGTGACAGCGCCGAAAGCGGGGTCATCGACCCCTACCACCGGTTGTACGGGCACCCCGGGCTGCACGTGGTGGACGGTTCGGCGGTCACCGCGAACCTGGGCGTGAACCCGTCCTTGACGATCACCGCGCAGGCCGAACGAGCGCTGTCCATGTGGCCGAACAAGGGCGACGAGGATCCGCGCCCGGAGCAGGGCGTCGAGTACCGGCGGGTGAAGCCGGTGTTCCCGCGCGACCCCGCGGTTCCGTCGGGCGCGTTCGCCGAGTTGCGCTACACCACGTCGTTGCCGCTGACCGTGGTCGAGCCGGGTTCGGAGGCCGCGCAGGTTCCGGAGCCCGGGGACGCTCCGCAGGGGGCCTGATCGGCGCGGTCTCGACACCCGCTCGCCTCGCGGTACCCGTTCGGGTCCGGTCCCGTGGTCATCGGCCGGGCCCGGCGGGGACCTTCGTCTCGGGGTGGGGCGGCCGGTCCAGGTCGACGGGGCTGAAGGGGCGACCCGCGGCCTGAGCGATCTCGGTCCGCCTCGGGGCTCAGGAGGGGCCCGTGGAACCCTCGTATCCTTCGGCGTCCTGTTCCTGGAGCTTCTCCAGGGCCTCGGCGAAGTGGTCGCCCATGACGTCGCTGAGGTGGTGGGCCATCTCCTGGGCGAGCACCGCGTCCACGGCCTGTTGGGCCAGGGGCCGTACCCTGCGGACCAGTTCGGAGATCTGGTCCACCTCGTCGGCCTGGATGACGCTTCCGGGGGTGTACTCGCTGATGATGTGGTCCGACACCGTTCGGACCATGTGCTCGGAGACGTCGCCGATCCGGTTCCTGAGGTTCTCGGCGATGTCGAGGACGGAGCCGACCGTCATGCCGAGCCTGACCAGCTCGACCCCGGCGTGGAACAGGCGCGGACTGGGGATTCGAAAGCGCAGGCCGTCGCGTTCGATGACGCGCAGCGCGAGGGCACGCCTTATGGTCCTGGGGGTCACCTCCTTGCCGAAGAGTTCCCGAAGCTCTCCGAGGCCGACGTAGTCGGGGATCTCATCGCTCCAGGCGTCACCGATGGCCGACTCGAAGCCGAGGATCTCCGACAGGTCGCCCCCGCGTTCCCACACTCGGAGCATCTCGCCGATGTTGGCGAAGGTGTAGCCGCGGCGGAGCAGTTGTCCGATCAGCCGCAGGCGCGCCAGGTGCGCCTCCGAGTAGATGCCCACTCGCCCCTGGCGGCGTGGTGGCGCCAACAGCCCTCTGTCCTGGTACACCCGAACGTTGCGCACCGTCGTTTCGGCGAGCCGGGCGAGTTCGTCAATGCGGTATTCGGCCATGGCACCACCCTAGAGACACGGCGGGGCCGTACTCATGGGTAATCACGTCCCTTCAGCCCGGCGGCCCTCGTCGACGACGATCGTAACTTTCCCGGGCGAACCGCACGAGCCGGTTCACCGCTCGCACCACGAACACCCGGAACCTACTCGCGAGTAAATAACCGGCCTCGCCCCATTGCATTGTGACAATGCTCGTTGTAACGTTCCGGCAATGACTGTGGAGGAGATCACATGACGGCCCCCCTGCCTCGTCACCTGCGCCGGCTCCCCGGCCAGAACGCCATCGTCACCGGCGCTTCCGGAGCGTTCGGCAGCGCGACCGTCGCGGTACTGCGCCACCTCGGCGTCAACGTCGTCGGCATCGACCGCAAGCCCGCCCCCGGTGTCATCGCCTGCGACATCACCGACGACCAACAGGTACGCGAAGGCGTCGCCGAGGCGGTGGAACAGCTCGGTGGCGGCCTGGACCTGCTCATCCACTACGCCGGGGTCGGCCCCTCCGTGGACATCGGCCACCTGCCCGACGCCCACGCGCACCAGGCGCTGGAGGTGAACCTCCTCGGCACCTGGCGGGTCACCGCCGCCGCCATGCCCCACCTCGTCCGGTCCCGAGGCCGCGTGATCGTCACCGCGTCCCTGCTTGCCAACCTCCAGCTGCCCCTCGCCGGCGCCTACACCGTCTCCAAGCGCGCGGTCTCCGCCTACGCGGACTGCGTACGCGCCGAGTACGGCACCCACGTCGGCGTCACCACCGTCTACCCGGGCTTCGTCGACACCCCGATCCACGAAAGCTCCCGCGCCACCGGAGCCTCGCTCGACGGCGTGGTTCCGGCCGAGACCGAGCGCGACACCGTCATGGCGGTGGTCCGGGCCGCCGGGGCCAAGCACGCCCCCCGCGACATCGCCTCCACCGCCCTGGGCACCGCGGCCCTGCACCTGACCCGACACTTCCCCGGCACCACCGAACAGGTCGTGTCGCTCCAACTCGGCCTACTTCTCACGGACGGCACCTTCGCCGACGCGGAGATCGCGCGAGGGCTCCACTCGCGCCACGGCACCCAGTACGCACCTACCGCCCTCTCCTGAAGGAGGAGCCGATGACCGCCGAAGTCGCGGGCAAGCCCAAGATCACCGACCGCGAGGACATCGCCAAGCGTCTCCTACGAGGCTCCGCCAAGGCCTCCTACGACCCGCTCATCGAGATCGACTGGGACGCCCCCGTCGACCCCGACATGTGGGCGATCCGGCCCGAGCGCATCTCCCTCTACGGCACCCACCTGTGGGAACAGATGACCGACGCCCAGCGCAAGGAGCTGTCGCGTCTGGAGGTGGCCAGCATCGCCACCATCGGCATCTGGTTCGAGACCATCCTCATGCAGATGCTGGTCCGGCACACCTACGACAACGACCCCACCACCCTGCACGTCCAGTACGCCTACACCGAGATCGCCGACGAGTGCCGGCACACGGTCATGTTCGCGAAGATGATCGAGAAGCTGGGGTGGGAGGCGCACAGGCTCGACCCGGCCGCACACCAGCTCGGACGACTCTTCAAGACGATCGCGCACGGCCCGCTGATCTTCGCCGGCGCCCTCTTCGTGGAGGAGGTCCTGGACCAGTTCCAGCGCGAGGCCATCCCGGACGAGGAGGTCCTCCCCCTGGTACGCGCGGTCGCGCGGATCCACGTGACCGAAGAGGCCAGGCACATGCGCTACGCCCGCGAGGAGTTCAAGCGCGACTGGCCGCAGCGCGGCGCCCTCAACAAGGCCTACAGCCGTGTCGTGCTGGGTCTGGTCACCTACTACTCCGCGACCCGTCTGATCAACCCGAAGGTCTACGAGCAGGTCGGGCTCGACCCCAAGGAGGCCTACCGGGTCGCCAAGAAGAACCCGCGCTGGATCGACACCAAGACCTGGGCCTCCCGCAAGGTGGTCGACACCCTGGAGACGGCGGGCGCGATCTCCGGCCTGGGCCGGTACTTCTGGAAGAAGGCCGGACTGCTCGGCCGCTGACCCGCACCGGCACGACCCCCGTCCGGGACCGTCGTGCCCCGAGAACGCCGTCGTCGGAAGGCGAAACGCGCCACGTCTTCCGACGGCGGTCCCGACGCCGGGGCCCGAGGGCGAACGCGCCACGCCCTCGGGCCCCGGCCCCTCTCCCCGGCGGACGGTACGCATCATCCCCCGGGGCATACCTACCGGTCGGTAAAGTAATACGTCCCGATCGGGACCACGAAGGGAAGAGCGACGTGACCGAAGCAGTACCGCACTACCGGGTCGCCGTCATCGGCTCCGGTTTCGCCGGCATCGGCATGGCGGTCCGCCTCAGGCAGGCCGGGCTCAAGGACTTCGTCGTCCTCGAACGATCCGACGGCATCGGGGGGACCTGGCGGGACAACTCCTACCCGGGCGCCGCCTGCGACGTCCCCTCCCACCTGTACTCCTTCTCCTTCGCGCTCAACCCGAACTGGAGCCGCACCTTCTCCCCCCAGCCCGAGATCTGGGACTACATCAAGCGTGTGGCCGGGGAACACGGCGTCGACCAACACGTGCGCTACGACAGCGACGTCAAGGCCGCCCACTGGGAGCCCGACCGGAACCGGTGGCGGATCGAGACCGACAGCGGAACCCTCACCGCCCAGTTCGTGGTCAGCGGGGCCGGTCCGCTCGCCGACCCCTCCCTCCCCGACATCAAGGGCATCGACACCTTCGAGGGTCGGCTGTTCCACTCCGCCGAGTGGGACCACGACCACGACCTGACCGGCCGCAAGGTCGCGGTGATCGGCACCGGCGCCTCCGCCATTCAGTTCGTGCCACGGATCCAGCCGAAGGTCGGCCGGCTCACGCTCTTCCAGCGCACCGCGCCGTGGGTCATGTTCCGCCACGACCGCGACATCACCGGGCCGGAACGGTGGCTGTACCGCAACGTCCCCGGCGCCCAGCACGTCGCCCGCAAGAGCATCTACTGGGGGCGCGAGAGCTACATCTTCGGGTTCGCGAAGAAGCCCTCGTTGCTGAAGGTCGTGGAACGACTGGGCCGGGCCAACATCAACCGCAGCGTCAAGGATCCCGAGCTGCGCCGCAAGCTCACACCGAACTTCCGCGCCGGCTGCAAGCGCATCCTGATGTCGAACGACTACTACCCGGCGCTGGCACGGCCCAACGTCGACGTGGTCACCGACGGCATCGTCGAGATCCGTCCCGACTCCGTGGTCACCCGTGACCCCTCCGGTCGGGAGACCGAGCACGAGGTCGACACCATCATCCTCGGCACCGGCTTCCACGTCTCCGACCCGCCCATCGCGCACCGGGTGTTCGATTCCAAGGGACGTTCACTCGCCGAGCACTGGGGCACCGACGCGCAGGCCTTCCGGGGCACCACGGTCAACGGGTTCCCGAACCTGTTCGTACTGGCCGGGCCCAACACCGGCCTGGGCCACACCTCACAGGTGTTCATGATCGAAGCCCAGATCCGATACACGATGCAGGCGCTCAAGTTCGTCTGCGGCAACCGCATCGACCGACTCGAACCGCGGGCACAGGCCCAGCGCGCCTACAACGAGATGGTGCACGAGTCGATGCGGGGCACCGTATGGGTGACCGGTGGCTGTGACAGCTGGTACCTCAACGAGGAGGGCCGCAACACCACCCTGTGGCCCACCTTCACCTGGAACTTCGCGCTGCGCACCCGCTGGTTCGACCCGCACAACTACGAGCTGCGGCGGATCCGTTCGGCCCGTCGATCCGCTCGCACCAAGACCACCGCGCTCTAACGGAGGAGGAACACCATGAGCGGTTTCGACGACGACGAAGAGGAGTACCGGGGCACGGTGACGATCCTGTTCTCCGAGGAGGCCACCGAGGGCCCCGAGGTCAAGGCCCACATCGCCGGCCACTTCTCCCCTTTGACCGGCGACTATCGCTGGACGGGCCGGCTGTCCGCGCATCCGGACGTCACCAAGGCCTACCAGGAGGGGGTGCGGACCGTCGTGGTCCTCACCCCCGACGGACACCGGGGCGTGGGCGGTCTCGACGCCCCCAACCTGTGGGGCGGCCACCCCGTCAACGGAGTGGGAACCCCGCCCTACGCCGTCCCCCAGATCGTCCTGGAGGACGACTGAGGGGAACCGAACGTCCCCCGGGTCACGCGCCGTCCCGGGGGACTCCCCTCCCCCCACCCCCTTTCCGCACCGACACCCGAGAGGTGATCCGATGGCGACACGACACGTGGGCCACGCACGGGAACTCCAGGTCCGTTCCGCCGACGGAACCCTGCTGCACGTGGAGGTCCGCGGACCGGACGACGGTCCGACCGTGGTCTTCTCACACTGCTGGGCGACCTCCCTGGCCTCCTGGGGTCGTGTGGTCCGGCGGCTGGACCCCGGCCTGCGAGTGGTCCTGTACGACCAGCGCGGACACGGCCGCAGCCAGACCCCCATCACCAGGGCCGGCTACGGCACCGAGAAGCTCGCCGACGACCTGTGCGCCGTCCTGACGGCCACCGTCCCCGAGGGGGAGAAGGTCGTGGTCGCCGGGCACAGCATGGGCGGCATGACGATCATGGCGTCCGCCCCGCGTGAGACCTTCCAGGAGAAGGTGGGCGCGGTGCTGCTCACCAACACCGGCAGCACCGACCTGCCGGCGAAGTCGACGGCGATCCCGCTGCCGGGCCCACTCGGAACCCTCGGCGCGAAGGTCTTCCTGACCGCGCCGCTGCCCCTGGGTCCGGCCACCCCGGTCAGCGAGCACATCTTCCGCTACCTGGTCATGGCCAAGGGCACCGACAAGGCGACCAGACACCTGTGCGCCCGCCTGGTCCACGGCTGCGGCAGTGTCCCCCGAGGCGAGTGGGGACGGGTCATGACCGCTTTGGACCTGGACGACTCCGTCCGCCGGATCACCGTCCCGACCGTGGTCGTGGGCGGCTCCGAGGACAAGCTCACCCCACCCTGGCACGCCCACCACCTCGGTGGTCTCCTGGAGAACTGCGAGGAGGTACGGGAGATCCCCGCCCTGGGCCACATGGGTCCGTTGGAGGTGCCGGACACCCTCGCCGAGATCGTCGACAAGCTCGCCGTCGATCTCCCCTCGCCCCGCTGAGGCGTCGACCCGCCCGCCCCTCAGGCGGGCAGGTCGGCCTCGGCCAAGATGGTCTCCAACTCCTCGATCCCGTAGTTGTCGACGATGAGGATCTCCGGTCCGTCGAGCAACCAGGAGCGCTGTTCGTAGATCATCATCCGGTTGACCGGGGAGAGCGGGTCCGCGCAGGCCCCGGCGCCGAACGCGTACGAAGCCTCCTGTGCTCCGACCTCGACCGTGGTGTGCTCGAACTCCTCAAGGTCCTCGCCTTCCCTCCACTCCCTCAGCTCCGCCCAATCCAGACAACCACCCGGATCGGTCCCTGGATGGAACCGTCCCTGGACACCATCAGGTCCCACGATGGGCTGCCACGCTTCACCCCCGTAGGCGATTCCACCCGGTCCGAGAACCTGGACGTGGTGGCATTCGTGCGGCTCCGCTTGGTAGCCCCAGGTCCAATCGACCTCCTCGCACCCCTCCTGACCGCCGGGGTAGAGAAGCAGCCACTCCTCGGTGACCCGCTCCGCCTCGACGGAGAAGTTCCCGAACTCCTCTTCCAGGGTCAGGGCGGTCCAGCCCTCGGGGAGGGTGAGCGTCATGCCCCGGAACTCCGCCCGTTCCAGATCCGGTTCGGTCGCGGGGTCGGAGGCGGCGACGGTCTCCTCTGCCCGCCCTGGGAGGATGGGCTGGTCGGAGTACATCCGACCACCCACCCAGGCACCCGTGACGACGGTGACGGCCAGGGTCGAGGCGACGACGGAGGCGGTGACCTTGCCCATCCCCGCGACGGTGCCCGCGCCGGCGGCCTTGGTGGCGACCACTCCCGCACCACCTCCGGCCAGGGGTGCCGAACCCGACAGCGTCGCCACCGAACCGGCGGCGATCCAGGTGCCGCTTCCCCGTACCATCGGGAACCCGGTCCACACCCGCCCCAGGAGCGCGTGCAGACGCTCGCGCGGACCCTCGCCCGGTTCGCCGGCACCGGCCAGGTCGAGCAGCTTCGTGAACGCCTCCACGGCGCCGGGTCGTTCGACCGGATCCCGGGACAACGCCGCCGAGACCAGGGGCAGGAGCTCCTCGGGGACCCCTTCCAGGTCGGGTTCGGACGTGCGGGTCCGCGCGATGAGTGTGGCGGTGTCCCCCTTACCGAAGGGCCCGTGCCCGGTCGCGGCGTAGACGACCAACCCGCCCCAGGCGAACATGTCGACGGCGAGGGTGTCCCGCCCTCCGTCCAGGCGCTCGGGGGCGACCCACCCGGGGGTACCGAAGATCCCCCTCTCCGGGGCGTGATCGTCGGTGGCCCTGGCGATGCCGAAGTCGAGGACCTTGGGTCCGCTCGGGGACAGGATCACGTTGGCCGGCTTGAGGTCACGGTGCATGACACCGGCCTGGTGCACCGCGGCGAGCGCCTCGGCGGTACCGGCGGCGAAGGACAGGAGCCGCTCTGCGGTCAGGACCCCGTGTTCACGAACGTGGTCCTTGAGGGTGCCGCCCGGCACGAACTCGATGGCCATCCAGGGTCTTTGCGCGTGGGGGTCGGCCCCGAAAAAGGCTGGGGAGCACTCGGAGTCGACCCTGCTCAGGAGTTCGGCCTCCCGGACGAACCCCGCGCGGAAGACGGGATCGGCGGCGTGGCGGGGGTGGACGACCTTGACGGCGACGTGCCGATCGGTGGAGTCGAGCGCGCCGTAGACCACGCCCATGCCACCCTCACCGAGCCGGCCGACCAGCCGGAAGGGACCGACGGCGAGCGGATCGCCCTGGACCAGCGGGGTGAACCCGGTGGGTGGGGAAGGTTCGGACGGGACCGGACGGGGGCACATGGCGCCTTCTCCTCGTATCGGGGATATCCGATGGGATCACCCGAGGGAGCGGTTCGTTCGCCCGAGTACCCGGGGCCCGTCCAATCGCTCAGGCGGGGTCGCGCGTCAGGGTGGGGATCACGTGTTCGGACACCTCCGAGTGAACCTGGTGCAGGCGGGCCTGGACGGCACGGCGGAGTTTGGCCAGGCATTCGACCAAGGTGATGTCGTCGCCGACCATGCCGCCCTTGGCCACCACCGGGGTTCCGTCGAGCGGGCCCCCACTGAGGTGACCGTGGATCGCCAGGGGCACCACCTCACCGCCGACGTCGAAGGCGTGCACGCCCAGCTCGTCCAGGACGCTGGCGACCAGGTCGCCTCCGGTCAGGTAGAGACCGCTGGGCAGGGCGTGGGGGCCCACGCGATCGGCGAGTTCGTTGACCACGTCGGAGACCAGACCCGCGAGCCGACCGGGCAGTTCGGCGCGGGACTGGGGTGGCAGCTCCCGGACGGCCTCGGAGCCGGTGACCAGCCGCAGCACGCAGAGCTCGGGAAAGCCCGAGGACGAAAGGTGCTCGGTGAGCTCCTCGGCGACCGCGTCGGCGTGGTCGTCGTCGGGATCACTGAGCCGCACGGCGTCGACGTCGACGAAGCGCACCGCGCCGGTACGGGCCACCGTGGCGAACTGGCGCCTGGTGAGCTCGGTGGTGCTGCCGGCCACCGCCAGCATGGGCCCGCGCGAGCCCGCCTGGCCGCGCAGGCGCAGGGCGTAGGCGAGCAGCGCTCCGGCAGGCCCCGGGTCGACGGCCACCCAGACCGTGCCGTCGGAGTGGTGCGCCGAGGCGGCGGCCTCGGCGATGTCGGTGAGGTGCTGCTCGGTGGAGGCGTCACAGACCACGATCGGTTCGTCCCCGGCGAGGAGTTCGGCTGTGAGCATCTCCTGAGTGATCCGCCGGATCGGCACGTGCCGGACGGCCAGGTCGGTCTGGGCGCCCAGGATGTCGGCGACCACGCCGGTGGTCATCGGAAAGAGCGGGTCCCGGGCCAGGTCGGTGTGTTCCAACGGAACGCCGTTGACGAGCTGCACCCCGTCCTCGGTGATGCGACCGGAGCCGGGGAAGGCGGGGGTGAACAGCACCCGCACACGGGTCTCCGAGGGCACTCGTTCCCGGACGGCGTCGTAGGCGGCCTCGACCTCGGCGCCGATGTTGCCGCGCAGGGTGGTGTCGGTGCGCTTGACCACGAGCCCGACCGGCCACACCGCCTCGATGACGTCGGTGACCAGGTCGGCGGCCTGTTCGGCCGGGACGTGCCGGCTGTCCAGGTTGGCCACGACCACGTCGTAGTCACCGGCGACCCTGCTGACGTGTTCGGGGGTCACCGTGGCCACCCGCATACCGGTGCGGGCGAACCGCGCGCCGGTGGCGTTGGCACCGGTGAGGTCGTCGGCGACCACGAGTACCTGGGCCACGGGTGTCTCCTTCGGGTGCGTGAAGCCTGGACCTTCCTTCTTCCAACATAGAGCCAAGCGGGGGTACGGAGAGCGTTGTCCACAGGGCGGTCGACACCGAACCCACCGGTGGCGACCGCCCCTCGGCCGGCGCCGGTCAGCCCTTGCCCGGCTCCACCACAGAGCGGGTCCGGGCGCTGTGGCGGGCCGCCTCGATGACCTCCAGTCCGTGGATCACCTCGTGCGGGTCCACCGGCAACGGTTCTCCCTCACCGACCGCGTCGCGTACCCCGACGTAGAACTCCTGGTAGGCGCCTCGCGCACCGGGCACCGGCCGCGACTCCCCGTCGACGCCGAGGGTGCCCCACTCGCTCTCGGACAGCACACCCCAGTCAGGGGCCGTGGGGCTCTCCCCCGCGACCAGACGCGCCTCTTGACCGTCCATGCCGTAGGAGGTGTAGCCGCCCCGGTCGCCCAACACCCGGAAGCGGGGGCCGTTCCGTGCGCTCAAGGCGCTCATCCACAGGTGGGAGCGGGTGCCACGGGTGTGTTCCAGCGCGAGGAACACGTCGTCGTCGGCGCGCACCCCGTCCCGTAGGGCGTCCACCTCGGCGTAGACCGAGGCGACGGGGCCGAACAGGTTGACGGCCTGGTCGATCAGGTGCGGACCCAGGTCGTACAGCAGACCGGCGCCGTGCTCCACGCTTCCGCTCTCCCGCCACGTCCCCTTGGGCTCGGGGCGCCAGCGCTCGAATCGGGACTCGAACCGGTGGACCCTGCCCAGGGAACCCTCCTCGATGATCCCCCACAGGGTGAGGAAGTCGGCGTCCCAACGGCGGTTCTGGTAGACGGTGAGCACCTGGTCGAGCTCGGTGGCCAGGTCGGTGAGGTCGCGGGCCTCCTCGGCGGTGAGCGCGAACGGTTTGTCCACGACCACCGCGAGCCCGGCCTCCATGGCCGCACGGGCCAGCGGGGCGTGGGTCTCGTTGGGGGTGCTCACGACGGCGATCTCGTAGCGCCCGGCGTCGGCCCACAGGTCATCGACGGAGGGGTACACGACCACGCCGGGGTAGCGTTCGCGCGCGGCGGCCTGTCGGGCGGGCGACCCGGTGACCACTGCGGACAGTCGCAGACCGGGGACGGCGTCGATGAGCGGCGCGTGGAAGACCTCCCCGCCCTTGCCGTAGCCGATGAGGGCGACGTGCAGTTCGGGTCCGTCTTGCGCGGGGATGCCCTGACCAGGGCTGGTGGGTGCGTCGACCATGCCACCAATGTACTTTTCCCGCCGGGCCTCCTCCGCCCCGCCCGCCCACACGCGAACCGGACGGTGAACTCGTCGAACACAACAAACCAACGCAAGATTTCGGATTGTTACGCAAGATTTTGCGCAAACTCTGGACATCGAGTCGAAATCCTACTTACATCGGTCACGCATGACCCGGATCACAAGCGCCGTACAGCGCGAGTACGTGCCGAAGGAGCCCCCCTTGCCCACAAGCGGCTACCGCCCCCTGCTCCCCGTGGCCGCGGCCACGGGAGCCCTCGTCCTATTGGTCTCCGGCTGTGACTACCTCAGCGGAGGTGGCGGCGGCACCGCCGACACCTCCGACATCGACTGCTCCCCCTACGAGCAGTGGGAGGACACCGGCGGCACCGTCTCCGTCTACGCCTCCATCCGCGACGAGGAGGGCGATCGGTTGGAGGAGTCCTGGGCCGACTTCGCCGCCTGCGCCGGCATCACCGTCCAGTACGAGGGCAGCGGCGAGTTCGAGGCCCAGTTGCCCATTCGCCTGGACGGCGGCAACGCCCCCGACCTGGCCTTCATCCCCCAGCCCGGCCTCCTGGAGCGCTCGGTCCAGGACGGCCACGCGGTTCCGGTCGCCGAAGGTGTCCGCGAGAACGTCGAGTCCGGCTGGAGCGAGGACTGGCAGGGCTACGCCACCATCGACGACGAGCTCTACGGCTCGCCGCTCGGCGCCAACATGAAGTCCATGGTCTGGTACTCCCCCGCGTTCTTCGACGAGAACGGCTACGAGGTCCCCGAGACCTGGGACGACATGATCGCGCTCAGCGAGGGCATCGCCGACGACGGCACCAAGCCCTGGTGCGCCGGCTTCGAGTCCGGTGACGGAACCGGCTGGCCGGGCACCGACTGGATCGAGAACGCGCTACTGCGCACCTCGGGCACCGACGTCTACCACGACTGGATCTCCAACGACGTCGCCTTCGACTCCCCCGAGGTCGTCGAGGCCTTCGACCTGGCCGAGGGGGTCCTGCGCAACGAGGACTTCGTCAACGGTCCGTTCGGCGGCGTGGACAGCATCGCCGTCACCTCCTTCCAGGAGGCCGGGCTGCCCCTGCTCGACGGTGGCTGCGCCATGTACCTCATGGGCTCCTTCTACGCCGCGCAGTTCGAGGAGGACGTGAACATCGGCGAGGACGGCGACGTCTACGGCTTCGTGCTTCCGGCCATGGAGGCCGACGGCGAGGTGCCGATCATGGGCGGCGGCGAGTTCACCGTGGCCTACGACGACCGTCCCGAGGTCACCGCCATGCACGAGTACCTGTCCTCCGTCGAGTTCGCCGACAAGCGCGCCTCGCTCGGTTCGTGGGTCTCCGCCCACCAGGACCTGGACCGGTCGCAGCTGCCCGACCCGACCGACCGGTTCACCGCGGAGGTCCTGAGCGACCCCGACACCGTCTTCCACTTCGACGCCAGCGACACCATGCCCTCCTCCATCGGCACCGACGTCTTCTGGACCGCGATGATCGACTGGGTGACCGGCTCCGACACCGAGGACGTCCTCGAAACCGTCGAATCCGCCTGGTAACCCGGCCCCCCGGCCCGCCGGGGCGAAGGCGCGCGCGTGTGCGCCCGCTTCGCCCCGGCCATCCATTCCAAGGAACCACCCATGGAGTTCTCACTCCTGTCCGAGCTGCCCAAGCTCGTGTGGATGCTCATCGGGATCGTCGCGTTCCTCGCGGTCATCGGCCTGATGCTGATCCTCATCGACCTCCCCCGTACCCGCCGGGACCGATGGCAGGCCTTCCTCTTCCTCGCCCCCGCACTGATCCTGCTGGTCGGCGGGCTGGTCTACCCGGTCCTGCGCACCACCTGGCTGTCCTTCTTCGACCGCACCGGCACCGAGTTCGTCGGCCTCGCCAACTACCTGTGGATGTTCCAGCGCCCGGAGATCCTCCTGGTACTGCGCAACACCCTGCTGTGGGTGCTGTTCGCCCCGATGCTGGCCACGGCGATCGGGCTGCTGTACGCGGTGCTCATCGACAGGTCCCGGTTCGAGTCGATCGCCAAGTCGCTGGTGTTCATGCCCATGGCGATCTCGTTCGTGGGCGCCGGCATCATCTGGCGCTTCGTCTTCGCCTACCGTCCGGCCGACCAGGAACAGTACGGTCTGTTCAACCAGATCGTTGTCTGGTTCGGCGGTGAACCCAGACTGTGGCTGCTCAGTCAACCCATGAACACCTTCCTGCTCATCATGGTGCTCATCTGGGTACAGGCCGGGTTCGCGATGGTGGTGATGTCCGCGGCGATCAAGGCCATCCCCGCCGAGATCATGGAGGCCGCCCGGATCGACGGGGCCGGCCCCTGGCAACTGTTCGCCCGGATCACCCTCCCCTCGGTGTGGCCGACGCTGCTGGTCGTCATCATCACCATCACGGTGCAGACCCTGAAGGTCTTCGACATCGTCCGCACCATGACCGCCGGCAACTACGGCACCAGCGTGATCGCCAACGAGATGTACAGCCAGGCCTTCCAGCAGGGTCAGGTCGGTCAGGGTTCGGCCCTGGCCGTGATCCTGTTCGTCCTGGTCATCCCGCTGGTGATCGTGCAGATCCGGCGTACGCGCAAGACGAGGGAGCAGCTGTGAGCCGCCCGACCCCCACGGGCGGGGAGACCGCCCGCACGATCCCGGACGCGCGCTCCGGCGCCGCCGCCCGAGTACGCCGCCGGTTGAGCGGCGGCGCGGCGAGCCTGATCGCGCTCGTCGTCGCGGTGGTGTGGACGCTGCCGACCGCGGGGCTGTTCGTCTCGTCGTTCCGCCCGGCGGAGCAGATCCGTACCACCGGTTGGTGGACGTTCTTCTCCGATCCCACGGTCACCCTCGACAACTACCGGGACGTGCTGTTCGGCGGCGCCGGCGACG
>NZ_DYZD01000335.1 GCF_020741345.1 Nocardiopsis listeri
CGGCGTGTGCGGCGCCGTCTACGGGGGAGTGGGCATCCCCGCCTGTGTCGCCGACGCCGGCCGCGAGGCCGCGCGTCTGGCCGACACGCTCATCGACCACAGCCACACCAGCCGCGGCGCGGGAAGCGCCGAGGAAACGAACGATCAAGGAGTCAACCCGTGACAGGCCGGCAGAACGAGTCGATCACGCAGGACGGGACCGACCTCAACAAGATCATCCGCTACACCATGTGGTCGGTCTTCAAGGTCGACAGCCTGGATGGCGTGGACCGCGCCGCCGCCGCGGAGGAGCTCCAGGCGCTCCTCGACAAGGCGGCCGGACAGGGCGTCACCACGCGTGGAAGTTATGACGTGCAGGGCTACCGGGCCGACGCCGACATCATGTTCTGGTGGATCGCCGACAGCTCCGACCAGCTGCAGGACATCTACTCCGACTTCCGGCGCACCCGGATCGGTCGCGCCTCCACCCCGGTGTGGTCGGTCATGGGCCTGCACCGCCCCGCCGAGTTCAACCGTGGCCACGTGCCGGCCTTCATGGCCGGTGAGGAGCCGCGCGACAACATCTGCGTCTACCCGTTCGTGCGCTCCTACGAGTGGTACCTGCTGCCCGAGGACGAGCGTCGCACCATGCTCGCCGAGCACGGTCGGATGGCCGCTCCGTACCCGGACGTGCGGGCCAACACGGTCTCCTCGTTCGGTCTCAACGACTACGAGTGGCTGCTCGCCTTCGAGGCCGACGAGATGTACCGCATCGTGGACCTGATGCGTACCCTGCGCGGTGCCAAGGCCCGCGTGCACACCCGTGAGGAGATCCCCTTCTACAGCGGCCGTCGCAAGAGCGCGGCCGAGCTGGTCGCCTCCCTGCCGTAACCGGATCAGGGTCCGCGCACGAAGAGGGGGACCCCGCGCTCCGTTGGAGCGCGGGGTCCCCCTCTCGTCGTTCTCGGGTCCGGGTGGGGGGACCTACTCGATGGGCGAGGTCTCCGGCCGGGGAGCGGCGGCATCTCGCCGCGTGGCGATCACGTAGAACGGGACGGTGACGATGAAGACCAGCACCATGGCGCTCGCCAGGTAGATGAGCACGTCACCGGCGGGCAGGCCGAGCCCCCACGCGATCATGAGGAGCACGCCGCCGGCGAGCATCCCCAGCACCACGTAGGCCTTGCGGCCCTTGGGCTTGGGGTACTCCATGCGGCTCACCATCAGCCAGGCCACCAGCAACGTCGCGGCCATGCCGACGACGACCGGCGGGTCCAGCAGGACGATCGTCACCACGGCCATCGCCCCGAACGGGCACGGCAGGCCGGTGAAGTAGTCGGCCCCCGGGGCCTGACAGGAGAAGCGGGCCAGCCGTACGATCACCGCGAGCAGCACGGCGCTCGCGCCGACCAAGGGCCACACGGACCCCTCGGTGGCGGTGGTGCTCCACACCAGGAAGAAGAACGCCGGCGCGACCCCGAAGCTGATCACGTCCGCGAGGTTGTCCAGCTCCGCGCCCATGCCGCTGCCGCCCCACTTGCGGGCGACGCGACCGTCGAGCACGTCCAGGGAGGCCGCCACCATCATCAGGCCCACCACCGTGGCCAACGCCGCCTTGGGCAGTGGACCGACGGTCCCGGAGGCCACGTGGGCGCTCTGGGCTCCGGCCAGGGCCCACACGGCCAGGAAACCGCACAGGGCGTTGCCCAGGGTCAGGTAGTCGGCGACTCCCAGACGGAGCCTGGGTGCCTCCTCGGAGACCTCACCGGCATCGGAGGCACCGGTGGTGTCAGTCGGCGTCAAGACGGGTTTCCCCGGCGCGGACCTTCTGGCCGATCTCCACCGCCGGGGCGACCCCGCGCGGAAGGTAGACGTCGACACGTGACCCGAACCGGATGAGACCGATCCTCTCGCCTTGTTCGACCTTCTGCCCCGAAGCGAGATACGGGATGATACGCCTGACCATCGCGCCGGCGATTTGAACGACCGTGATCTCACCGATCTCGGTTTCAAGGGTCCAGATGACGCGTTCATTACGCTCGCTGTCCTTGTCGAAGGCGGGACGGAATCCCCCGGGGCGGTGCTCGACGCCGGTCACGACACCGGCGAGGGGGGCACGGTTGACGTGCACGTTGAGGGGGTTCATGAAGACCGCGACCCGGGTACGCCCGTCGGGTTGCGGGTCGATGCTCTGGACGACACCGTCGGCCGCGGACAGCACACGCCCGGTGGCCGGGCCGCGCTCCGGGTCACGGAAGAACCAGGTCATCCCCGCCGCGAGCGCGATCACGGGTACGGCGGCCAGGGTCCGTGCCCTGGAGCCCCGCGCGGCCAAGGCCGCGGCGCCGGCGGCGCCCAACGCCGGTACCAGCCAGGGGGCCGAGCCCTGGGCCATGCCCATGCGGGGTCGGGCCGGTGGCCGTGGGGAGACGGATGAGGAAGGTGAGTCGTCGGTCATGGGGCGCTTTCGTCACGGGTCGGTCTGTTCGCCCGCACATCGGTTACCGCTGTGAGGGGCGTGCCCCGTACGGGTGAACAGGGCGGTGCACGGTCACCGGGGGGAGGTATCCCCGCCGCGCGCGGCTTTCCGTTCGACCAAGGGCCGAGCTTCGGTGCGCTGGTGAGATTATCCCCGATCCCGCGGGGGCGGGAATCGGTCGGATGCGGAAGACCCCGCCATGGCCATGGCCACGGGATACCCGGCGAACCGAAAAGGTAAGCCTACTCCGTGGGTTCGAGGGACAACGCGACGGAGTTGATGCAGTATCTGGCGTCGGTGGGGGTGTCGTACCCCTCGCCACGGAAGACGTGACCCAGGTGGGAGCGGCAGGTGGCGCACCGCACCTCGGTACGGACCATGCCGAGGGATTCGTCCTCGTGCAAGGTCACGGCTTCGGAGTCGGCCGGGTCGAAGAAGCTCGGCCACCCGCAGTGGGAGTCGAACTTCTCGTCCGAGCGGAACAGTTCGGTCCCGCATCCCCGGCAACGGTAGACGCCCGCGGTCTTGGTGTCGACATAGGCGCCGGTCCAGGGGCGCTCGGTGCCGGCCTCACGGAGTACCGCGTACTCCATGGGGTCCAGGCGCTCGCGCCACTCCTGTTCGGTCGTGGGCAGGTCCTGTGCGGCTCCGTCGTTGGAACGCGGTGCCTGGTCCGATGCGTCAGCCATGGTGATGACGCTACCCGGAATCGGGCCACGATGCGGACCGGAGGCCGAACCGGATGGAATCGGACGATCGACTCGGAGATAGGTAAATCATCCTTAGGGGCTACATGCACCTATCTTCACCCCTCGGCGACGTTCGGTGGTGATCTTGGCGGGTACGGGCCAGAGCAGGGGTCAGTGGTCGAGGTGTACTGAGGCAGGTGGCATGGCTGTTACAGCTCAACAGGCACTCGGAGTCAGTCGGCGACCACTGCGCGTTGGAAGGGTTCGATACGGACTGTGGTGGCTGGACCAGGCGACGGCGGGGGCCCGCGCACGGGCCCGGGTCGTCACCGACGGTACGGCCACCGTGGGACGGGAACTGCGCTGGGCCGCCGAGCTCAGTGTCCGCGCCACGCTGGCGGGGATCGACCACGCGCGCCCCGAACCCTGGAGCGACCGAGGGCTGACCTGGCTCTTCGGCGCGATCGCCGTCGCCGCGGTGGCGGTGGCGGTCCTCCTGGGAGCGGGAATGGCGCAGTGGGCGATGACCTCGTCCGACGCCATGCTGTTCGCCGCGGCGGGGGCCTTGGCGGTGGGACTGGTGTTCCTACCGCTGGCGTACCTGGTCTTCGCCTCCAGACGACAGCGTCGCCGACGCTAGAGGCACGAGGAAGACGGAAAACCCACGGGTGAAGACGATGATGGAGGGGCCTCACCACGAGGCCCCTCCAGTGTGTGCGGGGGCGGCGCCGGGGGTCGGGGCGCCGCGGGGGTGAGTGGGAACGGTCAGGCGTCGAAGTCGTACTGGAGGACGTACGCGGAGCCGTCCATGGTGATCTCGTTGAACTCCACCGGACGATGGTCGGCGGTCAGCGCGGTGCGCGCCACCTCCATGACGGGGGTACCGGGGAACAACTCCAGTTCGACGGTCTCCTCGGGGGTGGGCATGCGGACCCGGATCTCTTCGGTGAAGTGGGCCGGTCCGCTCCCGAGGTCGGTCAATCGGGCGTAGATTCCGCCGGGCCCGCTGTCGTGGGCCCTGAGGCGTCGCGCGGCGTCGGAGGTCTCCCGCCCCCGCCAAGAACGCGGAGACAAGTGGGAAACGGCGCTCTGCACCGGTCTACCGTCCACGAGGTAGCGCCGGGAACGACGTAACACCGTGGATCCCTCCGGTAGGTCCAGGGCGCGTAGGACGTGCCCTTGGGGTTCCACCTCCTCGACCACGAGGCCCTCCACCTCGTAGCCGCGGGTTTCACTGTCGGTCTGCCAGATGGCCCGCCCTCCGCCCCACAGCTCCTTGGACAGACGCCGGGCGCCGTGTCTTCGCAGGGGACGGAACAGACGGACGTAGATGCCCGAGCCGCGGACCGCCACGGCCAGGCCTTCGTTGATCAGTACGGAGAGCGCCTGACGCGCGGTCGCCCTGGCGACCCCGTGACGCTCCATCAGGGTGTTCTCCCCGGGAAGGCGGTCGCCGTCGGCGTACCGTCCGGAGCGGATCTGTGCTCGAAGTTCCTCGGCTATCTCCCGGTAGACCGGAGGTGATCCGTTTGCGGCCGTCGGCACTACGTTCATCCTCTCGCCCAGGGGACCACACCGGTGAGCCCCGTTGATGCGGTGTGTCCGGTCACAGCGTTTTCAGTGGATGGCACACCACGGGTATGTCCGGTTGCGGGATGGTTCATGCGTCATTGTGGGGTGACCGAAACACAGCGGTTATGGCGGCTCCCGCGGGGAACCCCCTCAGTCCCTGAGGTAACGGGTGAACAGGTTGCCCTGTGCTTCCAACAGGTGCGCCAGCCGTAGCGGGGTGGTCCGCTGCGTGTCCACGCCCGGAACACCCGGAACCGGTGGCCCTCCCGCCACGATTCGCGGCGATCCCACGCCCAGGAGGTGCGGGCTCACAGTCAGGCACAGTTCGTCGAGCAGGTCCGCCGCCACGAACTCCGCCAGCAGGTGTGGACCTCCCTCCGTCAACACCCGGTACAGACCTCTCTCGGACAGGGCGTCGAGGATGTGCCGCGGCCGCACCGAGTACTCGTCGACCACCACCAGGTCGGCGTGCTCGGCCACGAAGGCCCGCCGGTCGGCGGGGCTGTTCTCGACGGTGAACACCAGGGTGCGGGCGTCGTCGGGGGCCGTGGTGAGCAGTTCGTCGTCGATCTCCAGGGTTCGTGAGACCACGGCGATCCGGGGCGTGGCGGGTCGGCCCGCGCGCAGCTCCGCCCAGATCTCGCGCGGGCGCACCGGCTTGTACCCCTCGTGCCGGACGGTCGAGGCGCCCACCACGACGACGTCGCACAGGCCCCGCAGAACCGCCATCACCCTGCGGTCCGGCTCCGAGGACATGTCGCGACTGCGCCCCGAAGGCCCGACGGCGCCACCGTCGGCGCTGGCGACCATGTTGGCGCGCACCCAGGGCCGGGTCAGGTCGGTGGGGTAGGCGTAGGCCTCCTCCGGTCGTACGTCCGTGTGCTCGGGGTCGGGGAGGAGTTCGCGGAGCCGTGCGGGCTCGGAGCTCCCCGCGGCGTGAGTGTTCGACATGCTCATCAGGCTAGAGGGATCGGAAGGGCCGGGCCCCTCCCGGCGCGCGTGCGGGCGCTGCCGAGAGGGGCCGGGCCGCGCCTCAGCCGTGGTGGGGCGAGACGCGTCGCAGCAACATCAGGGCGCGGTCGATCACCCGCACCGGGCATCCCGCGGTCACGAACGGACGCCCGCCCACGTCCGGTTCGGCGGTGTCCAGGACCGTCTCCCAGGCCATTCCGTACTCGGTCCCGGGCAGTTTGAACTCCACCGACTGCGGGCCGCTGTTGAGCAGCAGCAGGAACGAGTCGTCCCGGATCGTGCGTCCCCGCGGGTCGGGCTCGGTGATGGCGTCCCCGTTGAGGAACACGCCCAGGGCGCGATCGGTGCTGTTCCAGTCACCGCCCTCCATGGCCGACCCGTCCCGGCGCAGCCACGAGATGTCGGGCAGCCCGTCCTGGCCGGACCCCTCGCCGGGGAGACCGCCCTCCACCGGGCTGCCTCGGAAGAACCGGCGGCGACGGAACACCGGATGCTCCCTGCGCAGCCGGGCCAGCTCGCGCACGTAGTCCAACAGGTCGTTCTCCGGGTACTCCCCGGCCAGGCCCGCGCCCTCCCAGTCGATCCAGGAGATCTCGTTGTCCTGGCAGTAGGCGTTGTTGTTGCCGCCCTGGGTGCGTCCCACCTCGTCGCCGTGCGAGAGCATCACCACGCCCTGCGACAGGTACAGCGTGGCGAGGTGGTTGCGGACCTGCCTGCGACGCAGGGTGAGGATGGCCGGGTCCTCGGTGGGCCCCTCCACCCCGTGGTTCCAGGAACGGTTGTCGTTGGTGCCGTCCCGGTTCCCCTCCCCGTTGGCCTCGTTGTGCTTGTGGTCGTAGGAGACCAGGTCGGCCAGGGTGAAGCCGTCGTGGCAGGTGATGAAGTTGATCGAGGCCACGGGGCGGCGCCCGTCGTCCTGGTACAGGTCGCTGGACCCGGCCAACCGGGAGGCCAGCTCGCCCTTGACCGGCTCACCACGCCAGAAGTCGCGCACGGTGTCCCGGTACTTGCCGTTCCACTCGGTCCACAGCGGTGGGAAGTTGCCCACCTGGTAACCGCCCGGGCCCACGTCCCAGGGTTCGGCGATCAGCTTGACCTGGGAGATCACCGGATCCTGCTGGACGATGTCGAAGAACGTGCTCAGCCGGTCGACGTCGTGGAACTCCCGGGCCAGTGCCGAGGCCAGGTCGAAGCGGAACCCGTCCACGTGCATCTCCAGGACCCAGTACCGAAGCGAGTCCATGATGAGCTGGAGCGAGTGCGGGTGCCGCACGTTGAGGCTGTTGCCACAGCCCGTGTAATCGAGGTAGTAGCGCTGGTCCTCGTCGGCGACCCGGTAGTAGCCCAGGTTGTCGATGCCCCGCCAGGACAGGGTGGGACCCATGTGATCGCCCTCGGCGGTGTGGTTGTAGACCACGTCGAGCAGCACCTCGATGCCCGCCTCGTGCAGCGACTTCACCATCGCCTTGAACTCCTGGACCTGCTGTCCGCGGGACCCACGGGCGGCGTACCCGCTGTGCGGGGCCAGGAACGCCAGGGTGTTG
>NZ_DYZD01000336.1 GCF_020741345.1 Nocardiopsis listeri
GACCAGCGGAGGGCTCTCTGCCCGGACGCTCCGAGATGCACCATGCCCCGAAACGCTCCGAGGGGTTCAGAGGTCGTCGAGTCTCAACTGTGGGCCCGGGGCAGTGGTTCTCCTGCCTGCCGATGAGGTCCCGGGCCGCGGCCTCGCCACCGGAGAGGTCGTACACGTCGCCGGATGGCACGAGCGGTTCCCGGGGGCACGGAATGTCCCCCTGAACCCGGTGCCCCATCCCGGTTTCCGCCCGGTGCGCGGGGTGCACGTGTGACCGTGGGGGATGCTGGGGAAGAACCCCGAATCCGACGAGACGCCGACGGCGGGAGCGCCCATGGAGGGTTATGGGGCCCAGATCGGTCTCGTGCTGGTCTTGGTCGTGGTGAACGCCGTGTTCGCGGGCAGTGAGATCGCCCTGGTGACCCTCCGGGAGGGGCAGATCCGGCGCCTGGAGACCCGAGGCCCCGGCGGTCGTACCGTCGCCAAACTCGCCCGGGACCCGAACCGGTTCCTCGCGACCATCCAGATCGGCATCACGCTCGCGGGTTTCCTTGCCTCCGCGACCGCCGCCGTCGCGTTGGCCCGGCCTTTGGTGGAACCGTTGGGGTTCCTCGGTCGCTACGCGGGCCCCGTCTCGATCGTGCTGGTCACCGTGGTGTTGAGCTTCATCACCCTGGTCCTGGGCGAACTCGCGCCCAAACGCATCGCCATGCAGCGGGCGGAGGGCTGGGCGTTGATGGTCTCCCGCCCCCTGGACCTGCTGGCCACGCTGACCAGACCGGCGGTGTGGCTGCTGGGGGTCTCCACGGACCTGGTGGTGCGCCTGTTCGGTGGGGACCCTCAGGCCGAACGAGAGGAGGTCACCGAGGAGGAACTGCGCGAGATGATCACCTCGCGCGGGGACATCACCCCGGAACAACGGCAGATCCTGGACGGTGCCTTCGCGATCCGGGAACGTCGCCTGCGCGAGGTCCTGGTGCCCCGCCGGGACGTGGACTTCGTGGTGGTGGGCACCGGCGCGGACGAGGCTCTCGCCCTGCTGGTCGAGTGGGGCCACTCGCGGGCTCCGGTGGTCCGGTCCGGCGACATGGACGACGTGATCGGGTTGGTGCACTGGTCGGACCTGATCGGGCGGGACGACGACGTCGTCGACCTGGTACGGGAGATCACACAGCTACCGGACACGCTCTCACTGTCGGTGGCGCTGCGCCGGATGACGGAGGGACGCCAACAGCTCGCGATGGTCATCGGCGAGACCGGCGCGGTCGGTGGCATCGTCTCCCTGGAGGACCTGCTGGAGGAGCTGGTCGGGGACATCACCGACGAGACCGACCCGGACCCGCCCGAGGTCGACAGACTGGCCGGGGGAGTGCTCCGACTGCCCGGCACCTATCCCGTGCACGAACTGCTCGACCTGGGAGTCGAGCTCACCGAGCGTCCCGAGGGCGCCTACGTCACCGTGGCGGGCATGGTGTTGGTCCTGCTCGGTCATATCCCGGACGGTCCGGGGGACCGGGTGGACCTGGGCGGGTGGACCGCCACGGTCACCGACGCGGACGGTCGCAGGATCGACGAGATCCAACTGAGTCCGGCCCCGGCGGAGTACCCGCCGACCGAATGACCACGTCGGACGCCGGAACGAGGGCCGGTCTCACCGTTTGCGCAGCACGATCAGCAGGTTCCAGGTGATGATCTCGCGCAGCAGCGGCACGTGCACGATCGGCTTCATCCAGGTCGGCAGGTACCGCGGCCGGACGTCCACCACGTCCACGTCGTCGCGCCCGCGCACCCAGCGCAGCATCTCCTTGGCGTACGCGGCGTACATGCTGCGCCCGAAGTCGTTCTTGGGCCGCCGACCGTTCCTGCGCGCGAACCGCTCAGCCGCGTAGGAACCGCCCAGGTAGTGCCAGGGCGAGGTCTCGTGCCCGCCCCACGGCGACAACCACAGGGTGTACGACAGGTACACCAGTCCACCCGGTCGGGTCACCCGTACCATCTCGTCCGCCATGCGCGTCCGGTCCGGAACGTGCTCCAGCACGTTGGACGAGAAGCACACGTCCACGCTCCCCGAACGCAACGGCAGGTCCAACGCGCTGCCCTGGACGGCGTTCGCGTCGGCCTCTCTCCCGTGCAGCGTCATCTCGTGGGCATCGGAGTCCACGCACAGACACCGGGCTCCCTCGGCCCTCAGCGCGTCGGCGAAGTAACCGGGACCGCCGCCCACGTCCACCACCAGCCGGCCGTCCAACGGCGTGTAGGAACGCAGCTGGTCGACGGTGTCGTGGGCGAGTTCGCCGTAGAAGAACGCCGGGTCCGTCTGCTCCTTGCGGAAGGCCGCGAACAGCCCCACGGAACGGCCGAGGGTCGCGCGGAACGGAATCGTGCCGTCAGGCCGCGTTCCGGTGCCCGTGGAGGTCACGCCTGGACCCCCACCCGGACGAAGTGGCGCAGGTGCCGCCAGTGGTCGCCGCCCCAGTACTCGTCGGAGGCGACGATCTCGGAGCCGGGCAGCAGTTCGGCGAGGCGTGCGGTGCTCAGGGTGTGCATGCGCATCGGCGCCGGGTACCGCAGGACCACCTTCTGAGCCAGGGCCACCAGCGGCCACGGCACGTACTTGAAGACCAGCCCCTTGAAGGTCCGTCGCTCACTGTCCGGCACGCCCAGCACCAGGGCGCCACCGGGACGCACCACGCGGGCGAACTCGCGCACGTATCCCTCCGCGAGGTCGGTGGGCAGGTGCTGCAGGACCAGGTCGGTGTAGACGACGTCGAAGGAGTCGTCCTCGAACCGGGACAGGTCGGGGCGTTCGTTGAGCACGAACTCGATCCGGCCCTCGGACCGGTCCAGACGACGGGCCTCCTCAAGCATGGGGGCCGAGATGTCCACGCCCACGACCCGCTCGAAGTGGGCGGCCAGGGCGTTGGACAGACGCCCGGCGCCGCAACCGAAGTCGAGCACGCGGCCACGGCCCTGGGCGAGCCCGAGCTCGTCCAGGCGGTGCACGGCCGGATCGATGTCGGAACGGCCGGAGGCGAGGAACTCGTCGTCGTCCCACCCACCGTCACGCTTGTCCGGGTCCACGCAGACCGCCCACAGCGGTTCGGTGGATCCCAGTCGGGTCCAGTCTCGGCGGACCTGTTCGAGCCCCACCGGCATCACCCCCACGGTGCTGGTGACCGTCCCGGAACAGGCTGAATGAAGCCTGTTCCTGTTCTGGATGCCCAGATCTGCTAGACCTGCGGCAACGGTCAGGAATAAAAGTGGAACGTGTTGTATTCTGGCACCCATTTTCCGGGTTGGCCAACCTACGGCGGGGAGAGTACCTATGCCGCCTGTTTCCCCCGATGAGCGCGAGCCCGAGTCCGGGTCGAGTGCCGGGGCGCCCGCTTCCGAGGGGGGCGGGACCACAAGAGTACGCAGACAGGTCGAGGAGGTGGAGGAGCAGGGGCCCACCTTCGGGGACACCATGCGTGAGGCGTTCGCCGCGCTGGGCCGTGTGCGAACCGACAGGGTCTTCCAGCTCGGGATGCTCATCGTCGCCGTGGCGACGGTGCTGAAGGTCTACGTGCTCGGTGAGTCGTACTTCGTGGAGGACGACTTCCTGTTCTTCGCGGCGGCCAACTCCAGCGACCTCACCCCCGAGTTCCTGCTGGAGTTGCACAAGGGCCACTTCATGCCGGGGGCCATGTTCCTGATCTACCTGCAGAACGCCTTCGGCGCCTACCACTGGGTGTCGGCGGCGGGCACCATGTTGCTCCTGCAGGTCGCCGTGATCCTGGTCTTCTTCCGACTGCTGTGGGAGCTGTTCGGCCGTCGCCTGGCTCTGCTTGTGCCCCTCACCGTCTACGCCCTGGCCCCGCTCACCATTCCGGTGCTGGGCTGGTGGGCGGCGGCGCTCAACGCGGTGCCGTTCCAGCTGTCGGTCGCCCTGGCACTGCTGTTCACCGTCCGCTACCTGCGCACCGGCGTGACCCAGTACGTCTGGTGGGTCGTGGCCGCTGTCGTGTTCGGGATGCTGTTCTCCGTGAAGGCCATGCTGCTGCCGCCGCTGCTTTTGGCGTTCGCGGTGGCCTTCCTGTACCCGGGCGGGCCGATCCAGGCGGTGCGGTACGCGTTCTGGCTGGACCGCAGGTTCTGGTCGGGCATGGTCGGCCTCACCCTGGGTTACCTGGTGCTCTACCTGGTCCGGCAGAACGCCGGCACCGGGGAGGAGGGTGCTTCGGTGCCGGTGTGGGACACCGCCGCCGAGTTGATGCGCCGCATGCTCACCGAGGTGTTCCCCGTGGGCGTACTGGGCGGTCCGTTCGAGTGGAGCCCGATCACCCCGACCGGCGGCCTGCTCGACCCGATCGGGGTCGTGCTCATCGGCGCGTGGGTCGTGCTCGCCCTCATCGTCGTGGCGAGTCTGCGCGTGCGCCGGGGCGCGTGGCGGGCGTGGGCGCTACTGCTGGGCTACCTGGTGTTCGCCGACGCGATCCCGACCGTCATCGCTCGCGGTGACGTCTACGGCGAGGTCGGTTCGGACCCCCGCTACGTGGCCGACGCCGCTCTGGTGTTCGCGCTGGCTCTCGCGCTCGCCTTCCTCGTCACGAAGGAGGAGCGGGCCAGGGAGTACACGGGCAACACAGGGGAGGAGCGCGACCCGCGCCGACGGCTCCTCCTGGTGCGTCCCGGACGCGTCACCTGGGCGCTCGCGCTGGTCGTCACGCTGATCTACGCGGGCTCGGCCGGTTACTCCACCTACACCTACGCCCGGACGCTGAGCGGGGACCGGCTGCGGTCCTACATGGACAACGTGCGCACGTCCCTGGCCGAGGTGCCCGAGGACGCCGGGATCTACAGCAGGCCTGTGCCCGACGACATCGTCCTGGAGTGGAACGGTCCGCGCCGGCTCAGTTCGTACGTGCTGACACCGTTGGCGGACCGCGAACTCGCTGAGCGGATGTACGACCCCGAACCCGCGGCCACCGCCCACGTGTTCGACGACGAGGGGAACCTGGTGGTGGCGGGCCCGCCGTCGCAGGTGAACTCGTTCGTCCCCGCCGAGGACGACGAGTGCATGGACAACTGGGACGGCCTGATGTCCTGGTCGGTGTGGGAGTTCGGCGGGATCGAACAGGTGGCCACGATCGGCTACACCTCCCAGGAGGACGCCAACCTGGTCGTGGTGGTGGGCGGTGAGGAGGTGCGGACCGAGCTGCCGGCCGCGCCCGACGGCGGGTTCTGGTACGTGCCGGTGAGCGAACGCGGTGACACGTTCACCCTGTACACCGACCCGGACAAGACCTGTGTGACATGGTCCTCCCTGGGCCCGTTGGCCCCCGCCGGTGACCTGGAGGAGGCCGACTCCGCAGAGGAGGAGCCCGAGGAGGGTGCCGAGGGTGACGGCTCGGCGGAGGACGAGGGCTGAACCCTCAGCGTGGGGGCGGGCCCGCCGGTACCGGGCGCCGCCCCCTCTTTCCGGTCGAGAGGAAGCGTCGAGACCACTTCCGCGATGGTTCCTCCACGAAGTGGAAGGTGAGCTTGGCGAGCAACGTGGTGAAGACCAGGACCGGGATGATGTCCAGCCAGAACGACCCGGTGAAGATCTCCTGCCCGGTGAAGTCGCGCCACAGGTACAGCACCACGAACTGCCACAGGAAGACCCCGTAGCTGATCGGTGCGAAGAACACCATCACCCGGTGTCGCATGACGGCGTCCAGCCACGCGCCGCCCCGCCACGCCTCGACGGTGCGCAGCGCCGGGGGCGGACCCTCCTGCGGCCGGGGCGCCAGAGCCGCCGGGGCGACCATGAACAGCGCGAAGCCGATGTTGGTGAGGTTCTCGACGGCCGAGATCCACAGGTTGCCCGGTTCGAAGAAGCGGCCGCCCGCGGCGGGAGTCGCCTCCAACAGGAAGAACGCCGCCGCCACCAGCCAGCACAGGCCGGGGGAGGCGGCGATGGTGCGGCAGAGCCTGCGCACCGGGCCGTCCGGACCGGGTTCGCGCCAGGCCCACTCCGACAGGACGGCCAGTCCCATGCCCACCGCGAACATGCCCATGCAGCGTGGCAGCCAGGAGTGCATGTGCTCGCTGGGCTCGGGGAGGTACTGCGGGACCAGCGCGAGGAACGACAGCGCCGTCATCACGGTCAGGCCGGTGAGCAGTCGTCGCCCGCGCGCGTTCACCGTCGCGCCGCCGCGCGCCCACAGGTGCAGCACCGCGGCGAACAGCGGAAGCGTGAGGTAGAAGGACACCTCGACCGACAGGCTCCACATCTGTCCGAGTCCGTAGGGCCCCGGCCCCGCCCAGTGGGGGCTGGTGTTGAACGGGAAGGACAGCGTCAGGACCTCGATCCAGTGCACCACCGAATCGCGGTGCTCCCCGGCCCACAGCACCAGCGCGGTGGTCGCCACCACCCAGTAGGCGGGGAAGACGCGCATCACGCGTCGCCACAGGTAGGAGGGCACGTTCGGGCCGCGGGTGCCGTCCAGGGCGGCGCGGGCCCAGGGACGGTACAGCAGCACCCCGGACAGGGCGAAGAACAGGGGGACGGCGAGCGCCGTCGCGCTGAGCACCCCGCCGAGGATCCCGGGCGCGAGCGCGTCCCCGGTCTCGGTCGACATGTGCACGATGAGGACCATCAGACAGGCGAGCGCGCGGATCCCGTCGAGGGCGTGGTGGCGCCCGTTCACCTGGGGAAGTGCGCGATCGGGGTCGGCCGCGTCGGTCCGGGGGCTGCCGGAGGTGGGGTCCTCGGGCGCGGTGGGCGTGGGCGCCATGGGGCCTTCCTGGGCGGGAGGGAGTCAGAACACGTTTCACTAGAACGTGTTATAAAAATTCAGACACGCCCAGGTGACGTCGTTCACTACTGGGCAGTACTCTACCCGGAACTGAACCTAGTTCCAGATCCGGACTCTCATCCGCCCAGGAGGGCACACATGCGCCGTACCGTTGCGGTCGTTCTCATCGCGCTGGGGGTCTTCTGTCTCGCTTTGGCACCCATGATGCGCATGTGGATGGCCACTTCCCTGATGAAGACTCCACTGGACTACTACAACGCCACCGTCCTCAACGGCGAGGCCACCTACTTCAACATCGAAGACGTCGAGCAGGTGGAGAACGCCCAGGTCGAGGCGCACTCCACCCTGCGTGCCGATGTGGCCTCCAGCACCGACGACGTGGTGGTGTGGGACCAGTTCACCTGGATCAAGGACTCCGAGACCGACTTCGGGATCAGCTCCAGCAGCCGGCGCGCCGGGCACGACCGTGTCACGGGTGAAGCGGTCGACTGCTGCGACGCGATGGTGAACGAAGAGCGCGTCACCCAGAGCGGCCAGGCCTGGAAGTTCCCGTTCAACACCGAACAGCGGGACTACGACTTCTTCGAGACGACCGTCGAAGAGGTCGTCCCCATGGAGTTCCAGGGCGTCGAGGACGTCGACGGGGTCGAGGCCTACAAGTTCGTCCAGACCGTCGAGCCGACCGTCATCGGTGAGCGGGAGATCCCGCGCGAGGTCGCCGGTCTCGACGGTGAGGGCGACGTCGTCGGTGACGTGACCTTCTCCATCACCCGCACCTACTGGATCGAACCGATCAGCGGTTCGCCGATCAACGTCAGCGAGGACCACCACCAGGTCGTCGTCGTGGACGGAGAAGAGGTGCTGACCATGATGAGCGGCGAACTCGTCTACGACGACGCCACCCGTGCCGCCGCCATCGAGAACACCGACCAGGCCCGCGCGGTCCTGCCGCTGCTGAACACGACGCTGCCGATCGTCTCGCTCGTGGCCGGTGTCGGCTTCATCGGCATCGCCGTGGTGCTGCTCGTCACCGGACGCCGCGCCGCCGAGTAGACCCCACCGCCCCACCCCGGCCCACTGCCCCGTAGCCGGACCATCCCCACCGGACCGCCCGACACCCCCGCGGGCGGTCCGGTTCCCGCATCCACGTACCATCGCCGGACCCAGAGGGGGAACGCGTGACCACGGCCCCCGAGACCGAGAACCGACCCGGGCGGAGTGACGTCGTGGGACTGCCCCTGGCCCTGCTGCGGGCCTGCCGCCCGCGACAGTGGCTCAAGAACCTGTTGGTCTTCGCCGCCCCGGCCACCGCCGGCGCGCTCACCGACCCCCGCTCCCTGCTGTTGTGCGTGGCGACCTTCGTCCTGTTCTGCGTGGCCGCCGGCGGTACCTACCTGCTCAACGACGTCCGTGACGTGGACGGCGACCGTCGGCATCCGCGCAAGCGTCACCGCCCGGTCGCCTCCGGCGCGCTCCCGGTGCCCGTGGCCGTCGTCGCAGGGGCCCTGTTCGTGACCGCCGCGCCCCTGGCCTCCCTCGCGTTGGGGAGCCCCGGGCTGAGCGTCGTTCTCGGCGTGTACGTGGTCCTCACCTTGACCTACACCCGGTACCTGAAGGACATGGTCGTCGTCGACCTGGTGGCGGTGGCGGGCTGTCACGTGCTGCGCGCCATGGCCGGTGGCTACGTGGTCGGAGTACCGCTGACCTCGTGGTTCGTGATCGTGGTGTCGTTGGCCGCCCTGCTCGTGGTGGTCGGCAAACGGGAGGCGGAACTGCGGGGTCCCACCGAGGAGCCCGACGGGTCCGGAGACCAGGAGAGCGCGGACCGAGCCCACCCCACCCGGTCCGCCCTGCTCGGCTACACCACCGGCTACCTGGCCCAGATGCGCACGATCGCCTCCGGCGCCATGATCGTCACCTACTGTCTCTGGGCCCTGGAACAGGCCGCAGGGCCGCAGTCCCCGTTCCACGCGGCCAGTATCGTTCCGTTCATCATGTTCGTGCTCCGCTACAACCTGCTCGTGGACCGGGGCGCGGGCGAGGAACCCGAGGAGATCGCGCTGCGGGACCGCCCCCTGCAGTTCGTCCTCGTCGCCCTCGTCCTCCTGGTCGGACTGGGGATCTACCTGTGAGTCGACCGACCCTCCTCACCGGGTGGGGCCGCACCGCCCCCACCGCCGCCACCGTGGTGCGCCCGCGCACCGCAGAACAGGCCGCCGAGGCGCTGGCCCAGGCCGGACCGCGCGGTGCCCTTGCCCGCGGGCTGGGCCGTTCCTACGGCGACGCCGCCCAGGCCGCCGGTGGACTCGTCCTGGACTGCACCGAACTCACCGGACCGCCCCGGCTCGATCCCGATCTCGCCGAGGTCACCGCGCCGGCCGGCACGAGCCTGCGCCGGCTCATGGCGCACCTGTTGCGGCGCGGCCGTTTCCTCCCCGTCATCCCCGGGACCGGGCACGTGACCCTGGGCGGGGCGATCGCCGCCGACGTCCACGGAAAGAACCACCACGTCGACTCCTCCATCGGCGCCCACGTGCGTTCCCTGACGCTTCTCACGGCCCGAGGCGAGGTCCTGGAGATCGGCCCCGACCACGGTGACGTCGAACTGTTCTGGGCCACCGTCGGCGGGATGGGCCTGACCGGGGTCATCACCTCCGCGCGCCTGGCGGTGATCCCGGTGGAGACCGCGCACATGCGTGTGGACACCGACCGGACCGGCGACCTCGACTCCACGCTGGAGCTGATGGAGCGCACCGACCGGAACTACCGGTACACGGTGTGCTGGGTGGACCTGCTCGCCCGCGGGGCCGCCACCGGCCGGGGGGTGTTGACCCGGGCGCACCACGCCCGCGTCACCGACCTGCCGGCGCCGCTGCGCCGCGAACCCCTCCGGTACCGCCCGGGTGCTCCGCTGAGCGCCCCGCCGTGGGCGCCGCCGCGCCTGCTCAACCGGGCGACCGTCGGTGCGTTCAACACCGCCTACCACCACGCGGCGCCCGAGCGCAGGCGTGGTCAGGCGCAACCGCTGGGCGGGTTCTTCCACCCGTTGGACAAGGTCCGGGGTTGGAACCGCATGTACGGGCCGCACGGGTTCGTGCAGTACCAGTTCGTGGTGCCCTTCGGGGAGGAGGCCACCCTGCGACACGTCGTGGAGGGGTTGTCGAAGGCCGGCGCGCCATCGTTCCTGGCGGTCCTCAAACGCATGGGCGCGCCCACCCCGGGGCCGCTGTCGTTTCCCCGACCCGGGTGGACGCTCGCCCTGGACCTGCCCGCCGAGTTCCCCGGTCTGGCCGGGCTGCTGCGCGGCTTCGACGAACGCGTGCTCACCGCCGGCGGACGCCTGTACCTGGCCAAGGACAGCCGGGCGGACGCCGAGACCGTGCACGCCATGTACCCCGACCTGCCCGCCTGGCGGAAGGTGCGTGAACGGGTCGACCCCGACGGGGTCCTCGTCTCGGACCTGGCCCGCAGGCTGCGGCTCGTCTGAACCACCGATCCGGATCGGAAAAGGAGATCCCATGCGCGACTCGCTGGGAAGGGTGCGCACCGTGCTGTTGCTCGGCGGGCGCAGCGAGATCGGCCTCGCCGTGGCCGAACGGCTGGTGCGCGAGGGAGCCCGCGAGGTGGTCCTGGCAGCCCGTGGCGGGGTCGCCGAACCGCCGAGCGTCCTGAAGGCGTTGGGCGCCACCGTCCACTCCCTGGAGTTCGAAGCCGAGGAGACCGACACCCACGCCGGCACGGTGGCCGCCGCGGTGGACCTGGTCGGTGACCTGGACGTGGTGGTGGACGCGTTCGGGGTGCTGGGGGAGCAGGCCGAGTACGACGGGGACCCGCACGCCGCCGCGCGCTCGGCGGCGGTGAACTTCACCGGACACGTGTCGGTGGGCCTGGCCGTGGCCGCCCGTCTGCGCGAACAGGGCCACGGCGCGCTCGTGGTGCTGTCGTCGGTGGCGGGGGTCCGGGTGCGCCGCGCCAACTTCGTCTACGGGTCCGCGAAGGCCGGTCTGGACGGGTTCGCGCAGGGACTGGCGGACTCGCTGCACGGCAGCGGCGCACGCGTTCTGGTGGTGCGCCCGGGATACGTGGCCACCCGCATGTCCGCGCACGTGGACCCGGCGCCGTTCCCCGCCACGCCGGGCCAGGTCGCCGAGGCCGTGGCCAAGGGGTTGCGGGGGAGGGCGACCACCGTGTGGGCGCCGCGTGTTCTGCGGCCGGTGTTCACCGGCATGCGGCTGATGCCGCGTCCGATCTGGCGCAGACTGGGGCGCTGACGTTCAGGGGCGGGCCTTGGGGAGGAACATCGCGGGGATCAGCGCCAGCGCCGTCAGGCCGGTCATCCACCAGAAGGTGGACCGGAACGCCGAGGCCGGGACGGTTCCACCGGCGAGCAGCGACGACAGCAACAGGGCGAGCGCTGCGGTGCCCACCGCGGCGCCCAGCCTCTGGGTCACGTTCAGGGCGCTGCTGGCGCGGGGCACCTGGTCGGAGGGAAGCCTGCGGTAGGCGGTGGCCAACATCGGGACCATCGCGGTGCCCAGGCCCAGACCGCGTACGAACATCGCCGACGCGAGCAGTGTCTGCGAGGTGTCCGGCCCCGCCAAGGCGAACGGCGCGGTCGCCACGGCGCCCACCAGCAACCCGCCCACGACCAGGTAGCGGGGGCCGCTGCGGTCGGCGATCGGGCCGACGAACAGGTTGACCAGCGCCACCCCTGCCGCCATCGGGGCCATCAACAGCCCCGCCGTCAACGCCGAGGTCCCCTGCACCTGTTGGAAGAACAGCGGCAGCAGGAACATGCCGGCCCAGATGCACAGCCCGAACACGAACATGAGCATCGCGCCCAGCCGGAACAGCACGTCACCGAAGAGCCGCAGGTCGATCACGGGGGCGGGGCCGCCGGAGCGACGACGCAGGGAGTGCACCGCGAAACCCGCGATGAGGAGCAGCCCCACGCCGACGAACACCGGCGCGAACCGCACGTCGCCCAGCACCGACAACCCGTAGAGCATGGTCGCGATCCCGGGGGAGAGCAGAGCCAGCCCCAGCACGTCCAGCCGCTCGCTCGCCCTCGGGTCACCGCGCTCCACACCGCGCACGCCCAGGATCATGGCGAGCACCACCAGGGGGATCGAGACCAGGAAGATCCACCGCCACCCCAGCGAGTCCAGGACCAGACCGCCCAGGACCGGACCCATGGCGGGCGCGATCTGGATCGGCACGCTCAACAGCCCGATGGCCCGACCCAGGCGCTGCGGTCCGGCGGCCTGCACCAGCACCGTCATGACCAGGGGCAGGACCATACCGCTGCCCAACCCGGTGATCACTCGGAACGCGATGAGGCTTTCGATCGACCAGGCCGTCGCGCACAGCAACGACCCCAGACCGAACAGGCCCAACGCCATCATCCAGGTGGCGCGTTGCCCGAACCGGTCCACGGCCCAGCCGGTCACCGGGATCACGGAGGCGGTGGAGAGCAGGTAGGCGCTGGCCACCCACTGGGCGGTGGACACGGGGGCGTCCAGGGCGTGGGACAGGTGGTCGACCGCCACGTTGACGATGGTGGTGTCGAGCAGCGCCGCCATCGCCCCGACGAGGAGGACCCCGGCGAGCTTCCACAGCGCGGGGTCGAGTCGGGTGGGGGCGGGGACGGGCGCGGGAGCCAGGGAGGGATCGGACGTGGTGCGGGAGGTATCGTGCTCGGCCATCACAAGGAAACTACACGGTGCAGTTTCCTTGTGGAACGGTCGGGGCTCTCCGAAGGTGCGCCAGACTGGTGTGAGGTAGACGGATCGGTGCGGCCACGGCGGAGGTGGGCGATGACGGACCCCTGCGGTGAGGCGCGCGCACGCCGTTCGGAGGTCAAACGCGAGGCGATCGTGGAAGCGGCGCTGCGCGTGTTCCTCCATGAGGGTTACACCCGTGCCTCGGTGGACGCCATCGCCGCCGACGCCGGGGTCTCCAAACGCACCATCTACAACCACTTCTCCGACAAACGGGAACTGTTCGTCACGATCGTGGAGCGCAGCAGCGCCGACTTGGCCGCCGACCACGCTCGCATCGCCGAACGCCACCTCGCCGACGCCGAGGACGCCCGGACCGCGCTGATCGCCTTCGGGGACGAGTGGCTCTCCCCGAACGGACGCAGGCCCGACCACGGTGCCCTGATCCGGCTGCTCATCGCCGAGGCCGCGCACTTCCCGGACGCCGCCAGGGTGTGGACGGCCCGCGGCCCCGGCCTGTCGTTGCGGACCCTGGCCGAACACCTGAGGGGCATGGCCGACCGCGGCCTGTTGACTCTCGAACCCGGTGAGGAGGACGAGGCGGCCGGTCACTACATGGCCCTGGTGCGCAGTCCCGTCAACAACCGGGCGTTCTTCGGGGCGCTGCCGCTGCCGGAGGAAGAGGTGCGTGCGGTGGTCCGATCGGGAGTGGACGCGTTCCTTCGCATCCACGCGGCGGCGGTCCCGCACCGCTGAGGCGCGGGACCGCCGGAGGACCGGGGTCGCTCGGACCCCGGTGTTCGTTCAGGCCCCGGCGTTCGCCGACGCCTCGTCCCGGGTGAGTCGGTAGAACATCAACGGCACCAGACAGGTCAGCATCACCACGGCCGGCAGCAGCGTGCTGCCCAGCAACATGCCCCGAAGCGCGTCCTCGCTCTGTTCGACGACCTGACCGGCGCCGGACTCCACGTAGCCGCTCACCGCGAGGCACATCGACAGCAACCCGGTGCCCACGGCCTGGGCCATGGCCTCGCCCGAGGTCCACACCCCGGACAGCACCCCGCCCTGGCGGCGCCCGGAGGTGTCGCCGGTGGCCAGGCAGTCGGCCAGCATGGACCACGGCAGCAGGTTGGTCCCGGACAGGCCCACGCCCACCAGCACCGACGCGAACACCGCTCCGGGCACGCCCCACACCGGTATGAGCAGCAGCCCCAGGCCGCCCAGCGCGAACACGATCGCCGCGTATCCGGCGGCCGCGCGTTTGTCCACGCGTACCGACAGCCGCTTCCACAACGGGGCCGACACCATGAGCGGCAGCAGCACGCACACCATGAGGATGCTGGTGTAGGCGGGCTCGCCCATGACGTTGGCGGTCACGTAGGGCACACCCGCGACCATGGTCCCGCTCGCCACCGCCATGAGCAGGTTGGCCGGGAACAGCACTCGAAAGTGGCGGTGGGAGAAGGCCGCGCGCAGCTGTCGCGGAAGGTTCTCGGTGCGTGCGGGGTGGTTCGGTCGCGGCGCCCGCCGGGTGCCCACCACCGTGCCGAGCATGGACACGAGGATGACCACGCCCATGGCCAGGCCCATCAGGCGGTAACCCGCCACCGGATCCTCGGGGACCGACTGCAGCACCGGGGCGAACGCCCCGCCGAGCATCAGTGCCAGCCCCACGAAGGCGGTGCGCCACGTGTTGAACGTGGACCGCTCGTGGTAGTCGGTGGTGATCTCACCGGGCATCGCCGCGTGCGGCACCTGGAACATCGAGGACGCCAGGGCGGCGAGGACGAACAGCAAGGCCACGTAGCCGGCCGCCGCCGAGCCCTGCAGCGGCGGGCCGAAGAAGATCGCCGCGAACAGTACCGGCAGTGTGACCGCGCCCGCCATCATCCATGGGCGACGCGGCCCCCAGGACGAGCGGGTCCGATCCGACCAGATCCCGATGTAGGGGCCGACCAGAAGGTCGATCACCTTGGGCAGGAAGATCACCATCCCGGCGAGGGCCGGGCTCACCGCCAGGGTGTCGGTCAGGTAGATGAGCAGCAACAACCCGGGGACCGTGTTGAAGACTCCCGTGGCCACCGCGCCGCTGCCGTACCAGGCGTGCACCGAGCGGGCCAGTGGCGCGGACCGGGCCGGAGCGGGCCCGGGCTCGGGCACGGTGGTCGGGTCGATGCCGGCGCTCACCCTCGCCCGTCGACGTCGGCGCCTTCGGTGGTGGCCTCCACCTTGGGCCGGTCCCCCTTGGGCCCGTACAGTTCCTCGTGTCCCACCGGGTCCACGTTGTGCATCACCGGGCAGGTCGCGGGGAAGGTGCCCATCTCGTCGACGTCGTAGCCGTCCGGGTAGCTACGGATGTTCGGGTTCATGTCCGCCCACAGCGGTTCCTCGCGCGGCTTCATCCGACGCACGACCTTCGCGCGCAGCTTCAGCGCGATGTCGGCGGACCTGCGCCAGGCCCTGCTCGGCGCCGGCTCGTAGCGGAAGGTCCGGATGAGCGACTCGTCCAGGATCGCCATGGAGAACTTGCGGGCCAGGCCGGACACGCGCGGCGGGTAGAACGTCACCATCAGGTCGAGGGTGGCGTCGGAGACCGCGCGGCCGCCCTCGGTGTAGGCGAAGTGCTCTTCCTCGTAGCCGTCGAGCAGCTCGCGGAACTCCTCGTAGGTCTCCGGGATGTCCTTGATCCCCATGTACCTGCCGAGCCTGCGGTAGTAGTTCGTGATCCCCGCGATCTCGTGGTCGGTGAGGCGGCGCCAGCCGTAGCCGTAGTCGTTGCGCCAGCGGACCGGCATGACGACGAAGGTACTGAGCACGTACCGGTAGTCGTCGTTGTCGATGTCGTAGGAGCGGTGCATCTGGTTCATCCGACGCAGGGCGTCACGGCCCTTACCCGGCTCGAACCCGTGCCGCATCATGTTGCCCAGGATGAGCGCCGTGTCGTCGTAGCGTTTCTGGGTCCTGCCGGTGAACTCATCGGTCCGACCGAGGAGCTCACCGATGCTGGGCACCGCGTAGGTCCGGTACAGGGCGATGCCCAGTGCCCGGCCCATGTCCCACGGGAATTCGTGGGAGGTCAGGATCTGGATGATCCGTACGCAGTCGTCCTCCGCGTCGAGGCGGTGGATCTCGTCGCGCCAGTCGAAACGCTTCATACGGGGTCCTTCGGGGGAGAGGGGACGGTGTCGTGGGGGTGGGGGCCTCTAGCGCTGTTCGGGGGTGGCATCGGCGGTGGGCTCGGGGGCGATGGCCTGGCCGGGAGCGGGGACCTTCGCTCCGGTGGCGGGGATCTCCTGGGTGAGCATGTCGTGGGGGACCGGGCAACCCTTGGGGAAGGTGCCGATGCGGGAGGGGTCGTAACCGTCGGGGTACATCCGGATGTTGGGGCTCATCCGGGCCCAACGCGGTTCCTTGCGCGGCCTCATCCGCCGCACCACCTTGGCCCGCCCCTTCATCGCCAGGTCACCGGCCTTGCGCCAGAAGGCGGACGGTTCCGGGTAGCCGAACGCCTTGATCAGGCTGTCGTCCAACAGGGCCTTGGTGAAGGGGCGGACCAGCGGACGCTGCCAGGACGGGTAGAAGTTCACCATCAATTCGAGGGTGGCGTCGGAGACCGCGCGGCCGCCCTCGGTGTAGGCGAAGTGCTCCGCCTCCATGGAGTCCATGAGCTCGCGGAACTCCTCGTAGGTCTCCGGGATGTCCTTGATCGCCATGTGCCTGCCGAGCTTGCGGTAGTAGTTGGTGCTCGCGGTGATCTCGTGGTCGGTCAGGCGGCGCCAGCCGTAGCCGTAGTCGTTGAGCCAGCGGACCGGCATGACGACGAAGGTGCTCAGGACGTAGAGGTAGTCCTCGTTGCTGATGTCGTAGGAGCGGTGCATCTGGTTCATTCGACGCAGGGCGTCACGGCCGCGGCCGGGGCCGAAACCGTGCTCCATGATGTCGTTCAGGATCAGGGCCGTGTCGTCGTAGCGGTGCTGGGTGCGCTCGGTGAACTCGTGGGTGTCACCGAGCAGCTGTCCGACACTGGGCATGGCGTAGGTGCGGTACAGCGCCAGACCCAGAGCCTGTTCGATGTCCCAGGGGAACTCCAGGGTCCCCAGGATGCGGACGATCTCCTCGCAGTCCGCCTCGGCGTCCAGGCTCTGGATCTTGTCGTGCCAGTCGAAACGTCTCATGGGAACTCCCACCTTCGTCCTGGTCCGCCCGAGACGGGTCCAGGGTCGTCGGGTACACGAAACGCCGCTCCGTTCCGCTGCCTCGACTTTACCCGGAAGGCCCCTGTGTACAGGGGAAGTGGGTGGTGTCCACCTATTAACGATCCGGGGACCGTCAGGCGTTGACGCTCTCTGCGACACGGTTGACCAGGGTCAGCAGCACCTCTTTGGCGGATTTGCGGTCCCGGGCGTCGCACAGGACGATCGGGATCTCCGGGTTCAGGCTCAACGCCTCGCGGACCTCGTCCGGCTCGTACAGGTGGGCCCCCTCGAAGCAGTTCACCGCGACCACGAACGGCACGCCGCGACGCTCGAAGAAGTCCACCGCGGCGAAGCACGTCTCCAGGCGACGGGTGTCGGCGATGACGATGGCGCCGAGGGCGCCCTCCGACAGCTCCTCCCACATGAACCAGAAGCGTTCCTGGCCGGGCGTGCCGAACAGGTACAGCACCAGGCTCTCGTTGATGGTGATGCGACCGAAGTCCAGCGCCACCGTGGTGGTCGACTTGGACTCGACCCCGGACAGGTCGTCGACCCCGTAGCTGGCCTCGGTCATCACCTCCTCGGTGCTGAGCGGGGCGATCTCGCTGACCGCGCCGACCAGGGTGGTCTTTCCGGCGCCGAAGCCACCGGCGACCAGGATCTTCAGGGCCGAGGGGACCGGGGCCTCGGTGCCCGGCTCAGAGTCTGTGGATGCCATCGAGTACCGCCTGGAGTACGTCCCGGCTCACCGGGCTCTTTGCTTTGTAGGGGGCTCTGGCCAGGGCGAGGCCCCGGTTGAGCAGGTCGCTGATCAGTACCTTGACCACGGCGACCGGGATGTCCAGATGGGCGGAGACCTCGGCCACCGACTGCGGCTTTCGGCACAGCTCCAGAATGCGCAGCTGTTCCGGTTCGAGGGCCAGTTCGTCGACCTCGGCCCGCTTGGCCGCGATCACCACGCTGATCATGTCCAGCTGGACGGTGTCCGCGTGGTCGCGCCCCTGCGCGATCACGTAGGGGCGTACGAGCGGGCCGGCCTCTTCGGGGCCGGTGTCCTCGCCGTAGTCGCCCACCACGTCACGCTGGGGTGGGACGGGACGTATGCCGCCCGGGAACTCGTCATGCGCTTGCATACCGACCCCTATCGATTGGCTTCGGGAGCAGCACCCTCATGGCGAGGCGCGGCGTCCATGTAACGACCCACCTGCTCGACCAGGACGTTCATCTCGTAGGCGATGAGTCCCACGTCGGCGCTCTCCTCGGCCAGAACGGCGAGGCAGGCGCCACGGCCGGCGCCGGTGACGAACAGGTAGGCCTGCTCCATCTCGATGACCGTCTGGAGCACCTCGCCACCGCCGAAGCGGCGACCGGTGCCCCGGGCCAGGCTCTGGAACGCGGAGGCCACGGCGGACAGGTGCTCGGCGTCCTCCTTGACCAGGTCACGGGAGCGGCCGATGAGCAGGCCGTCGGCCGAGAGGACGATCGCGTGCCGGGAACCGACCGCGCGGTCCAGCAGTTCGTCGAGCAGCCAGTTGATGTCCTTCTTGCCGGCGGTCCCGCCTGCGCTTTCGGTACTGGTCACGGTTACGAGTCCTTGTCGATGTCGTTGGTGTTCTGCCGGCCCTCACGTCGTCCACGGTCCGTCCCCTTCTGGAACGCGGACATGTTCTTGCGCAGGCGTTCCAGCCGTTCCGAGCTGTCGAGCGCGTGCGGGGTCACGCTCTGGGGGCCGGAGGCGGGTCCGCCCGAGCCCTCGGAGGAGGGGCTGTCGGCCAACTGGGGTGCGAGGTTCTCCTGCGGGCGCCGCTTGGGCAGCGCCGGTCGGCCACCGCCGGCCGGCACCGTCTCCGGGGCCGGCGGGGCCTTGGTCTCGGTCGAGGAATCGGGCACGGCACTGATCCGGGAACCGCGAGTGGGCAGCGGAGGACGCTCGTCCCCGGGGCCGGACAGGACGTCCTCGCCCATGCCCGGTTCGATCGGGGTGGTGACCGAGGTCAGCAGCGGCTTTTCGGTGTCGCCCCCGGCGTCGTTGCGACCGGACTCCAGGGCGGCCTCGGGGGTGCGGTCGACGATCTCGCGCACCTCCCAGATGTCCTCGCCGGAGTCCTCGGAGGAGGGCAGCGGGGTGCGGTCACCGGAGATGATCTCCTGCGGCAGCAGGACGATGGCCTGCACACCGCCATAGGGGGAGGGACGCAGGTGCACGCGGATGCCGTGGCGGTGGGCCAGGTGCGAGACCACGAACAGACCCAGACGCATCTTCTCGTTGAGCCGCATGACGTCGAACTCGGGCGGCTCGGCCAACAGGGAGTTGGCCGACTCCAGCTCGGCCTCGGTCATGCCCAGGCCGCGGTCCTCGATCTCGACCGTCACACCGTTGGGAACGTCCTCGCTGCTCAACCGGACGTTCGTGTGCGGGGGCGAGAACATGGAGGCGTTGTCGACCAGTTCGGCGACGAGGTGGATGACGTCGGCGACGGCGGGACCGTTGAGGTTGACCCGGGCGATGCGCTCGCGCTTGACCCGCGTGTAGTCACCGGACTCGGAGATCGCACCGCGCAGGACGTCGATCAGCGGCATCGGGCGGTGCCAGGTGCGACCGGGGGCCTCTCCGCCGAGGATCAGCAGGTTCTCGGCGTTACGACGCGAACGGGTCGCCAGGTGGTCCAGCTTGAACAGCTGGGCGAGCTGCTCCGGGTCCTCCTGCTCGCGCTCCATCTTGTCCAGCAGACGCAGCTGACGGTGGACCAGGGTCTGGCTGCGGTGCGCGATGTTGAGGAAGACCCGGTTGATGCCGTGGCGCAGTTCGGTCTGCTGCACGGCCTCGTCGACCGCGGCGCGTTGGGCGGTGTTGAAGGCCTTGGCGACGTCACCGATCTCGTCGTCCTCGGCGTGCAGCTCGGGGAGTTCGGTGGTGGTGTCGACGCGCTCGCCGCGGTGCAGGCGTCCCATGATCGAGGGGAGACGCTCCTCCGCCAGGGACCGAGACTCGTCTCGCAGGGTCAGCAGACGTTCGGTGAGGTTGCGGGAGGAGCGCCGCGCCAGGTAGAAGGCGATGCCGGTCACGGCGGCCACGCCGAGGCTGCCGGCGATCGCGAGGAGCACGGCCCGGTTGGCGTCCTGGCGGGTCATGGCGGCGGCCTGGGCGGCCTCGTCGGCGCCCAGCGCGGTGAGCTCGGACAGGACGTGCCCGTAGGCCTGGTCCCACTCGGCCTTGTCCACCGGCATGGACAGGTTCTCCACGGTCTGCGGGGCGAGGGTGACCGGGTCTGTGGTGGTCTCGGACTCGACCTCGCGCTCGGCGATCTCGGTCTGCATCCGCTGAAGGGCGGCGTACTCGGGGCTGTCCAGGACGGCCTCGAAGCGCTCCGCCTGGCCGGGGCCCTCCAGGTAGTGGGCGTTGGCGTCCAGAATCGCCTCGTAGGCGCCCGTCATGGCGGTGAACTCGCGCTGGTCCTCCACGCTGAGCTCGTCGGTGGCGAAGCCTCGGGCGATCTGGGCGTCGGCCTGGGCGAGGATGTCCACCGTGCGGAACATGTAGATCGCGGTGAAGCCGGGGCTGACCGACGCACCCTCGTTACCGGTACGACCCTGGCTGTCGAAGCTGTCGGCGCCGTGCAGGACGAGTTCGTTGTAGTAGTCCAGGACGTCGTCACGGCTCGCGTCGCCGGAGTCGACGGCCTCGCGCATCCCACCGATGTCCTGGTACATGTCGTACAGCATCTCGATGTGCATGCCGCCGTCACCGGGGGCCAGGTCGGCGAACCCGATGAGGTCCTCGACGACCACCCCCAGCGACTCGTCGGTGCTCTGCCGGGCCTCGGCCATCCGCTGGGAGAGATCGGCGTCGTCGGGGCTCTCCAGGTAGGCGATCGTGGCCGAGCGCTCGGACATGGCGTCCACGAGGCCTACCGCGGAGGGGGTTACCAGGTCGTCGGTGGCCTTGGCCCGGATCAGCTGGTAGGCCGCGTCCCCACCGAGAAGGATGGTGAGGATCAGCCACAGCGCGAGCAGGGCGCTCGTGGGGATCATGACCATGGCGCGGATACGGGCGGTGATCGTACGCCCACGTTTCTTCGGTACTGCCTGCACGATGCTCCTGTCGATCCGCGTCATGGGGTGAGTCGTTCGGCCCGAGATCGTGTCCGCCTTGTCGCGCTTCGCGACCGGCGTGTACACACCGCCTCCCGCCCGGACGCCGTGCCCTTCCTGGGGTAATGGGTGACACGGTCTTGCCGCGGAGTAACCACATATGGGGGTTTTCGGCTTGGGGGATCGTATCTCGGCCGGGAAACGCCGGATTATCCGGGGGTGGAGGCAGTCTGCCATGAACCGGCGAAATGTTCATACAAGTGCAGGTCTGCCACCCACTGGTGAGCATGGGGCTGGGGTTGCGCACGACTATAGGACAAAGGTCACATGCGGTCATAGGGGTATACCAACAGTTGTTTACCGGTACATACGACCGTCACGTCGATGGGTACCGGGTGCCAAAACCTCGGTACCGCGCCCACCCCGCTCCCGTCCGTACTAGCGTTGCGGCCCGGAAGCGCGGGAACGGGGAGAGGGACACCATGGGGCGAGCGTTCGGCGGGGGACAGGCCGCCATCGACGTGGCGGTGGTCGGACTGCCGCTGCTGATGGTGGTCGGGTCCGCCCTCTACCTGCGCGGACAGCACCGGCGCTACGGTCGCCTCGTCGGCTGGCCCGGACAGCTCACCCTCGCCGCGTTGCTCGGCGGGCTCGGCCTGGCCGCCTACGCGGTCTGGCCCCTGCCCACCTCCGTCGACGGGCTGTGCCCGATCGTGCCCGAACCGGCGCCCGCCCTGGACGTGGGGTCGGCCCTGCTCGCCCTCGGGGTGTTCCTCCCGGTCGGGATCCTGGCACGCGCCCGCTTCCGCCGAGGCCTCCTGGTCACCATCGCCCTGGGAACGGCCCTGGCGTTGGCGGTGACCACGATCCGGGCGACCGGCGTGCTCGGCCTCTATCCCTGCTCCTACGCCATCGACGCGCCCGCGCTCACGGGCATCGCCGTGGCCGGGGTCCTCCTCGGATGGCTCCTCGCCCGCTGGGTTCCGGTGCTGTGGCCGTGGGGCCCGCACCGTTCCTGGCCCGGAGCGGTGCCCGACCGCGGCCTCCCCGACCTCACCCGCCGCGTCCTCGGTGCCCTGCTGGACCTGGGGCTGTGGTGGTACGGATCGGCCCTCGTCGTCGCGCTGTCGCACGCCTACGGAGTGGTCGAACCCGCAACCGGGAACGAGGTGCGCGTCGCCACGCTCCTCGGCCTGGCGGTGGTGTTCGCGCTCTTCCTGCCCCTGTTGCGTCGCGACCGGTCCACCCTGGGATGCTCCGCCGTCCGTCTCGCGCTGACCGAACCCACGGCGGCCCGACCGGCCGCCCGGCACCGTGTCCTGGCGCGCACACTCCTGTTGCACGCGCCCATCGTGGTGCTCCTCGCCCTCGGCCTGGGGTGGTGGTCGTTGATCGTGGTCGCCCTGCACACCTGCACCGCGCTGGTGCGCTCCGACGGTACGGGACTGGCCGACCTGGTCTGTGGCACCCGGGTCCGTACCCGGGCCACCCTGGACGGAGGGCTGCCCGGCCGGCTGGTGCGCTACTCGGCGCCCGACACGGAACACCCCCGCCCGCCGGAGCGGAGGCCGACCCCCGTATGAGCCTCAGGCGGGTTCGCTCCAGTTCAGGTAGCCGAGGAGCATTCCGGCCATCACCAGGATCAGGCCGAGGGCGCCGAACAGGGCCCGCACGTAGTGGCTCAACCAGGGGGCGGAGACGATCCGGGCCCGCTCGGGGGTGTCCGGGTCGTAGGAGACCGTGACGATCTCCCCCGCGCGCGAGGCGGTCCACCCCGTGTTCTCGTGCTCGGCGTGGACCTCCTTGCCGTCCTCGGTCCGGAACTGCACGATCATCCGGGACGCGACCGACGTCTCGTGGTAGCCGATGACCCGTGCCTTGGCCCGGACGCCGTGTCTGATCAGGCGTAGTTCCATCCGGGTGTCCCGGGCGACGACCAACAGGATGATCGCTCCGGCCAGGGCCGGGAGCAGGGGATACAGCTCGGTCATGACGGGGGGTCCTTCCGGATTCGCGCGGGGTGGGGCGTGACGCTCAGCGCGTCGGAGTGGGGGAGCCGATCAATCCGTCGGCCACGTGCGCAAGGGTGGTGTGGATCTCCTCCACGGGACGTTCGGGTTGGAGGGTCCGCCAGTCGAGTGCAACGGTCACCACCATGCCGAACAGGGCGGATCCCGCAAGCGATGTGTCCAGGTCCGGCCGGGTCAGACCACGTTCGACCATGGCGTCGAGCTGCTCGGTGATGACCCCGATCGCCTGGGTGCGGATCTGCCGGACGGTGGTGTACCAGGAGCGGTTGGTGCGCCAGGTCTCGGCCATGAGCAGCCTGGCCAGCGCCTCGTGGGCGCCGATGAACACCACACCGGCCCGCAGCACCTCGGTCAGCGCCTGGCGGGGTTCCACCGCGGGATCGGGGACGGCCCGCCGCAGGGTGTCGGCCAGCCGGGTCACGCCCCACTCCAGCAGGGCGGCGTACAGCTCGTCCTTGCCACCGAAGTTGTAGTAGACGGTGCCCTTGGCCACCCCCGCCCGTTCGGCGATCTCGTCCACCGTGGTGGCGCCGTACCCCTGTTCGGATACCAGGGTCACGGCGGCCTCGAAGAGCTTGCGTCGGGTCGCCTCGCGGCGGCCCCCCGCACGTCGGGCCGGGCCCGGGGTCTGCACGTTCATCGCCTCCATTGTGCCCGTCGGTCAGATCTTCAAGGCCGGGTGGAGCGTGGACATCGTCCATGAGCGCTTGCGGGCCACGGCGAGCCATGTCAGCAACAGGGGTATCACCAACCACAGGGACATCACCCCGAAGGCCTGCGCGACCAACGCCATGTCACCACCACCGATCAGGTGTCGCATCGCGGTCACACCCCAGTGCAACGGCAGGTACGGCCCGATGGCCTGGAAGAAGTCCGGACTGGTCTCGATCGGATAGGTGCCACCGGCGGAGGTCAGCTGAAGCACCAGCAGCGCCAGCGCCACCACACGACCCGCCGCCTTGAACCGCACGGTCAGGAACTGCACGGTGGCGGCGAAGGCGGAAGCGGTGAGCAGGAGGAACGCCAGCATCAGCGGCCAGTTCACCGACTCCAGTCCCAGCCCCACGTGCAGGACGGCCATCATGACCAGCACCTGCGCCCAGCCGAGCAGCATCGGCGCCACGCGACCGGACAGCGCCACCCGCCAGGACGGAGCGGCCGATGCCAGGGCGCGGTCGGACAGGGCCGGCAGCACCATGAACACGACCATCGCGCCCACCCACAGGGACAGTGGGACGAAGAACGGAGCGAAGCCGGTGCCGTAGTCGGGCACCTCGTTGTCCACCTCGCTGTCCAGCCTGACGGGGTCGCTCATCATCTCGGCGGCCGTGGTCCGCCCGTCGTCGGAGTAGGTGGGCATCTCCTCCACCCCGTCGGCCAGCCCGGAGGCGAGCTCGTCGGAGCCGGACGCCAGTTCCCCGAGCCCGTCGTGCAGATCGCCCGCGCCCTCACCGATGGTGCCCAGGCCGGTGTTGAGGTCGCCCGCGCCCTCGGACGCGGTGGACAATCCGTCGCGGAGCCTTCCGGCGCCTTCGGCCAGGTCGGCCAGCCCCTCGTCCAGTTCGTCGATCTGGTCGCGGGCGTCCTCGGCCTTGCTCACGATGTCGGGCAGGTCGTCGGCGATCTCGGAGGCCCGCTCGCTCAGCGCGGCGGCGTCATCGGCGGTCGCGTCGATCGCCGCACGGTTGTCGTTGACGAACCCCGCCACGTCCAAGGCGGTGTCCATGGCGTCCTGGAGGTCGGTCAGCAGCAGGTGGAGATCGGGCTGTTCCTGTTCCAGCTCCGGGTTCTCCTCCAGGTAGGTGGCGAGTCGGCCGTCGACCTCCTCCATGCCGGAGACGTCGATCTCCTCGGGTAGTTCGTCGAGGGCGTCGTTCACCCCGGCGGCCACGTCGGCGATCAGCTCGGCGCGGTCCTGGATGTCGGGGATGTCCTCTTCGATCCGGGGGAGGACGTCGTCGGCCAATGTGTCCAGCTCGTCGACCTTGGCGGAGACCTGTTCGGAGGCGTCGCCGGCACCGCTCGCCAACGTCTTGGAACCCTCGTACAGGTCGCCGAGCCCCTCGTCGAGGGAGCCCGCGCCGGTGTGCGCGTCGTCGATGCCGTCGGAGAGTTCACCGGAGCCGTTCTCGGCGTCGCCCGCGCCCTCGGAGAGCCGATCGGCCCCGTCGGCGGCCTCCTCGGTCTTGTCGTGGATCTCGTTGAAGCCGAGGAAGATCTGGTCGAGGTAGTCGCTGATCGCGGAGGAGGCGGCGGCCTGGCGGATCTCGTTGAAGGCGCTGCCGGCCAGCTGCCGGACGATGTAGCTGTTGGAGTCGTTGTAGTTCGCGACGAGCAGGGCGGTGGTGGGGTTCTCCCTGTCACGCGAGGGCGAGGTGAGGGACTCGCTGAAGTGGTCGGGGACGGTGAGGGTGACGTAGTAATCGCCGTCGGCGAGCCCCCGGGCGGCGTCGTCGGCGTCGACCAGACGCCAGTCGAGGTCGCCGCGTTCCAGGAGGGTGTCGGAGAGCTCCTCGCCGGCGTTGATCCGATCGCCGTCCACCTCGGCGCCCTCATCCTCGACGACGAGGGCGACGGGCAGGTGTTCCATGCGGTCGAAGGGGTCCCAGAAGGACCACAGGTACATCCCGGAGTAGAGCAGGGGGATGAGCATCAGGGCGGCCAGCGCGGCTGCGGGCAGGGGCGACCGCAGGAAGGACCGCATGGAGAGCAACCCGAGACGGGGGACGGCGAGGGGGCGCAGGCGCCGCGGGGGCCGGTCAGTCCTGGGCACGGTGGGCACCTCCCTCGCGGCGGTCCCGGTCGTTCCCCTGCCGGATGGGGATGGGTCCTTGCGTGTCGTGGTCGGCCACCGTGGCCAGTTCCCGGGCGTCGGCGCAGGTGGCGATGACGGTGAGCCCTTCGTCGGACAGGTCCTTGAGGGTGCGCCACATGGCGGCCTGGTTCTCGGGGCTCAGCCCGCCGTCGACGTCGTCCACCCCCAGCAGGCGGGGTTCGTGCACCAGTCCCAGTGCCATTCCCAGGCGTCGGCGTTCGGGCATCGGTAGTTCCTTGATGAGGGTGCTCCGGTCCAGGTCGGCCAGGCCGACCGCCTCCATGGCCTCGTCGGCGACGGTGCGTGCGGCGGGACGTAGCCGCAGCAGGCGGGCCTCGGAGAGGTGTTCGCGTACGCGCAGGCGTTCGTCGAGCACGTTGACGTCGTTCATGAGGCCGAGGGCGCTGATGCGGCGGACCTTGCGTGCCTGTTCGGGCAGTGGGTGGCCGTCGACGTGCAGTTCACCCCCGGTGGGGCTCATGCGTCCGGTGAGGGTGAGGAGCAGGGCGCTGCGGCCCCCGCCGGAGTCCGCCTGGAAGACGGTGAGCGTCCCCGGCCGGGCGATGAGGTCGACCCCCGTGTAGACGGGGCCCTCACGAGTGGTGAGCGTGACGTCCTCGGCGTGCACGCGTGCTCCGGTGGCCCGACGCATTCCTGGTGTCCTTCCATTTTTGAACTGACCAGTCAGTACAAATTCGTGTTCCACCGTACTGCGCCGACTCTGTGCCCGGATCGCCTGGGGCTGTGTCCTCCCACACAGACCCGCGCGTTTTCCGTAGCTATTGCAATAGATACGTAATTGCGTAATCCTGTGGGTGGGGCGAGTGAGAAGAGGAGAGGCCATGAACGAAGTGAGACTGCGCAAGACGGGTTCCGTGTCGATACGGATCTTCTTCGTGCTGACGGCCGTGGTGTTCGTGCTGGTGGTCGCCTCGAACCTGGGCGCGCCCATCCCCGGTTACTCGGGTTTCCTGGTCGCCGTGCCTGCGTTCGCCCTCTACCTCTTCGGGACGGCTTGTGGGGCACTCGCCGGACGACGGGCCATGCGTCGCACCGGCCTGGCCCCCGTCGAGGTCGCGCCACCGGTGGAGGGCGAGTGGACGGGGCTCAACGGGCCCTCCGACAAGGTGCCCAGCCACGGCACCCACGGCCTCGGCCAGACCTTCGCGATCGACATCCTCATCGACTCCGGCCGCCCGATCATCGACGGTTGGCGGCCGGCCATGCGCCCCGCCGGGGACTTCCCGTCCTTCGGGGCGCCTCTGTTCGCCGTGGCCGACGCCACGGTCGTGCACGCCTCCGATGGGCAGCGCGACCATCTCAGCCGCAACTCCTATCCGGGGCTGTTCTACCTCTTCCTGGAAGGATTCGTCCGGTCCCTGGGCGGGCCCGGTCGCATCCTCGGCAACCACGTGATCCTCGACCTGGGCGACGGCGTGTACGCCGTCTACGCCCACATTCGTCAGGGTTCCGTCGCCGTGAAGGAGGGGGACCGTGTCGTCGCGGGCCACAAGCTCGGCGAGTGCGGAAACTCCGGCAACTCCTCCGAGCCGCACCTGCACTTCCATCTGATGGACCACGCCGACCCCGCCCGGGCGGGCGGTCTCCCCTTCACCTGGACCGGGGTGGGGGTCCCCGCCAACGGCGAGCCGTTCACCGTGGAACGCGCCGCCCGCTGATCCACCTCGGGCCGTGTACGGGGGCACGGCCCGAGGTTTGCGGCCTTAGACTGCGCCAGGCAGGCGAACGACGGTGGGGGACCGATGACGGAGATCGCCGAACGGGCGGCCAAGGCGCTGGACGACCCGGATAACTGGCCGGAGGACCCCAAGGAGGCGGTGGCCCGCCAACGGCTGCTCGCCGGCCGGGTGCGCACCGAATCGCTCGACGCCGACGCGGTGGAGCTGGTCTGCGGACTGGACGTCAGTTACGGGGTGGGCGACACCGAACTCGCAGCCGCCGCGGTGGTCCTCGACGCCCGCACCCTGGAGGTCGTCGACACCTCCCTGGTCGCCGACACCCCCTCCTTCCCCTACATCTCCGGGTTGTTCGCCTTCCGTGAGCTGCCGCCGGTCCTCAAGGCCATCGAGGGGTTGAACGTCACCCCCGACGTCTTCGTCAGCGACGGCTTCGGTCTGGCCCACCCCCGTCGCTTCGGGATCGCCAGCCACCTCGGGGTCCTCCTCGACGCGCGCGTGGTCGGCTCCGCCAAGACGGTGCTCTACGGTCGGAACGCCCTGCCCGGCGAGGAGCGCGGTTCCTGGACCCCCATGGTGGCCGGACGATCCGAACTCGTCGAGGACACCGAGACCCTCGCCGAACAGGGCACCGAGGTCATCGGCCGCACCCTGCGCACCCGAAGCCGCACCAAGCCGGTGTACGTGTCCGTGGGCCACCGGGTGGACCTGGCCGGCGCCGCCGACCTCATCCTCCGGGTGTCGCCCAAGTACCGCATCCCCGAACCGATCCGGCACGCCGACCGCATGTGCGGTCGATACCGCAAGGAGTACAAGGCCGAGGGCGGTGCGACGGGCGCCTGAAACCGCGCAGGGGAGGGGCCCGAAGACCCCTCCCCCTCGTGTTCGGTCGCGGCCGGGCCCTACCAGCCGTTCTCCACCGGGCGACCCTCGTTGTAGCCGGCGGCGCTCTGCACGCCCACCACGGCACGCTCGTGGAACTCGGCCAAAGAGGTGGCGCCCGCGTAGGTCATGGAGCTGCGCACCCCCGCGATGATCTGGTCGACGAGGTCCTCCACGCCCGGACGTTCGGAGTCCAGGTACATCCGACCCGTCGAGATGCCCTCCTCGAACAGTGACTTGCGGGCCCGTTCGAAGGGCGAGTCCTCGGCGGTGCGCAGCTTCACCGCGCGGGCCGAGGCCATCCCGAAGCTCTCCTTGTACTGGCGGCCCTGCGCGTCGCGCAGGACGTCGCCCGGCGACTCGTAGGTGCCGGCGAACCACGAACCCACCATGACGTTGGAGGCGCCCGCGGCCAGGGCGAGCGCGACGTCGCGCGGGTGACGCACGCCGCCGTCGGCCCACACGTGTCCGCCCATTTCACGGGCGGCGGCCGCGCACTCCAGCACGGCCGAGAACTGCGGCCGGCCCACCGCGGTCATCATCCGGGTGGTGCACATCGCTCCCGGACCCACACCGACCTTCACGATGTCGGCGCCGGCCTCGATGAGGTCGCGGGTGCCCTGGGCGGTGACGATGTTGCCCGCCACGATCGGCACGTTCGGGGAGAGCGCGCGGACCTTCTCGATCGCCGCGATCATCTTCTCCTGGTGACCGTGCGCGGTGTCGATCACCAGCGTGTCCGCCCCCGCCGCCAGCAGTTCGGCGGCCTTGCCCGCCACGTCGCCGTTGATGCCCACGGCGGCGGCCACGCGGAGCCGCTCCTTCGAGTCCACGGCCGGCGTGTAGAGCGTGGAGCGCAGCGCTCCGGTGCGGGTGAGCACACCCACCAGGGCGTCCTGCTCGTCCACGACCGGGGCCAGCCGGTGGCGGAAGTCGTGCAGTACGCCGAAGGCCTCACGGGGCTCGGTGCCCGCGGGGATGGTCAGCAGCTCGCTGGACATCACGTCGCGCAGCTGCGCGAAGCGGTCCACGCCCGCGCAGTCCGCCTCGGTGACCACACCGAGCGGACGCCGGTCGTCGTCGACGACGATCACGGCGTTGTGCGCCCGCTTGGGCAGCAGGTTGAGGGCCTCACCGACGGTGCTCGTCGGGTTGAGGGTGATGGCGGTGTCGTAGACCAGGCTCCGCTGCTTGGTCCAGGAGATGACATCGGACACCACCTCGATGGGGATGTCCTGCGGGATGACGGCGATCCCGCCACGGCGGGCGATGGTCTCCGCCATGCGCCGACCGGCCACCGCGGTCATGTTCGACACGACCAACGGGATGGTCGTGCCCGTACCGTCCGGCGACGACAGGTCCACGCTGAGACGGGAACCCACGGCGCTGCGGCCCGGGACCATGAACACGTCGCTGTACGTCAGGTCCTGTTCGGGAACCTGGTCGTTGAGAAAACGCAATGCCTCTACCTCGGTCGAGACCGAAGGGGGTGGACCATTCCGCCGTTAGGCGCCGGCGGCACCCTGTTGATCCCCCTCTTACGGCTCAAGTATGCCGTGACCGATTACCTTGGAGGTACCTCCGTCTGTAATGATGACTCGATTCCCGCCTCGACTCGGTGCCTGACCCATGCCCGGATCCGGTGACACAACGCCACTGCCCGTGGGCACAGGGGACACCAGATCCCTTCAGGAGAAATCCAGCATGTCGCGTTTCACTCTCGCGCAAGTCAAGGAAGAGACCTACAAGGCCAAGGACGCCTGGTGGACCGTCTTCCTGGTCGACCCGTTGGCCGGCCGGCTGGTGGTGTGGACGGCGAACCGGACGAACATCACCCCCAATCAGCTCACACTGGGCGCCGGGGTGCTGGGGCTGCTCTCCGCCCTGTGCTTCCTCGCTCCGATCCGGGCCGGTGACACCGGGTGGGTCTGGCTGGTGGCAGGTGCCCTGCTGTTCCACCTGAGCTTCGTACTGGACTGCATGGACGGCAAGATCGCCCGTCTGAAGGGCAACGGTTCGATCTTCGGGGCCTGGGTCGACTTCGTCTTCGACCGCATCCGCTTCTTCGGTTGCGTGATGACACTGCTCATCGGGCAGTGGCTGGTCACCGACAACCCGGCCTACCTGATCGTCGCGCCCGTGGTGGTCTTCTTCGACCTGCTGCGCTACCTCAACGGCTCCCAGGTCGCCAAGACCCGTAAGTCCATGAAGCAGGCCCTGGTGATCGCCTCCGGCGACGTCGACCGGCTCCACGACTACGCGTCCGCCTCCCAGGCCGCCGACCCCGAGGACGACGAGTCCGCGGAGTCCGAGAGCAAGGCGACCTCCGGATCGGCCAAGGGCCTGTACCCGCGGGCTCGTGGCCTGCTGATGCGGCACCGGGTGCGTCCGCACCTCTTCAGCGGCATCGAGTTCGAGATGTTCCTGTGCGTGGTCGCCCCGATCACCGTGCTCGTGGCGTTCTTCACCCCGCTGAACAGCCTCATCATTCCGGTGGCCGTCTTCTCCGTCCTGGCGCTGGCCTTCTTCGAGGTGATTTTGGTGCTGCGGCTGTGGAAGGAGACACGCCGCTTCGAGGTGCGCCGTCGTGAACTCGCCGCGGCTCCTTCGACCGGCACCGAAGACTGAGTTCGGGACCTTCGGGAACGAAGCAAGGGGCGGCCCGCACCGATCGGTGCGGGCCGCCCCTTCTCCATGTCCTCGTCCTCTAGACCGAGGCCCTGGGGTCCGGTTCCCCTTCCTTGGGGCCGGGGTCCGGCTCGGGTTCCGGTGCCGAGCGGGCGGCGTCGGCCTTCGCCTGGGCGAGTCCTTTGTCGTCCTGACGTAGCAGCCAGGTGAGTTGGGGGTCGACCGCCCATCCCATGGCCTTGCGCACCCAAGGAGTGCACAGCAGCAGGGTGAGCGCGGCGCCGAGCGCGACGGTGGCGGCCAGGCCCACGGGGCCGGACATCACGTCGTGCCAGGGGGACGCCTTGAGCATGAGCAGGACCACGGAGTGGCCCAGGTACACGAACAGGGTGTAGGTGCCCAGCGACGTGAACCAGGTACGCCGCTTGGGGGTGAGCGCGAGTATCGCGAAGGTCATGGCCAACGCGATGCCCATGAAGATCAGCCGGATGAAGATGCTCGGCATGAGGGGGTCGATGTCGCGGTCGGTGAGGCTGTCCCGCCAGAACAGCCAGTCCCGGCTGAGACGGTCGGAGACCGGTACGGCGACGACGGCCATCACCAACAGGACCAGGACGGAGCAGATCCGCACCCAGAGCCTGTCCAGGTGGGCGAAGTGCTCACGGCGCAGGCTGAGCCCCAGTACGAAGAAGGGCAGGAGGCTGAGGACACGACCCAGGGACAGGGTGGTGCCCAGGTCCGTCGTGGTGGCGAAGAGCGAGATGGCCAGGGAGATGGCCACGGGCCACCGCAGCCGCTGCCACACCGGAACGGTCAGTCGCCACACGAAGAGCGCCACCAGGAACCAGAGGGTCCAGGTGGGCTTGAGGATCGACAGGGTGTCGGGAAGACCGCCGCGTTCGACCGCGTAGAACGTCTGGTGCAGGGTCCAGAAGATGAGATAGGGCACCGCCAACGACAGGAACAGCCTCTCCACCCGCTTCGACGACGCGTCGAAGGACCGCGAGAGGTAGCCGCTGATCATGATGAACGCGGGCATGTGGAAGAAGTAGATCCAGTAATAGAGGGCACCGGAGGGCCCGTAGTCGGTGAGCGGTTCGATCGCGTGGCCGATGACGACCAGGGCGATCAGGATGAACTTGGCGTTGTCCAGACGGGCGTCACGACCGGGTGAGTTCTCCGGAGGACGGGAGTTCGGTGAACCCGCGCTCGCGCCGCGCCGGTCCCCCTTCGCTCGCGGGGTTGTCGGACTGGTCAAGGATGAGGCCACTAGGGACTCCGTCGTACGGGGATGTGGGGTTTGTTCTTCGTCGCCCCGGACTCGTCGGTCGAGGGGACGGCGCCGACCTGCCAGGTGTTGCGGGAGACCGGCCGGTCCGGTGCCGCGTGGCGCGCGTGGGGGGCACCGAGGGCTCGTCGGCGAACATGATCCGTTACCTTACTGAGACATGTTCATGTCCGCCAGTGGTTCGCACGAATCCGGCAAAAGTTCACAGAGCCGGTCGCATCCCCTCGAAAGCGTCGTGGAGAGAACCACGACGGGACCACGCGAGGGCGGGCGGGGGATGGCTTACCGTGTGCAGACCCTAACCCATGGCACATACTGGTGCGCCCGGCCTTCCGATCATCGGACCTGTGAACGGGACGCGCCGGTGTGAATCCGCGACCTTCCCGAAGATAAGGTGCAGGAAGGCGGCTGTTCCCCTTGCAGCCTCTGCCAGGACGAGAACGAAGAAGGCGGTGGAAACCGTGCCGCACGCGGTGGACCCCAACCGTGCCGCTCAGCACGGAAGCGTGGTCATGAGACTCCTCGACGAGATCTTCCCGCTCGTGGAGGGGGTCTACGTCGATCTGCACAAGAACCCGGAGCTCTCGCACTCCGAACAGCGCACCGCCAGCGTCGTCGCGGAATGGCTGACCCGAACCGGCTACGAGGTCCACAAGGGCGTCGGCGGAACCGGCGTGGTCGGCATCCTGCGCAACGGCCCCGGGCCCACGGTGATGCTGCGGGCCGACATGGACGCGCTTCCCCTGGAGGAGAAGACCGGGCTGCCCTACGCGAGCACGGCCAAGGCGGTGGACGACGAGGGCGTCGAGGTGCCCGTCATGCACGCCTG
>NZ_DYZD01000337.1 GCF_020741345.1 Nocardiopsis listeri
GTTACGCGGGAATCGGCGCCGGAGTCGGCAGAGTGTTTACGGGCCACGGTCGCACGCGCGTCGGCGGCACGCGCCGCCTCTTCGAACTCGACCGCGCGAACATCGGCCTCCCGAGCCCTGGTGTCCTCCCCGGAGGCACGGGCCTGCGCGGCACGCACCCCCTCACGACGGGCCGCGACACGCGCGTCAGCGGCGATACTCATCTGTTCACGAACGGCACCACGCGCCGCGGCGTCCGCAGGAGCCACGAACTGTTCGGCAACCCGGTCGGTGCCCCAACCGCGAGCGAACACGTCGATGACCAGGGCGAACCGATCGAACACCTTGAACCGCCGCGGGTCGGACGTGCTCAGGCCGGGTTCGAGGAGACGGACAATGTGGAACTTGTCCTCGTCTTTCATGTGGGCCCAACGTGGTGGCGCGTAGTCCGAGGTGCCGTGGTCCATGACCGAAGCGATGGTGTCGGCGTACCGGGTCCGCAGGGTAGGGTCCTGGACCTTCCGAACCCGACCCTCGGAGAACCTGGTCCAGCTGTTCGTCATCAAAGCACCGTCGACACGTACTGCGCCGGCACCCCGACGCCAGCGAAAGACCGAACTCGGGTCGAAATACTCGTCCATCAACCCGAGCCAGTGCGCGGTCTCATGTACGGCTGCTTCCACCGGGTACCCGTCGTGCCAGCTCATCATGTGCAAACCCGGCATGTCCTTGGACCGGGCCGCGTCTTCGTAGTGGCGCACGATGGGAGTAGCGTGCAGGTCGTGCGAGGGTGTGGTGTCCTTGGCGAGTTCGAGGCGGACGTGCAGCTGATCGCCTGTTCCGGGCAACGGGTCGGTGCCGGGCACCGTGATCTCGTTGCCCTTCAGGTCCCTCGGGTCGCGAACGCTGTCCCTGCCGAACAGCGTCTCGAACAGGTCCTCGCCGAGCCGGTGCACCACCGCACCGCTCTGGTCGAGGAGGCTCCCGTCCCCACGCAACCGGAACCGGCCATTGAACATGGCGTCCAGCTTCTTGGCATAGTCCTTGAGATAGGCGTCGAACTGTCCCTTCGTCATGCTCGAGTGGCGGATGGGCCGCACGCGGAAGGTGATCTCCCGGACATGGGTCGGGCCATCCTTCCCGGTCTTCCCGCGGTACCGCTCGGGGATCGGGATCCGCCGGTGCTCGAACCTGCGCGGAGCGACCCACTTGGCTTTCATATCCGCCGAGACGAAGCGCGGCACGCCCAGGACCGTGCCCTCCGCCACCACCCCCGCCGGATTCTTGAGGGCACCGTGCGCATCGAAGTCGTTCTCGCCCAGCGGCCGGGCCGCGCGGGCGGACCTTTGGATCTCGGCCCCCGCGGAACTCACGTGTGCACCTACCTGGTGGACCCGCGCGGCCGCCCGCGCGATCTCCCACTCGTCCCTACCCGCCCCCCGCCACTTCGCCGGGTTCCCCACCACCTTGTGTTCATGGTCGGAAAGCGGGACCTCACCCTGAGGATCGGCCCACCGCTGTGGCGGTCGTGTCCCCGCCATGGTCTCGATCCGGTCCAGCGTCCGCCGCGCCACGTACGGGTGGTCCTCGCCCCGTGCCGGGTCCCCGTCCAGCATCCCCAGCCGACGCAGCACCTCGCCGATCCCTGCAACCTCGAGAGCGCCGGAGGGAGCAGGGTCCTGCGCGCCGTCCTGTGAGGACGGCATCGTAGACCAGGTCAAAGTGGCGTGGACCTGGTCGAGCGGGTGGTCGCTCTTCAGCACCACGACGGACACATGGAGTTGTTCGCCGCTGCGCGGAAGCACGTACTTGCGGTTGAACAGTTCCTCGACGTATCGCTTCACCTGCATGGTGGCCGCGAGCGCGCCCGGCTCGTCCACGCCGTCGCCCGCGGCGGCGCGCACCCTCAGCAGAACGTGTCGGAAGGATGCCGGATCACCCTGGTCACCCTCTCCCTCACCTCGGACGGCCTCGATCGGGGCGGACAGGAAAAATCGAGCGTCGAACGCCACCTTCGCGCGTATGCGGCCACGGCCGGTACCCACCTCGACGCTCAGCGGAGGGGCGTCATCCGGCAGCTTGAGGGCGTCGGCGAAGTCACGGGAGAACCAGCGTCCCTCCATCCTCGGATCAGCGTCCCCCCTCTTCCTCTTCCTGGCCCAATTCTGGTCGAAATCGGACAAGCCGTCCCGGATGGGCGCGGCGTTCTCAATGCGTTCCAGCGTTTGACGCGCCACGAACGGCTCTCCCCGGCCGCGCGTCGGGTCATGGTCGAGCAATCCCAACCGCCGCAGGAGGTCGCGTGTTCCCCGGTCGCCGTCCGCCGGCCCGAGAACACTGGACGGCGCCCCATCGACCTCGGGCGGAACCCGGTACCATATGACATCGGCATGGTAAGGCCGCCCGAGTTCGGCCGGCTCCACGGACACATGCAACTGATCACCGCTGTGCGGCAGCACGTACAGGCCGTTGAACAAGGCCTCGATTCGCTGCTTCAACGCCGCGGCGGCCGCCGTCGCGGCGTCCCGGGAGAAGACATTGGGGTTGACACGCACGCGCAACCGCACCTGGACCTGGCGAACGTAGCGGCTATCCGCACCGTCCTCACCAGGGACCTCGACCACGGAGGAGTCGAAGAAGGGGCGGTGGACCTCCACATCCGCACGCATCCGGCCGTGGGAGGTGTCAAGTTCGAAGTTCATTCGGGAAGGCGCCCCATCGGGCTCCTCTACGAAGGGGTAGGAGCGCACCCACTCCGACCGGACCGCCTCCTGTCGCGGATAGAACGTGGGCAGGCCGTCCCAGACGGGCGCCGGCTCCCGGAGAAGGAATCGCGGCACACGCCCACCGCGACCAGTGCCTCCCGCCGTCGAACCGCCCGCCACCGAAGTCCCCGCACCGATCTCGGGACTCGCGGTGAACCGGACCGGCGACGTGGCGGGATCCCGCCGCCCTTCGCCCGGGGCCTGCACGGTCCTGGCGTGCACAGGTCCCCCACCTGAGTCGGAGCCGCTGCCGGAATCCGTGGCGACGTACTTGACGTAGTCGGCACTGTCGGCGGTGACCCACTCGACACCCGAGAGGTAGTCGGTATACCTGGGGTCGACCTTCCAGTTACCCTTCCGGAACTCACCGAAGCGGCGCCTGTCATCGACTTGACGGGGATCTTGAGCCGCGATGTGGGAGGCCAGACGAGAGCGCATCTTGCCCGGTCCGGTGAACTGGGCGGCAACACCCCTGGCTTGTTCCGCCTGGGTGCCCTCGAGCTGCGGCAGCGGTCGTGGGACGGCGTTGCGAATCTCGTCGGTGAGGGCCAGCCCGGAGATCATCTCGTTCAGGAAGCGTGAGCCGGGTGGAGCGACGATGAGGTTGTTGTTGAAGTCTCCCAAACGCCACTGGTATCGGGCGGGTGTGGGAAGCCCGGCCTCGCCGGCTCCGGTGAGCAGCCCCAGCTCCCGCACCTTCCGCTGAACCTGGTTCTCCTGTTCCTGGTCGCGCAGCAACGGAGCGAGCATGGGCACGGAGTCGGTGCCCATCGACGGCAGGGAGCGGCCCAGGTCGATCGTTCCCGGGCCGATGTCGGAGTCGACGTGCATCCCGCCGTGGGTGACCAGGGCGTGATAGCGGACGATATCCGACTGCATCGGCCACACCTCCCGCTCAGTGGCGAAATCGTGTAGCTCGCGTGCTCCGCCCTTGATACCGAGGGCGTCGGCGGGGGATGTCGAGACCTCCACCACCGGCAGACCATCGTCCCCGATCGTGCCCGCCAAGTCGGAGAACAGTGCTCTGTTACGTCGACCCGCCGAATCGTCCGTCCACAGACGGACCGTCCAGCCCGCCTCCGCGGCACGGGCGACCCAGTCCCGCATGTTCTGCGCGCTGGCCTCGGGAATCTTTCCGTGGAACCAGTTCATGTGCAGGATGCGGGGCACCTGTCGGCCGCTGTCTCCGGGGGCGCCGACGACGATCCGCGGCGCGGGTGGTGCGACGGTGCGCAGTTCCGCGGAACGGTCGGTCTCCTTCCCACCCTGCCCCCTCGATGGGGCCAGAACGGTGGGGACCAGGTCATCCGCGATGATGCCGATCTTGTGTACGTCTCGCTTCTGGACGAATTCCTTGTACGCGCTGGAGACCTGCTCCCCGCGAGTCCCCGCCGTGTCGGAGGCACCGGCCCGACTGCCGTGGCCCCGCACCTCCGTGGCGGGCAACTGCCTGTTGTGCAGCAACGCCCAGTAGGCTTCGTTGACCCTGCGATGGGCGAAGTCCTTGATCTCCGATCGGCCGGCCTCGCTCAGCGCGGCTTTGCTCCTGGCGAACGGCACCGTGAGCACATCGTTGTGGTCCGCGGGAGGCGGTGGTGCGATGCGGACCGTGGCGGGCGCTTTCGCGGACACGACGTCCGGCGGCTCGAGCGGCACCGGCCGCCCCGTCCTCACGGGAACCGTCCGCTGCCCGGCCCGCCTGGTGGAGGCTCGGGCGAGGACATCGTCGGGAACGACGACACCGGAGTTCCGTAGGATGTTCAGCACATCGGCCAGCGTTCCCTGCTTCCGCCATGCCTTGAGCTGCTCGTACACCTGCGTCGCGGTCACTTGGACTCGTGAGCCGTCCGGAACGGTGATGGTGAGTTCTCGTGCCGGTGCACGATACAGCATCTGGTCGAACCCGGCGCTGAACACCTCCAGGGCCACGTGGCTCAGCCCCGCCTGGTCCAAGCCCCGGTCCAGGCCCAAACCCAGGCCGCCAAGGGCCGGATCCGATCCGGACCACAAACGGCGGGCGACCCCCTCCTTCGTTCCCTCCGGCAGGGCTCCGATCCACTCTCTGCCCGTCACCTCCAGGCCGCTGTCGGCGAGCACGATGAACGCATCGATCAGCTCACCTTCGCCACGCCACTGGTCGATCTGCCTCTTGACACCACCGGCCGTGATGTGAGTGCGTCCCTGAACGCCGGGGATGTCCTCGATCCGTGCGCGACCTGCGATGTGGTCACGCCCAGCGGCGAAGATGGCCAGCGCGTCGGCGTAGGCCAGATCAGTGGAATCGGTCAGTACGTCTTCGAGCACGCCCCGCATGGCCCCGGGCAACACGTCGATCATGGCCGAGGTGGGAACGCGCACCCCGTTCCGGTCCGCGAGGTCCATCGCCCGTGCCAGCCGACCGCTCTCCCGCCAACCGTCGAGCTTCGCTTCGAAGGCGGCACGGGCTTGGGCGAGACGGGCATCGACACCGGAGTCGGTCGCACGCGCACGGGCCTG
>NZ_DYZD01000338.1 GCF_020741345.1 Nocardiopsis listeri
GCCCTCGACCAGCACCTTGGAGCCCTGGGCGGAGCTGACCCCGTACTCGGGGTTGTCCCGGAAGTAGTTGTTGAACACGTGGACGTGCTCGGCGTTGCGGGCACGCGGATGCCGGGAGGTGGTGCCGTCGAAGAAGTTGTGGTGGACCGACACCCGCAGCGCACCGGTGTCGTCCTCGGCGGAACCGATGGTGAGGGCGGCCTCGGCGTCGACGAAGTGGTTCCAGGACAGGGTGACGTTGTCGGCGCCGTCGGTCACCATGACGAGGGCGTCGTCGCCCGCCCCGGTGAAGGTCGAGCCGTCCACCCACACATGGTGGGCGTCGCCGTGGACGGCGATGGCGGTGCCGTCCACGTCCATGGCGACGTTGGCGACGATGACGTTCGTGGAGCCGTCGATGTCCAGTCGGCCGTCGGTCAGTTCGGCGCCCTCGCCCACGCCCAGGACGGTCTTGTCGGAGCCGACCGGGATGGTGCCGTCGAGGTCGATGTCGCCCTCGACCTCCACCACGAGGGGCTCATCGGAGGACAGGTGTTCGGCGAGGCTGTCGGCGTCGTCGGCGGTGACGGTCTCCCCCGCGGCACCACCGGTCACCCCGGGGTGCTCCGTGTCCTCGTCCTCGCTCCCTTCCTCGGGCTCCTCACCGTCCTCGCTCTCCTGGCCGGGAACCGCTTCCACCGCTCCGGGCTCGGCCGCCCACCCCACCGGGGTACCGAAGGGCAACTCCTCCTCGGGCTCCTCCGATGGCGAGGCGACCTCGTCGGGTTCCTCCGGTTCCGGGTTCACCGCCGCGCCGGTGGGTGTCTCGGTGTCCTCGGCGGTCTCTTCGGGACGGGAACAGGAGGCCAGGGCCGCACACAGCAGGACCGCGAGGCAGGCCGCGGCGAGTTGGTGGAGTCGCATCTGGAACTTTCCAACGAGCGGGGAGGGAGGGGGTGTCGAATCGTACCGATTCTCTCAGGCCCGGAGAGAGCGCGGGCACGGTGGGCGCCGCCCCTCACGGCCGTCCCCGCCCGCTCACGGCCGAGGGCGCCGACCCCCTGTTCGGGGGGCCGACGCCCTCTGGTGACGCTCAGACCGTCCGGGCGCTCACCGCGCCCGGAGGTCGGAAGTGACCGTGGAGGTTACTCCGCGGCCCAGCCGATGTCCTCGTAACGGAAGCCGGAGGCCAGACCGAACTCACCGAAGTTGTGCAGGTTCTCGTTCAGGACCCAGAAGCCGGGACGCTCGAACAGCGGGATGGTCACGACCTCGTCCCACAGGAGGGCGTCGATCTCGTTGGCGATCCGGGCGTACTCGTCCTGGTCGGTCTCCATCGCGAGCTCGTCGAAGAGCTCGTCGATCTCCGGGGTGGAGTGGCGGGAGCTGTTGTTGCCCCAGTCCTCGCCGTCCTCGTCCAGCGGCATGCCGTAGTTGCCCTTGGAGCCGGAGGCGAAGGGGTCGGTGCCGGTGAGGACGAACGCGGCCATCTCGTAGTTACCGGGCGTGATGTACTCGGTGAACAGGGCGTTGGCCGGGACCTGCTGGACGTTGACCTCGATGCCGACCTCGGCCAGCTGCTCGCGGGCGATGTCACCCTCGTCGCGGGCGATGTCCAGACCCTCGGAGTAGACGTAGTTGAGGGTCAGGGTGTCGCCGTCCTCGTTGCTGCGGAAGTCGGCTCCCTCGTCCTGGGTCCAGCCGGCCTCGTCGAGCAGTTCGTTGGCGCGGTCGATGTCGACCTCGCCCAGGTCACCACTGTTGTCCTGGTAGCCGTGCTGGCTGGAGCGCAGGAGACGGTTGACCTCGCCGGTGATCGGCCATTCGACGGAGCCCAGGGCCACCTCGGCCATGATGTCGCGGTCGATGGTCAGCGCGATGGCCTGACGGACGTTCTTGTCCTCCAGGCGCGGGCTGGAGCCGTTGAGCGCGACGAAGCGGTGACCGTGGTTGATGGCGCGGGTGAAGTAGGCGCCCTCGCCCTCCTGGTCCTTCAGACGCTCGTAGCCGGCGAGGTCGTAGCCCAGGTAGAAGGCGTCGATCTCATCGTTGTCGAACGCACCGGACATGGCGGCGCTGTCCATGGCATCGAAGATGATGCGGTCGAGCTTGGCCTCGTCGCCCCACCAGTCCTCGTCCTTCTCGATGGTGATGCGCTCGGCGACCTCGTCGAACTCGGCGTTGCCGAACGGACCGGCCGTGACGGGGAGGTCCCGGTAGTAGCCCTCCGCGAAGAGCTCCTCGTCCTCCATGTACTTCTTGGGGTACAGCTCACCGAAGAGGGTCGGCCACTCACCGAACGGGTCGGTCATCTTCAGGGTGAAGGAGTACTCGTCGTCACCCTCGACGACCTCGTCGACCCACTCGTAGCCCACGGTGGAGCCGAGTTCGTAGTCGCCGTCACGGTCACCCTTGCGGGTGATGACGTTGGCCTCGTAGTCCTCCCAGGTGATGGGCTCACCGTCGGACCAGACCGCGTCCGGGTTCAGCTCGTACCAGACCTCGAGGCCGTCGTCGCTGACGCCGTAGTCGAGAACGTAGTTCTCGTCGGGGTAGTAGTTGCCCTCGGCGTCGTAGATGGTGGCCTTGGGCATCGTGGCGGCGATGACACGACGGACATCGCCCTTGTTGCCCTGGACGTGCGCCATGTTGTGCTGGTCCTCGTACTCACTGAGGGCCCAGACGAAGTCGCCGCCGTCCTGCAGGTCGTCGCGGTCGGCCGGGTTGAGGTCCTCACCCGGGAGCGAGGCCGCCTCCTGCTGCGCGTCTTCCGCGGACTGGTCGTCGTCTCCACCACAGGCGGTGGCCATCAGGGCCAACGCCATGACGGGGGCGAGGTAACGCGCCTTCCCGAAACGCATGGATTTCCTCCTAGGGGATGAATCGGCCAGTGCGCGGGGCGGCACTGGTCCGTGCCTTCGAACCGGGTCTTTTCCGGTTCAGAGCACCGTCTGTCGCTCTGCGAAGTGACAGGCGGCGCCCTGGTCGCCACCGTTGGTGGAACGGATGGTCGGCTCGACGCTCATGCACTGCTCCTGGTCGGACTCCGAGAGCGTGATGAACTTCTGGCACCTGGTCCGGAACCTGCAACCCGAGGGCGGGTTCGCGGGGCTTGGCAGGTCACCGTCCAGGACGATGTGCGTGCGCGCGCGTTCCTTCTCCGGATCGGGGATGGGGATCGCGGACAGCAGCGCCTGGGTGTAGGGGTGGGCCGGACGGGTGTAGATCGACTTGGTGTCGCCGATCTCCACGATCTTGCCGAGGTACATGACCGCCACCCGGTCGGCGATGTGCCGGACCACGGACAGGTCGTGCGCCACGAACAGGTAGGACAGGCCGAGTTCGGCCTGGAGCTCTTCGAGCAGGTTGACCACGCCCGCCTGGATGGACACGTCCAGGGCGGAGACCGGCTCGTCCAGGACCAGCAGCTTCGGTTTCAGGGCCAGGGCTCGGGCGATACCGATGCGCTGGCGCTGGCCGCCGGAGAACTCGGCGGGGAAGCGGGTGGCGTGCTCGGGGTTGAGACCCACCAGTTGGAGGAGTTCGTAGACCCGTTCGGTGACCTCGGCAGCGGATGCTCCGTGCGTGTGCAGGGGCTCGGCGATGATGTCGAACACCGGCATACGCGGGTCCAGGGAGCTCATCGGGTCCTGGAACACGATCTGCATGTCGCGGCGCAGGTCGAAGCGGGCCTGGCGGGACAGGGTCGCGCTGGAGCGCCCCATCACCTCGACGCTGCCGCGCTGGGGTTTGTCCAGACCCATGATCTCCATGAGGGTGGAGGACTTGCCGCAACCGGATTCGCCGACGATGGCGAGGGTCTCGCCCTCACGGACGTCGAAGCTGACCCCGTCGACCGCGTACACGGTGCCGACCCGGCGCTTGAAGACGGCGCCCTTGGTGAGCGGGTGGTGCTTGATGAGGTCCTCGACCACCAGCATCGGGGAGCGCTCTTCACGGGGAAGGGAGGAGCCCTCGACCTCGGGGATGTCCGGGACCGGGTAGATGTCCTGGGCGGTCCAGGCGTTGGCGTCGATCTCGGCGGAGCGGATGCAGGCGGTGCGCTGCACGGCGGTCTCGTGTGCCTCGACGTCGGTTCCGGAGGCATCGGCCCGCTCGTCGCCCGGCTGGGCGCCGATCGGCAGCAGGTCGGGTTCGCCGGCCTCGCACTCGGGCCGGGCGATGGGGCAGCGCGGGGCGAACGGGCAGCCGGGCGGCAG
>NZ_DYZD01000339.1 GCF_020741345.1 Nocardiopsis listeri
TGCCGCCCATGCCGCCCATGCCGCCCATGCCCGCACCCGCGCCCAGTCCGCCGAAATTTCCGCCGCCGTTTCCGCCGCCGTTTCCGCTGACCGCGTCGGTGAACGCGTCGCCACCACCGGAACCGGGGTCGCCGCGAAGGTCGCCGCCGCCGGCCTGGATGCCGTTGGCGTCCGGTTGGACTCCCGAGGCGTTGGGGGCGAGCAGCCGGTCTTCGGCTTCGGGGCCGCCCCACCCATCGCCGATGGAATAGGAGGCCCCTTCGCCCTCCCCGCCGCCGTTGTCGCGGCCCAGGGAGTCACCGAGGCCGCCGCCGAGATAGCCGCCCCCGCTCTCGGGGCCGGCGTTCATCCGCTCTTCGAGGTCAGCGCGCTGCTGGTCGTAGTACTCATCCAGACGGTTCTGGTACTCATCGGCCGCGGAGCCGGAGCCGTCGGCACCACCCTCGGAACCCGATCCGCCACCGCTTAGATCCCCACCGCCGGAGTCCGGACCCGCGACGAGGTCGTCCAACTCCTGGCTGCGCTGGTCGTAGTAGTCCGACAGCTGCTCCCGGTACTCCTCCAGCTCCGGAGCGGGATTCCCGTTCTCGTCGGTGATCCCGTTGACATCGGAGCGCAGCCGATCGAGGCCGGCCTTCTCGGCGTCGTAGTACTCCTGGAGGCGCTGCTGGCGTTGCTCGGGCGTCGACTCGTCGCCACCGAGATCTCCGCCGCTCCCTTCGGGGCCGGACTCCAGCCGTTCCAGGTTGGCGGACTGCTCCTGGTAGTAATCGTCCAACAGGCTCTGGTACTCCTGCTGCGCTGGGGTGAGCGTTTGGCCGTCGTCGGTGCGGCCGTCACCGTCGGGATCGGGCGACTCCTTCATGAGGCGGTCGAGGTCGCCGGTCTGCTCGTTGTAGTACTCCTCGAGGCGTCGCTCGTACTCCTCCGCCGACGGTTGGGAGCCCTCGCCGCCGAGATCGCCGCCCCCGCTCTCGGGGCCGCCGTTCAGCTGCTCGTCGAGATCCCTGGTGGCCTGGTCGTAGTAGTCGTCGATCGCCTGGTTGTAGCGGTCCTCCGACGACCGGTTCCGGTTGCCGGAACCGCCGCCTCCTCCGCCGCCCAGCTGCCCACCGCCGCCCACCGGTGGGGGCGGGGCGTTCATCTCCTGTTCCAGCTCATCGGTCTGCTGGTTGTAGTAGTCGTCCAGCGTCTGGTTGAACCGGTCCTCCGAGGTCGAACCGTGACCACCGTCGCCGTCGAGATCACCTCCGCCACCGAGGTCACCCCCGCCACCGTCGGGTCCGGCGCGCAGCTCATCGGTCGCGTTCCGGTAGTACTCGTCGAGCGCGTCGTTGTACTCGGCCTCCGACGCCGGACCATCGCCACCGGAATTCCCACCGCCGCCCCCGAGGTCACCCTCACTGGCCTCGGGGCCGCTCTCCATCTCGTCGATCATCCTCTGGTAGTACTCGTCGAGCGCGTCGTTGTACTCGCCCTCCTTGGACGGGCCGTCGCTGCCCTCCTCGTCACCCCCACCGCCGCCGGGCGGATTGTCCTTCATCCACTGGGTCTGCTCCTCATACCATTCTTCGAGCGTCCCCTCGTACTCCTTCTGGGCGTCGGACTTGCCATCGTCCCCACCGCCACCGCCAAGGCCACCACCGAGGCCACCGCCGGAGCCCACGGGGGACCAGTCGAGCGTCTTGACCTCGGTCGGCTTGACCTCGATGAATTTATCGAAGTTGTCGGTGTAGCCGTTGGCGATGGTCTGCATGCTCTTGGCGGCACCTGCGGTGAGGTCGTTCAGCCGGTTACGCCAGTCCTGCTTGATCCGCTCCTGGATCTCCTTCCAGGTGTTGGGGTTGTTCGCCTTGCCGATGTCCCCGATCTGGCTGGTGTCATCACCCTTGTTGAGCGTGGCGATGTCACTATTCTCATCGAACCATTTCTTGGTGACGCTCTGGGGATCCCACAAATCGGTGGCGAGCCAGTCATCGTGGAGCTTGCGAATATTTTCACCCTCCGTGAGAACAACCAGGTCCCGGGTGTCCCGGAGGGGTTTGGGGTAACTGGCGGCCTGATGACCGAGATCATTGAAGCGCAGCTGGATATTGCGCAGGTAATCCACGAAGACGTCGGCGGTCGCCCCCTTCAAGGTGTCGCGTGCGGTGGTACGCCACTCCTCAACCTTGCTCTCGGCACCCCTCACCATTGTGACCAGGTCATCGAGCGTCGTGGCGAGGTCGTCCATGGCGGTCGGGCTGAATTTCCTGCCGTCCTTCCCGTTCCATGGCCCCTTGAGGGCGAGCTCCAGGTGGTGGAAGAACGTCCGACCGTCGGGCTCGTCCATGAATTTCTTGTTATAGACGATCCCGGAATAATATGGCGTCGTCTTCGAATCGCTATTCGGTTGATAACTGGAATCCATCGACCCAGTACCCCTGCGGGTTCCACTCGTGGTGAGGCTCGTTTGTATCCAGTAGTCAAGACCATCCGGGCTTTTCTGGTCGGACCTGAAGCTGAGGAACCAGTCGGCCTTCATGACGTCGTCGGGCGACATCATCGGTGGATAGGTGTCCCCCATGTCCGGGTCGGTATAGGTGTTGATGACGTAGTGGAGATCCTTGGGAAACGGCGAGCCTTCGAGATTGCGATCGGCCGGCGCCTTTTCTCCCAGCTCCTCGTCCAGCCCAAGAGGGATGTCCTCTTCTTCCCCTTTTGGCACAACGCCTCCTCATTCGTTCTCCACGGCACCACTCAACGCTCACCCCGGACGATTCAGAGCACCACCGGGGTTCCCACGGTCACTTTTCGTCGTCTCCGTCGGATTCGCCATCATCACCGTCGGAGTCGCCATCATCGCTGCCGGAGTCTCCCGAGCCGGCCCTTACCGACGCCGCGTTCCCGGGGTCGATGAGTTCCGCGAGATCGCGTGCGGTGATCACCGCGTCATCCTCTGCGTCCTCGAACCGGATGTGCGCCTGTTCCAGTCTCCTGTCCAGCTCCTCGAACTGATCGATCAGGACCTTGAGCTGGTCGCGCATCTTCCGCACGTTGGTGTTCACGGCCGAGGCGAACTCGCCCGCGGCGGGGAAGATGGCCGCGTTCCCCGCACGGATACGTTCGACCACCGATGCCTCCTCGCCGTCGTCGATGTAGTCGTTCAGGGCAGACCTTTGCTCCTTCAGGTCCTTCAACATCGGGAGGATCTTCTCTTCCCGGAAGGCCTTCATGTAGCCGAAGGTGATCTCGGTGCTTTCGGCCATCGTCTGCTCTCCTCACTCTCCGGCGCCCGGGCCGGGACCGGCGTCGGCCCCGGCCCGGGCGGGCGGCTACATGTTCTGCGAGACCCATTCGAGGGACAGCTTGTTGTCGGTGTTCTGGTAGTTGTCACGGATCATGATCAACGCCTGCTCGGCCTTGGTGAGCAGGAACTCCATGTCCTGCACGTTGAGCCGCCACTGGGCCATGCTGGTG
>NZ_DYZD01000340.1 GCF_020741345.1 Nocardiopsis listeri
TCCCCTCCGACTCCTGAGAGTCCCACCACGGGCAGATCCACCCGCAGAACACGACACGAGGGCCCCGCCGCACTCCGCGGCGGGGCCCTCGCACGTTCCGACCCCGTTCGTCCCTCGCGCCCCGCCCACCACGCGCCGCGCCGCTTCGACGGCCGGGGGATAGGGGGAGGGGCGTGGGCTAGGGTCGAGCTAACCCATTGGCTCACCTCGCCCGGATCGTGCGCGCCCACGCGCCGAACCGATCGCACCGTGTGCCCCGCGCAGGAGGAGACCACCATGGCCGAGCCGGTGACCGCGTCGGTGACCGATCCTTACGACACCGCCGAACTACGCAGACGAGTGCTGTCGGCGTGGGCGGACGCGCCCGCCCGCTTCCGGGAGGACGCCAACGCCGAAGAGGACTTCGCGCTGGGCGGCTACCGGGACCGGGTGGTGGTGGAGCTGGCGCAGAACGCCGCCGACGCCGCCCGGCGGGCCGGGGTGCCCGGGCGGCTCCTCCTGGAACTGGCCGGCGACCGTCTCACCGCGGCCAACACCGGTGCCCACCTGAGCGCGGACGGCGTGGAGTCCCTCGCCACCCTGCGAGCCTCCACCAAACGCGGTGACGAAGGCTCCGTTGGCCGGTTCGGGGTCGGCTTCTCCGCGGTGGCCGCGCTCAGCGACAACGTCATCGTGGACTCCGGTCCCGGGGCCGTGCACTTCTCCGCCGAACGCGCCCGCGCCGTGGTCACCGACCTGTTGGACGCCAACGGCACCCATGCCGACCTCGCCGACGAGGTGGCGCGGCGTTCCGGGCACGTACCGATGCTGAGGCTGCCCTTCCCCGCCGACGTGCTGCCCGAGCGCCCCGAGGGCGAGTTCGACACGGTCGTCACCCTGGTGCTCCGGGACGAGCAGGCCCGCGAACGGGTGGGGGAGTTGCTGGAGCGCACCGGCGAAGCGCTGCTGCTCGCCTTGGAGGGTCTGTCCGAGGTACGCGTCGTGGTCGACGGCGCCGAACGTCTGCTCACCCGTTCCGAGGGTGAGAAGGCCGCCGGGAGCGACCTGATCACCACCAACCACAACGGCGACGGCACCAGGGTCACCCATTGGCGGACCCTGTCCCGTTCCGGTGAGTTCGACCCCCTCCTGCTCTCGGACCGGCCCACCGAGGACCGCGAACGCACCGCGTGGTCGCTGACCTGGGCCGTACCGCTCGATGAGGAGGGTCGGGTCGGGGCGCTGCCCGCCGACGTCGAGAGCGTGGTGCACGCGCCCACCCCCACCGACACCGAACTCGACCTGTCGGCCGTGCTCATCGGAACGTTCCCCCTGGGTTCGGACCGACGTTCGGTGCAGCCCGGAGGCACCACCGACCTGCTGCTCATGGAGGCGGCCGACGCCTACTGCGCGTTGCTGCGCCGATTCGACCCCCGGGACGCCCTCGACCTGGTGCCCGCCACCCGGGTGGGCGGCGGCGCCATCGACGCGGTCTTCCGGGCCCGCGTCGCCGAACCGCTCCTGGACACCGCGTTCCTGGTCACCGCCGCCGGGCACCCCGTCGCACCGCGCGACGCCGTCCTCTTGGACACGGGGGGTTCCAGTGGAGTCCCCGAACTCGTCGACATGCTCGCGGAGTCGGTCGCACCGCTGCTGCCCGGCGCGTGGAGCCCCCGCCACCCCGCGCTCGTCTCGCTGCGTGTGCACCGTCTGGGCCTGGCCGACCTCGCCGACCTTCTCGGGGACGCCCAACGGGCGCCCTCCTGGTGGGCCTCGCTGTACAAGGCGCTGGCCACGGCGGGCGCCGCGGGCGCCGACCTCGACGAACTCGGTTCCTTGCCGGTGCCCCTGGCCGACGACCGGCTCGTCCGTGGCCCTCGCTCCCTGCTGTTGCCCACCGACGAGTGGGCCCGGGTGGTCGATGCCGAGGGCAACCGGCTCGACCCGGCCGTCCTGGCGACCCTGGGCGTGCGCGTGGTCCACCCCGAGGCAGCGCACCCGCTCCTGCTGCGCCTGGGCGCGGTCGAGGCGGAGCCCGCCACGGTGCTGGCCGACCCCAACACCGAGGGCGCCGTCCGTACGTCCCTGGACGCGGAGGACCCCGAACCGATCGCCGAGGCCGTCCTGGACCTGGTCGCCGCGGCCGGCACCACCGTCGAGGACCTGCCCTGGCTGTCCGAGCTGGCGCTGCACGACGACGAGGACGGTTACTCGGTCGCCGCCGAACTCCTGGTCCCCGGTGCTCCGTTGGCCGATCTGTTGGTCCACGACGCCCCGTTCGGGACCGTGCACGAGGACCTCGTCCGCAGGCACGGATCCGACGCGTTGCGGGCCGTGGGCGCTCTGTGGGGACTCACCGCGGTGCGAGCCGAGGAGGTCGCCCTGGGGGAGGACCCGGGCTCTGTCTTCGACGGGGCCGCGGGGGAGGACGGCCCCGAAGGGCTGGAGGACTGGTCGGACGAAATCCTGGAACGTCTCGGCGACCCGGAGCTGCCCCCGGTCGTCCCCGAGCTGGTGTGCGTGACCGACCTCGACTACATCGCCGACGACGCCTGGCCCAAGGTGTTGGCGATGCTCTCCTCCGGACCGCTGCGCGCGGCCGTCACCGAACCGGCGCGGCTGTTGACGTCGGACGGTCGGGTCGTGGACGTGCCCTCCTACACCGCCTGGTGGCTGCGCACCCGCGCCCTGCTGAACGACCGCGCGCCGGTCGAGCTGCGCACCGCCGACGCCGACCCCGGGCTCCTGGGCCTCTACGACGAGGTACCCGCCGAGATCGACCCGGAGTTCGCCCGGGCCCTGGGTGTGCGCAGGACCCTCCCCGACCTGCTCGCCGACCCCGACGGCCCCGACGACCTGTTGAAGCGACTGGCCGACCCGGCCCGTCACGTCGACCGTTCCTCCCTGCGGCGTCTGTGGACCGCCTTGGCGGACCTGGACGCCGACCTGGTCACCCCGCCCGACCTGGTGCGGGCCGTGCAGGGCGGTTCGATCGTGGTCGCCGACGCGAACGACGCCGTGGTGGTGGACTCACCGGACCTGCTGCCCCTGCTGGAGGACCGGCCGTTGGTGTTGGCCACGGCCGACGTCGCCGAACGGCTGGCCGACGTGCTCGACCTGGATCTGGCCTCTGAGGTCGTCACCGCGAAGGTGAACTCGACGGGTCGGATCCGCGCGGTGCCGGACGAGGCGGCGCTGTTCCTCGACGCGTCGGGGAACCCGGACCGTACCTACCTGCACCATCGGACCCTCACCGTGGACGGGGTGGAGGTGGACTGGTACACGGGCGACGGAACGGTGCACGCCTCCGGTACGGAGGGACTGGCCCGTGCGCTGTGCTGGCGTGCCGGTCAGTGGTCGCGCCGCCACCTGTTGGCGGCGGTGCTGCGTGATCCGTCGACCGCGGCGCACCTGCTCGCCGAATCCGACCTGGAGTAACCCTCTCCTCCCCGGTGATCTTGCCACCAGAAGCGAAGGAAGCGCCCTTTTCGCCACCGGTGGCGAGATCACGGATCAGGTGAGAGCGGCCGCCAGACGCGGGCCCAGGCCCTGCTCCGGTTCGGCCCACTCGGTGACCTCCAACGGGTCGCCGACGGACACGGCGCCGGGGACGGTCACGGCGAACTTCGAGCAGAACGCGACGCCGCCGTCGTCCGCGCGCCGGTACCCGGCCAGGGCGCGAAGGGGCTCGGGTCCGCGCTTGTCACCGGTCTCCTGGTCGATGGTGGTGACCGCGCACCGGATGCACACCTTCGCGTAACCGAGCTCCGTGGTGCCCAGACGGACCCTGCGCACCCGGTCCTCGGTGTGCGCCTCCGGCCAGCCGGACACGACGACGTTGGGCCGGAACCGCGAGATCGGCACGGGCTCGCCACCGGTGGCGAGGATGCGTTCGTTGAGCAGGTCCAATGAGGACAGCGAAGCCAACACGGCGGCGTGGCCGTCGGCGAACCCCGCGGTGCCGAAGGTCAGGCCCGTGGTCTCGCGCCGGTGGTCGTCGGGCACCCGCACGAGTCTGCTGGACGAACCGAGCACCTCCGTCAGCCACTCGGCGGCCTCGTCGCCCTGGTCCACGCCCTGGAGGGGGTTCCCGTGCACGGTGACGTCCAGGCGCGGGCCGTCGGGGGTGGTCTTGATCTCGACCGGTTCGCCCCCGGGGACCCGCAGCGTCAGACGGGAGGCGTCGGCGTCGATCTCAGGGACGATCCGCGCCATCCGGGGGTCCTTGCGCTGGCTGCGGAAGGTGCCGGAGTCGTCGACCACCATGAAGGCGCGGTCGTGGGCGAGACCGGAGGAGGTGACCTTCGAGGTGGACAAGGGGAGGCCCGCGCACCCCTTCACCGGGTAGGTGACGAGCGCGCTCACACGGGCGATGGGTTCAGGGGCCATGCCACCAAGTTAGTGGAACCGCCGGGGGGAGGCCGAACACCTTCACCGGGGCCTGCCCGTCCCGATCGCCGTGACCGCCCCCGTGGTGCGTTCCGTCGTCCGGCCCGGCAGGATGGGGCGTGGCGAAAGGGGCGTTCGTGAGTGACGTGACGAATGGGACCGAAGCACCGGTCCTGAGTCCGGCCCGAAGATGGCTGGTCCTGGCGGCGGTCTCCGCGGGTCTGCTGTTGATCTCGGTGGACATGACGGTGCTGTACACGGCCCTGCCGACCCTCGGCGCGGACCTCGGCGCGGACGCCTCCCAACGTCTGTGGATCATCAACGCCTACCCCCTGGTCATGGCGGGGCTGCTGTTGGGCGCCGGGACCCTCGGTGACCGGGTCGGGCACAAACGCATGTACCTGATCGGGCTGGTCCTGTTCGGTTCGGCGTCCCTGGTCGCCGCCTACGCCACGACCCCGCAGGTCCTGGTCGCCGGGCGCGCCTTCCTGGCGGTGGGCGCCGCCGCGATGATGCCCGCCACCCTGTCGCTGATCCGGATCACCTTCACCGACGAACACGAGCGCGGTATCGCGATCGGCGTGTGGGGGACCATGGCGATGGTGGGCGCCGCCATCGGGCCCATCGTCGGCGGATTCCTGCTGGCGTACTTCTGGTGGGGGTCGGTCTTCCTGGTGAACGTGCCGATCGTGCTGGTGGCCCTGGTGCTGGCGGCGGTGGTCGCACCGGGTGGCTCGGGTGGTTCCGACCACCCCTGGGACCTGCTCGGTTCGGCCCAGGTGATGGCCGCTCTGGCGGGCGTGGTGTACGCGATCAAGGAGGTCACCGGGCCCGAACCCCGGGCCGTGGCGGTGCTCGCGGCGCTGGTGGTCTCGGCGGTGGGTTGGTGGACCTTCGTACGCCGCCAACGCGCACGCCCCTACCCGTTGATCGACTTCGCGCTGCTGCGCGACCCTCGCATCCTCATCGGAGTGCTGGCCGCGGCCATGGCGATGTTCGCCGTCGCCGGGGTGCAACTGGTGCTGACCCAACGCCTTCAACTGGTGCTGGACCTGACCCCGTTCCGCGCGGGGCTGGTGGTGGCCGCCATGGCCCTGGGGGCCCTACCGGTCGGCGTCACCGCCGGGGCGCTGCTGTCCCGTCTGGGCACGCGCCCGGTGATCGGCACCGGGCTGTTGGTGACCGCGGCGGGCACGGCGCTGGTCCTGCTCACCTCGAACGCGCCGCTGGCCTGGACGGTCGCCGGGCTGTTGGTGGCGGGCGCGGGCACCGGAGCCGCGATGACCGCCGCCTCTGCCGCGATCGTGGGGTACGCGCCCCAACACCGGGCCGGGATGGCCTCCTCGGTGGAGGAGGTCTCCTACGAACTCGGCAGCCTGACCGGCGTGGCGATCCTGGGCAGCCTGCTCTCCGCCGTCTACACCCGGACCGTCGCCCTGCCCGCGGGCGCCCCCGCCGAAGCGGCCGGCGGGCTGGACGAGGCCCGCACGGTCGCCACGGGAATGGAGGGCGGCGCAGCGGACGCGCTACTGGCGGAGGCCGTCCACGCCTTCGACAACGGTTACCGGGCGACCCTGATCATCGCCGTCGTCGTGCTGACGGCGAGCGGCCTGTTCGGTTTCCTGTACAAGCGGGGGAGCACCTCGGAGACGACCCCCGCACAAGGGTGAGCCGTCCCCGTCGGATCAGCGGGTGACGCGGAAGAACCCCTCGGAGATGAGGGTGCGCAGCGCGTCCGGGGTACGTTCACGGACGGTCTCCTGGTCCTCGCCCATGAGCTCGGCGATCGCGTCCAACAGCGGTCCGACCGGCATGGTGCCGTCGCAGACGCTGGCCAGGGCCGCCTCCACGGTGCCGATCCGGGCCACCCGGTGCAGGCCCTCCCGCTGCCGGAGCAGGATCTTCTCCGGGTCGGGCGCGCCCGGCACGCCCACTCGTTCCTCGACCACGCCGGGGGCGAGCGCCACGTGCGCCGCCAACAGGGCGGCGTCGGTGAGTCGGCGCGCGGTCATCGATCCGTCCACCACGTCCGGCAGGTAGCGCCCCACCGGCTGCTCGATGTCGTGTCGCAGCTCCTCGACCCGAACCGTGGCGTCCTGGGCGACGTCGTTGCGCAGACTGATCCAGCCGAACCCGATGCCCTTGATGCCCTCGCGCTCGAAGTAGTCCAGCCAAGCGTCGTAGCGTCGGGTGTACTCGGGGGTCCCATGCTCGCAGGAGTCGCGCAGCCACAGTTCCACGTACTCGGCCGGGTCCTGGACGTCGCGCTGGACCACCCAGCCCGAACAGCCGGTGCCGGTGATCCACCCGCCGACCCGGTCCTCCCAGTCGTCGCCGTCGGTGTGGGTCCAGTTGGCCAGGAACTGGGCCCAACCGCCGTCGGTGAGATGAGCGGGGGCCTGCCGGACCAGCTCGGCGCAGACGGTGTCGCCCGGCAGGTCGGTCTCGCGGTAGGTGTACCGGGCCGCCTCGGGGGTGATGACGAAGGGCGGGTTGGAAACGATCAGGTCGAAGCGTTCGCCCTTGACCGGTTCGAACAACGAACCCTGGAGCAGGCGGGCGTCGTGGACCCCGGACAGCGCCAGGCTGATCCCCGCCAGGTGGACGGCGCGCGGGTTGAGGTCGGTGGCCACCACCTCACGTGCCCTGGAGGCCAGGTGCAGGGCCTGGACCCCGCATCCGGTGCCCAGGTCCAGGGCCCGTTCGAAGGGACCGTCGACCATCAGCCGGGACAGGTTGGCGGAGGCCCCACCCGTACCCACGACGTGGTCGTGGCCGGGGACGTCGCCACTGCCGGGGCGAACCTTGGGGTCGGAGACCACGAACCCGGGGCGGCC
>NZ_DYZD01000341.1 GCF_020741345.1 Nocardiopsis listeri
CCAGGGGCCGGGAAGTGCCATGGCGCTCATGGTGTTCTCCTCTTCGATATTTCAGGACAGTCCTTCACTGTCTCGATAGGTCAAAGATATATCTCTAACTATCTCTTCGCAAGGGTCGAGACAGAAAAAGGCCCCCGTGTGCCGTGACACACGAGGGCCGTGCTCCGTGGAGCGTGGGGTTCGGTCTGGTCAGTAGTCGACCGAGTACGCCCCCAACAGGCTCTTCACCTCACCGTTGAACTCCGGGGAGATCCGCACCGAGTAGTTCTCCAGCGCGTAGATCCGTGAACGCACCGGGTTGTCCACGCGGACCCGCACCGGGGTCTCGCCCTTGTGGGTGCTCAGGATCTGCCGCAGGTCGCCCACCAGGTCCGGGGAGAGTCGCTTCTCGTCCAAGGTGAGCAGGACCGGGGGTTCACCCTCGGTGATGTGCGAGATGTCCAGGATCGACATCTCCGAGGCGAACATCGACCAGGTGCCGTCACGGTCGTTGAGTCGGCCCTTGACCGTGACCGCGGTGTCCTCCAACAACGCCTCCACGTACAGCGGATACGTCTTGGGGAAGAACAACACCTCCATCGAGGAGTCCAGGTCCTCCACCGTGGCGATCGCCCACTGGTTACCGGCCTTGTTGGTGCGCTTGTCCACCTTGGAGATCAACCCGGAGATCCGCACCTCGCCGCGCTCCCTGGCCAGGTCACCGGCGACGATCTGCGCGATCGAGGTGTCCCGGGACCGGGCCAGCACCCGCTCCGCACCGGCCAACGGGTGGCTGGACACGTACAGACCCAACATCTCCCGCTCGAAGGCCAGCTTGGTCTTGCGGTCCCACTCCTCATCGCCCCACTGGATGTTCAATCCGATGGGGGTGGAGTCGCCATCGTCGTCACCACCGCCGAACAGGTCGAACTGCCCGTTCGCCTCCTGCTTCTTGGAGCTGATCATGCCGTCCACCGCCATCTCGTGGTGACGGTACAGCTCCCGACGCGGCTGCCCCAGGGAGTCGAACCCGCCGGCCTTGATCAGCGACTCGATCACCCGCTTGTTACAGGCGGCCAGCTCGATCTTGGACAGGAAGTCGGTGAAGGAGGTGTACTTGCCCTTCTCGGTACGGGTCTTGACCACGGAGTTGACCACGTTGGCGCCCACGTTGCGGACCGCGCCCATGCCGAAGCGGATGTCGGAGCCCACCGGGGTGAAGCGCAGACCCGACTCGTTCACGTCGGGGGGAAGCACCTTGATGCCCTGGGCCCGACACTCGGCCAGGTACACCGCCATCTTGTCCTTGTCGTCGCTGACCGAGGTCAGCAGCGCGGCCATGTACGCGGCGGGGTAGTTGGCCTTGAGGTAGGCGGTCCAATACGCCACGAGGGCGTATCCGGCGGCGTGCGATTTGTTGAACGCATAGCCCGCGAACGGGAGCATGACGTCCCAGATCGCCTGCATGGACTCCCGGGAGAAGCCCTTCTCGATCATGCCCGCGGAGAACTTCTCGAACTCCTTCTCCAGGGCCTCCTTCTTCTTCTTGCCCATCGCGCGACGCATCAGGTCGGCGCCGCCCAGGCTGTACCCGGCCAGCTGCTGGGCGATCGCCATGATCTGCTCCTGGTAGACGATCAGGTGATACGTCTCACCGAGGATGCCCTCCAGGGCGTCCTTGAGCTCGGGGTGGATCGCCGTGACTTCCTGCCGACCGTTCGAACGGTCCGCGTAGTCGTTGTGCGCGTTGGCCGCCATCGGACCGGGCCGGTACAGCGAGAGCACGGCGGTGATGTCACCGAACGCCTTCGGCTCCATCCGCTTGAGCAGGTTGCGCATCGCGCCGCCGTCCAGCTGGAACACACCGAGCGTGTCCCCCCTGGCCAGGAGCTTGTAGGTCTTCGGGTCGTCCAGCGGAAGCTTTCCGAGGTCGATGTCGACACCGTCGGCCTCCTTGATGCTCTTGACCGCGTCGTCCATGATCGTCAGGTTGCGCAGGCCCAGGAAGTCCATCTTGAGCAGACCCATGTCCTCGCACTGAGGGTAGGGAAAGCCCGTGATGATGGCGCCGTCGGCGTCGCGCTTGTGCAGCGGGATGACGTCCAGCAACGGTTCCTTGGACAGGATGACGCCCGCGGCGTGCACACCCGTACCGCGGGTCAGACCCTCGATACCGCGCGCGGTCTCCATCACCTTGTTGACCTGGGGATCGTTGTCGATCAGGTTGCGCAGCTCGGTGGTCTCGCCGTACCGCTCGTGCTCGGTGTTGTACACCGCGTCCAGCGGGATCTCGTTGCCGCCCACCGGCGCGGGGAACGCCTTGGTGATCTGGTCACCCGTGGAGTAGGGCATGCCCAAGATCCGGGTGGAGTCCTTGATCGCGGCCTTGGCCTTGATGGTGCCGAAGGTGAGGATCTGCGCCACCCGCTCCTCCCCGTACAGACGGGTGACGTACTCGATCATCTCCCCACGCCTACGCTCGTCGAAGTCCAGGTCGACATCGGGCATGGACACACGTTCGGGGTTGAGGAACCGCTCGAACAGCAGACCGTGGTCCAACGGGTCCAGGTCGGTGATGCCCAACATGTAGGCGATCATCGAACCGGCCGCCGAACCACGTCCCGGGCCCAGAGCGATGCCGTTCTCCCGGGCGTAGTTGCAGATGTCGGCGACCACCAGGAAGTAGGCCGGGAATCCCATCTCGTTGATGATGCCCAGTTCGTACCGGATGCGGTCGCGCGCCTCGTCGGTGGCCCCGTCCGGGTAGCGCACCGGGATCCGACGCTCGACCTCCTTGGCCAGCCAGGATGCCTGGGTCTCCCCCTCCGGGACCGGGTAGACCGGCATCAGGTCCCGGTGGGCGAACACGTTGTCGTAGGCGTGCGGGTCGATCCGTTCGGCGATGAGCAGGGTGTTCTTGCACCCTTGTTCCCACTCGTCGAAGTTGAGCAGCCCGCGCATCTCATCGCCGGACTTGAGGTAGTAACCCGAGCCGTTGAACCGGAACCGTGTGGGGTCGTCCAGGTTCTTGCCCACACCCACGGCCAGCAGGGCGTCGTGCGCCGAGGCCTGGGATTCGTACACGTAGTGGGAGTCGTTGGTGACCAGCGGCGGAATGTTCAGTTCGCGGCCGACCCTGAGCAGGCCGTCGCGGACCTCCTTTTCGATCGGCACACCGTGGTCCATCAACTCCAGGAACACGTTGTCCTTACCGAAGATGTCCTGCAGCCCCGCCGCGTAGGCGATGGCCTCCTTCTCCTGCCCCAACCGCAACCGGGTCTGCACACCCCCCGACGGACAGCCGGTGGAGACGATCACGCCCTCGCTGTGCTCGGCCATCAACTCCAGGTCCATGCGGGGCTTCATGTAGTAGCCCTCCATGGACGCCAGCGAGGACATCCGGAACAGGTTGCGCAGGCCCTGCTCGTTCTCGGCGAGCATCGTCATGTGCAGATAGCGGCCACCGCCGGAGATGTCCTTGCCGCCCTCGGCAGAGGCGTCGTCGGAGGTGTTGGAACGCCCCCAGAACACCCGCTTCTTGTGGAACCGGGACTCGGGCGCCACATAGGCCTCGATACCGATGATGGGGGTGACACCGGTGCCCTTGGACTGCTGGTAGAACTCGTAGGCGCCGAACATGTTGCCGTGGTCGGTCATGGCCACGGCGGGCATCTCCAACCGTGCCGCCTCCTTGAACAGCGGCTTCAGCTTCGCCGCCCCGTCGAGCATCGAGTACTCGGTATGGACGTGCAGATGAGCGAAGGAGTCGGCCATGACGCGTGTGCCCCCGGGCGAGTAGACGGACAGGTGGTGGCTCCTGAGCCTACGACTTCCCCACGACGTTCGGGCCCTCCCGTGGACAACTCAGGAGGGTCCGGGATGTGACGTCCACCGAAGCGCCCCGCCCTCACGTTCGCGACCCTTGGAGCCCTCCTGGGCCCTCCCGTGGTTCACTCGGGGCTGCCGGCCTCCGGCCGGTCGATGTGCCACGTCCGCCGCCGCGCGCCCCGCTGAGAGGATCACCCCCATGTCCCGCAGAACCCGCCGTGTGGCCTCCACCGCCACCCTCGTCCTGGCCGCCTCGGCCCTGGTGGCCGCCCCCGCCGCCGGCACCGACTCGCCTTCGGTTCCCGAAGCACCGGGAACCCACGAGGTCCGCTTCGCGACGTTCAACACCGCACTGGAGCGCCCCGAGGAGGGGATGCTGGCCCAGGAGTTGGCCTCACCCGACAGCGAGCAGGCCCGCAACGTCGCCGAGATCATCCAGCACGTACGTCCCGACGTGCTGTTGGTCAACGAGTTCGACCACGACGAGGAGGGTCTGGGGCTGCGGCGCTTCCAGGACAACTACCTGTCCGTGGGGCAGAACGGTGCCGACCCCATCGACTACCCATACGTGTACAACGCCCCCGTGAACACCGGTGTGGCCTCGGGGGTGGACCTCAACGGCGACGGCGAGGCCGTGACCGAGCCGGGAACGCCCGAGTACGCCGAGGACGCTTTCGGGTACGGCGTCTTCCCCGGCCAGTACGGCATGGCGGTGCTGTCCAAGTACCCGATCGTCACCGACCAGGTGCGCACCTTCCAGACCTTCCGCTGGGCGGACATGCCGGACGCGCTGCTTCCCACCGACCCCGAGACGGGCGAGCCCTACTACTCGGAGGAGGCCCTGGAGGTGCTGCGGTTGTCCTCCAAGAGCCACTGGGACCTCCCCATCGACACCGGGCGCGGGCGACCGGTGCACCTGTTGGCCGGTCATCCCACACCGCCGACCTTCGACGGTCCGGAGAAGCGCAACGTGGCCCGCAACCACGACGAGATCCGGTTCTGGGCCGACTACGTGCGTCCCCGCGCCGGTGACTACATCTACGACGACGCTGGGGTGCGCGGTGGGTTGGCGCCGGGGGCCCGCTTCGTGATCGCCGGTGACCTCAACGCCGATCCCAACGACGGTGACGGGCATCCCGAGGCCATGACGCAGCTGCTGGAGCACCCGGACATCGTGGACGTGCGCCCCTCCAGCCAGGGCGGGCGCGGCGCGGCCGAGCGTCAGGGCGCCGCGAACGACGACCATGTGGGCGACCCGGAGCTGGACAGCGCGGACTTCGTGGACGAGCCGGGTCCGGGCAACCTGCGGGTCGACTACGTACTGCCCTCGCGTTCGCTGCCGGCCCGCGCGTCGGGGGTGTTCTGGCCGACCGTGGACGACCCGCTGTTCCGTCTGACCGGTGACCACCCGTTCCCGAGCTCGGACCACCGCTTGGTCTGGGTGGACGTGGTCCGCTGACTCTCCGGCGC
>NZ_DYZD01000342.1 GCF_020741345.1 Nocardiopsis listeri
CCACGGCGGTGCGCACCGCCGTGGCGTTCTCCGGGTCCAGATGGGCGGTGGGTTCGTCCAGCAGGACCAGCGGGGCGTCGCGGCACATGGCGCGGGCCAGGGCGATGCGTTGGCGCTGTCCCGCGGACAGGCGGGCGCCGCGTTCGCCGAGCCGGGTGTCGTAGCCGTCGGGCAGGGCGCGGATGAACCCGTCGGCCTCGGCCAGCCGCGCGGCCTCCCGGACCCGGTCGAGGTCGGCGTCGGGGGCGCCGAGCCGGATGTTGTCGGCCACCGACACGTCGAACAGGTAGGGGTGCTGTGGCACCCACGCGATGCCGGAGCGCCAGTCCTCGACGGGCACGTCCCACAGTGGTGTCCACTCGCCGTCGGGGGCGCGGACCTCGACCCGCCCCTCGGTGGGTTCGCGTAGGCGCAGCAGCAGGGACAGCAGGGTGGTCTTGCCCGAACCGCTGGGGCCGGTGAGCAGTAGGTGTTCACCGGCGTGGAGGGTCAGGTCCAGGTCGGCGAGCGCGGGTGTGTCCCGCCCGGGATAGCGCATCACGACCCCGCTCAGCCGCAGGTCGCCGCCGGTGGCGGGGGAGGGGCGCCCGGTCGGGGCGGGCGAGGGCCGCTCGGGTCCGTCGTCGCGGCGGCGGTCGAGTTCGGTGAACACCTGGTCGGCCGCGGCGACCCCCTCCATGCTCGCGTGGAAGCGGGCGCCCACCTCGCGCAGCGGCAGGTACGCCTCGGGCGCCAGGATCAGCACGAGCAGGGCGGTCTGGTAGTCCATGTGGCCGCCCAGCAGCCGCAGCCCGACCTCGACGGCGACCAGGGCGACGGCCAGGGTCGCGAGCAGTTCGAGGGCGAACGCGGACAGGAACGCGATCCGCAGCGTGCCCATGGTGGCCTTGCGGTGCTCCTCGCCGACCTCGCGGATGATGGCGGCCTGGGCCTTGGCCCGACGGAACACCGCCAGTGTCGGCAGACCCTCCACCACGTCGAGGAAGTGGCCGCCCAGCCGGCTCAGCAGCTTCCACTGTCGGTCGGTGCGCTGTTGGGTGTGCATGCCGATCAGTGCCATGAAGATGGGGATGAGCGGCAACGTCACCAGGATGACGATCCCGGAGATCCAGTCGGCCCAGAACACCACGGCGAGCACGGCGAGCGGCACGATCGCCGACAGCACCAACTGGGGCAGGTAGCGCGCGAAGTACTCGTCGAGTGCGTCGAGGCCTCGGGTGGCGAGGGTGACGAGTTCACCGGCCTTGGGCGATCCGTCCTGTCCGTCACCGCCTTCGGCCAGCCACACCTTGCCCGACCCGGTCACGTGCGTAATGAGTCTGCGCCGCAGCTGCGACTTGGTGCGGGCGGCGCTGTGCAGCGCGGAGGTCTCGGCGAGGTGGGACAGCAGGGCCCGGGCCAGGGCGACGGCGGCGACCAGGGCGATCAGCGGCCCGAGGACGTCCATTCCGTCCCCGGCCCGGGCGCCGGTGATGACGCGGGACAGAAGCCAGGCCTGGGCGAGGATCAGGCCGGTGATCAACACGCCGCTGACGATGGTGACGGCCAGATGGACGCGGACCGCGCTCGCGGTGCGGACCAGGCGCGGATCGAGCGGTTTCATGCGCGGTGGACCTCGTGTGGTCGTCGTTGCGGTCCCGGGTGGGCGGGACCGTGGGTGATGGGCGGAGATGGGCCACGGTACCGACCCGGTATCACCGGTGGCCGGGCCGGACAACGCCGTACCCCCGGCCCCCTGGACGATACGGGGGAGGGGGTACGGACGTCGGTGGGTTCCCGCCGGACGATCGGGTGGTCGATGGGCCGAGAACTAGGCGGCCTTGTCCGGCCCGCCTCCGCCGACCGACGCAGGGGTGATCTGCTCGCCGGTGATCCGCTTGCGGAAAACCCAGTAACTCCAGGACTGGTAGCCGATGACCACCGGAAGGGCGATCAGGGCCACCCACGACATGACGGTCAGCGTGTAGTCGGCGGATGAGGCGTTGGTGACGGTCAGGCTGAACGCCGGGTCGGTGGTGGAGGGCAGCACGTCCGGGAACAAAGACCCGAACAGCGCCGTCACCGCGGTCAGGATGGTGACGGCGGTGGCCACGAAGGACCACCCCTCCATACGGCGGTACACCGCCACGACCCCGATCATCAGAGCCACGGCGGCGATGAGGACCAGCGGCAGGGTCCACGGCTTCCCGTAGGAGAACTGGGTCCACAGCAAGAACCCGGCCCCGGCGGGAACCGCGGCGCAGGCGGCGTACATCGCGGCCCGACGGGCGCGGATCCGGACCGGACCGTCGGTCTTGAGGGTCAGGAAGACGGCGCCGTGCAGGGTGAACAGCGACAGGGTCGTCAGCCCGCCCAGCAGGGCGTACGGGTTGAGCAGGTCGAGCAGGGACGCGGTGACGATGTGGTCGGCGTCCATGGCCACACCGCGCACGATGTTGGCGAAGGCCACGCCCCACAGGAGCGCGGGGACGGCGCTGCCGAAGAAGATCGCCCGGTCCCACCGGTTCTGCCAGCGCGGGTCATCGCGCTTGCCTCGGTACTCGAACGCCACGCCGCGCAGGATCAGCGCGATGAGGATGAGGAACAGCGGCACGTAGAACCCGCTGAACAGGGACGCGTACCAGGCGGGGAAGGCGGCGAACATGGCACCGCCCGCGGTGATGACCCACACCTCGTTGCCGTCCCAGACCGGGCCGATCGAGTTGATGGCGACCCGGCGGTCGACGGAGTTGCGCTCGCCCATGAAGGGCAGCAGGGTGCCCACCCCGAAGTCGAACCCCTCCAGGACGAAGTAGCCGATCCACAGGACGGCGATGGCGATGAACCAGATGACGGCCAGTTCCATGGTCTTGCTGCTCCTAGTAGCTGAAGTGCGGGATCTGGGACTCGTCCTCGTCGTTCTCCAGGTCGGGAACGAGATGGGAGGGGCCCTTCTTGACGTACTTCCAGAGCAGCCCGACCTCCACCACGAAGAGGAGTCCGTAGAGGGCGGTGAAGATGCCCAGGCTCATCGCCACGGTTCCCAGGCTCACCCCGGGCGAGACGCTGTTCGCGGTCAGGAGCTCACCGTGGACGGTCCAGGGCTGGCGACCCATCTCCGTGAGCACCCAGCCGAAGATGTTGGCGAGCAGGGCGGCGGGCAGCGCGATGACGCCGGCGAGGTAGAACCACTTGGTCCGGGGCATGCGTTCCCGTCCGCGGGTGAGCCACAGACCCAGTGCCGCGATCGCCACACCGAACAGGCCCAGCCCGATCATGAGACGGAAGGACCAGTAGACGACGAACACGTTGGGGATGTAGTCGCCCGGCCCGTAGAACTCCTCGTAGGCCTCCTGGAGGTTGTTCATGCCGTGCACCTCGCCGTCGAAGTGCCCGGTGGCCAGGAAGCTGAGGACGTTGGGGATGGTGACGTCGATCGGGTTGTAGCGGGCCTCGGTGTCGCCGACCGCGAAGGTGGAGAACGCGGCACCTTCCTCGGTGTCCCAGAGGGCCTCGGCGGCGGCCAGCTTCATGGGTTCGTACTCTGCGGCGAGCTTGGCCTGGTGATCGCCGGTGAAGGTCGTGAGTGCTCCGGCGAGGAGGGTGAAGACCAGACCGACCTTCAGAGTGGATCGGAACAGCGCGAAGTCCCGCTTGGGCGGCGTGACACCGACGTCTCCGGTGTCCTCGTGCTCGATGTTGCGCCACAGCTTGAAGGCGCTGACCGCCACCACGAACAGTCCTGCGGTGATGAAGGCCGCCGAGACGGTGTGCAGGTAGGTGGACCAGGCCTGGTCGTTGCTGAGCACGGCCCAGATGTCGTTGAGTTCGGCGCGGCCGTTCTCGGGGTTGACCTCGAAGCCGACGGGGCGGCGCATCCAGGCGTTGGCGGCGAGGATGAAGTAGGCCGACAGGTTGGTGCCGATGGCGACCAACCAGATGCAGGCCAGGTGGACTCCGCGCGGGAGCCGGTGCCAGCCGAAGATCCACAGTCCGATGAAGGTGGACTCCAGGAAGAAGGCCAGGAGCGCCTCCATGGCCAGGGGTGCGCCGAAGACGTCGCCCACGAAGCGGGAGTACTCGCTCCAGTTCATGCCGAACTGGAACTCCTGCACGATCCCGGTGACCACGCCCATGGCGAAGTTGATCAGGAACAGCTTGCCGAAGAACTGCGTCGCCTGGAGGTACTCGTGACGTCCGGTCTTGTACCAGAACGTCTGGAGTACGGCCACGATGAACGACAGCCCGATGGTCAGGGGCACGAACAGGAAGTGGTAGATCGTGGTGACCCCGAACTGCCATCGCGCCAGGTCTAGAGCTTCCATGTACGCCTCTCACATATACCGACCGCCGGTAGTACTACGAACTGTAGTGCTACTCGTTGTCGTAGTGGGGGAGGCCCCCTGTGAAACGTAGCTCGTGGCGGGCGTCACCCCCCGGCGGAACACGCGTGAAACGGCGGAGCGCCCCCGTTTCGGGGGCGCTCCGCCGTGCCGTTCTCTTCGGTTATGAGGGTGTCCGAGCAGTTCATCGGTGGTGCGAGGGGCTGGGGGCAGGGGACCGGTCCGCGTGACCTCCGGTGTCCTTGGCCACACTCACCGAGGACGCGTCACTCGTACCGTTCCAGCATCCTCTCCATGTTCTCCACCTCCGCCGTCTGTGCGTCGACCATGCCCTGGGCGAGCTGGACCACGAGGTCCTCGCCGCCCAGCTCCACCTCGGCCTCGGCCATCTCGATGCCGCCCAGGTGATGGGCGATCATCAGCTCCAAGAACATGACCTCGGCCTCCTCGCCCTGGGCCTCCTCGAGCTCCACCATCTGCTCGTCGGTGGCCAACCCCGGCATGGCCTCGGGCACCTCGCCCTCACCACCGCCGTGATCGTGGCCCTCCATCCAGGTCATCGGCGGCTCGGACGCGCGCGCGGTCAACCCCCACGACGACAACCAGCCCTGCATGATGCCGATCTGCGCCTGCTGGGTGCGGGCCATGTCCATGGCCACGGTGTGCAGCTCCACGTCCTCGGTCTTGTCGAGGACGATCATCGACATGTCCACGGCCTGGGCGTGGTGCGAGCTCATGTCGCGCAGGAAACCGGCGTCGGCCCCGGTGTCCAACGGATAGGAGGGACGCCCCAGGAAGAAGCCCGCGACCAGCGCCAACGCGACCAGGATCACGGACATCCACAGCGGTGTGGACCGTTGTGTCAAGGGTGTGGCCCCGGTGCGTTCGGACGCGAGGGAGAACCCCTCGGGCAAGGGACCGTCGTCCTCGTGCTCGTCCGTCTCGGTGTCGCCGCCGTCGCCGGAGGCGGGCCCGGCCATTCGCCCCATTCGAACCACCTTGGTCAAATCGCCCAACTCTGCTGACAAAGTAGAGGATAGGAAAGTTCTGTCCGACCACTCGCATCCCCGGGAGTCCCAGTGGCCAAGAAGTCGAAGGCGGAGGAGCGCCGTGCCAGAGCGGCCGCGTTGCGTGAGGAGCAGCGCAAAAAGGAGCGGCGCGCCAAAGCCCTCAAGATCACGGGTGTCTCCGTGGCCGGAGCCGCGGTCCTGGGTCTGCTGGGTACGGCCGTTTTCATGGAGCTGCGCAGCCGCGACATCGAGGGCGTCGCGGAGTACACGATCGACGAGTACAGCCACGTGACCGTCGGCGAGCGGGTGGACTACGAGCAGTCCCCGCCGGTCGGTGGCCAACACTGGCCGCAGTGGCAGAACTGTGGGGTCTACCCCGACCCGATCACCCCGGAGTTCGGTGTCCACGCCCTGGAGCACGGCGCCGTGTGGATCAACTACGACCCGGAGCTGCCCCAGGAGGAGGTGGACGTCCTGGAGAGTTTCTACAACCCGGGCGACTACGTCCTGGTCACCCCCTACGAGGGTGAGATGGAAGCCCCGATCGTCGCCTCCAGCTGGGAGCGCCAGCTCGCCGTGGAGTCCGCCGACGACGAGAACCTGAGCCGTTACGTGCAGATGTACGAGCGCGGCACGGACGTCCCCGAGCCGGGCGCCGCCTGCTCGGGCGGCATCGCCGAGAGCGCCGCCGAGGTCGAGGAGCAGATCGCCGCGCAGGGAGAGCGGGCCGAGGTCATCGAGGGCGCCGACAGCGACGATGAGGGGTCCGACCCCGACAACGAGGACACCACCGACGGCGGTGGCGAAGAAGGCTCCGAAGAGGGGTCCGATTAGCCACGGACCTCCTCGGCCCGGACCTCGGCGAGGCGGTACACGAACGGGGGCGCCGATGACGGATTCACCGTCGTCCGCGCCCCCCGAATCGTCGAGGATCACACGCCGCTGTCGGCACGCTCCTCCAGATGCTTCGGGATCAGCTCGCTCACCTGGGACAGCGCGGCGGCGGGGTTGCCGTAAGAGCTCGGGACGCTCAGCTCCACGTAGGCTTCACGGTGGACCGCGATGAACATGGTCGGAGCGTCCTCCGGCTGCGCCAGCCAGGACACGATCTCGCCCTCCTCCTCACCGATGTCGGTCAGGGCGGAGTCCCTCTCCAGGCCGGAGGGGCGGGGGACGCCGCAGCGAAGACCGATGGGAGGGTCGCCCCAGGCGGCCATCACGTTCGACTCGGGGCGGATCGTGGCGCGGTCGGCACCGAGGAGGGTGTCCGGAAGGTCCGCGACGAGGGCGGCGCAGGGCTCTTCGGTGTTCGCCTGTGCTTCGAAGGGCTGCATCTGCACTGTCTGTCCACAGCCGGCAGTCAGCAGGACGACGGCACCGGCCGTCCCCAAGTACCGTTTCAGCACAAGCATCCTCGCTCCGTCGACGTGGTCGACACTCAGATATTGACGATGGGACACGTCAGGGTACGGGCGATGCCGTCGAGCCGTTGAATGCGGGCGACCACGAGGGTGCCCAGGGCGTCGATGTCGTCGGCCTCGGCCTGAACGATCACATCGTAGGGACCCGTGACGTCGTTCGCCTTCTCGACCCCGTCGATCGCCCGGATGCGCTCCGCGACCTCGGCGGCCTGGCCGACCTCGGTCTGGACCAGGATGTACGCCTGCACCATGTGTCTTCTCCTTCGTGCCGTGCCGGTGTGTGCCAAGAGGGAAGTCACCCGGGCCGGGGCGCGGGCGATGACGAACGGACGACGAACACCGAGGCTCGCCCCGTCCTTCAGGGCTTTCGCTTCGATTCGGCCTGTTCCGGCACCGAATGAGTCGGGAACCTTCGACACCCACGACACCTTCATGGGTTTTCGAGGGCACTGTCCGAAGGCGCCCGAACGAGCGCCCCTGGTGGTCCACGAAACAGAACATGGGCCCCTGAACCGGAGCGTCACCGTACCCTGATCTTCGTGTTGAGCACCATTGGGGGCCTGGGTGAGTTCGCTCTGATCACACGTGTGACGAGCCAATTCCCCGGGACGGACGATGTAATCCTCGGACCCGGCGATGACGCCGCGATCGTTGCCGCGCCCGACGGGCGAACGGTCGCGACCACGGACCTGCTGGTCGAGGGCCGCCACTTCAAACGGGAATGGTCCAGCGCCCGTGACGTCGGACACCGCGCCGTGGCGCAGAACTACGCGGACGTGGTCGCCATGGGCGCGCGTCCCACCGGCATGCTCATCGGGTTCGCCGCCCCGCCCGACCTGCCGGTCGCGTGGGCGGAGGAGTTCACCGCGGGCGTGCGCGACGAGTGCGCGCTCGCCGGGGGAGCCGTCGTCGGCGGCGACATGGTGGGTTCGGACGTGCTGACCATCGCGGTCACGGCCCTGGGAGACCTGGAGGGCAGGGCGCCGGTGCGACGCGACGGTGCCCGGCCCGGCGACGTGGTCGCCTACACGGGGAACCTGGGACTGTCCGCGGCGGGGCTGGCCCTGCTGGAACGGGGGATCGACGGCCCCGCCGCCTGCCTGGGCGAACACCGCAGGCCCAGTCCTCCGTACGCGGCGGGCCCGGAGGCGGCCCGACTCGGCGCCACCGCCATGCTCGACGTCAGCGACGGGTTCCTACAGGACCTCGGGCACATCGCCGCGCGCAGCGGGGTGTGTATCGATCTGGACTCGAACGCGCTGCGACCCGATCCCGCACTCCTCGAAGCCATGGGAATACTCGGTGTCGCGGCGGGGAAGGTCGAAGAGGCCGCCCGCCGGCTGATGCTCCGGGGAGGGGAGGACCACGCGTTGGCCGCGGTCTTCCCCTCCGAAGTCGACCTCCCGGAACACTGGAACCGGGTGGGGACCGTCGCGTCGACCGCCGACCCCTCGGGGGAGGACACCGGTCCCGCCGTCACGGTGGACGGAGACGTGGCGGAGGGCGGTGGATGGGATCATTTCCGTCAGGAGTGAGCCCGATTGGATTTGTCCTGTTTGGCGATCACGCTAGGCTTTGCCATCGCGACCGGCATCGGCCGGCGGCCGGTCGGGAAGCGGACCGGGAGGGCACGGCAGGGAAGCGGAGCAGCGTCGAGAGGCGGTTGATGAGGCGGTATGGCTAGGCGGCGTGGTCCTCGCCGGGGAGCCCACCGCAGCGAACCGGAGAACGCCGGTCCCCTGCGGAGGTTCGGCGGCCTGATCGAGAGCACGGTTCCCAAACGTGTCGAACCCCCGAGGTTGCTCAACGTCCTCGTCGTCTCCGGCGTCATCCTCGGACTGATCCTGTTCGGGTACAGCACCACCCAGATCTACCTGCAGTTCGGTGGTGCCCCCGGTGCGACCGAGGTGCCCGGGCCCCAGGACGGGGTCGAGCCCGGCCATGACGCCTCCGCCGAACCCGATGAGGCGAGCCCGGAGCAGGGCGACTCCGGGCCCCAGACCCAGGCCGGGACCGAACCCACCACGGTCGTCTACCGGGTCCTGGAGTCCTCCTCCCTGGGGTTCACCGGACAGGTCACCGTCACCAACACCTCCAGCAGCACGCTGGAGGCGTGGGAACTGGCGTTGGCGTTCGAGAGCGCCGAGATCACCGACGTCCGAGACGCCGACTGGGAACCCCTGGACGACGGCATCCTGGCCGGCCGATCCGGTGCCGAGGCGGCGCTGGAGCCGGGGGAGTCGACCGAGCTCACCTTCGACGCGGTCGGGATCGCCCAGAGCCCGACGCGATGCTCGCTCAACGGGCACGTCTGCCAACTCTGAGCGTTCCGACGCACCGGGCGTCCCATGACTCACATGGACCACTCAGGTCCCACAGAGCACTCCGCCGCACGATCGACGTGAACGCCCCGGGCATGACGAAGGCCCCCCGACCGGAGCCGGAGGGCCTTCGTTGAAACAGACAGGGGCGGGTTCCCTAGCGGGTCACCTTGCCGGCCTTGATGCACGAGGTGCATGCGTTCACACGCTTGGGCGTGCCGCCCACGCGGGTGCGAACGGTCTGGATGTTGGGGTTCCAGCGGCGGCGGGTGCGACGGTGCGAGTGGGAAACACTGTTACCGAACCCTGGTCCCTTGCCGCAGACGTCGCAGACGGAAGCCACGGTAACTCCATTCAAGCGCTCGGGATCGCGCACGTCGCCGCACGCGAAGGTTCATCCGACCGGGAGAGGTCGGGCGGACAGGCCGGCGCGGACGCCAACCTTGGAAGAGTACACGAAGATACTGTCCGAAAGTGGAACAAGACCACTGGACGGTACCCGTTCGCGCAACGATGGAACAGGTGCGGCCGAAGCCTGGAGCACCACCACCGGAGCATCGAGATCAGCCACACGGGCATGGCGAAAACGCGATGAACTCTGACGAGTATACCCCGGTTGAGAGTGCCGCTCGCCAACTCCCCCCGACCCCGGGCGGCACCTCCGACGCGGGCGACCGGCCTCGTCGGGTCCCACCCGTCACACCCGAGGTCTAACGTGGCGGGTGGATCGACGCACGAGTCCAGGACGGGGACGACAGTGAGCACCTGGGACGAGCCGCTGCGCAAGGGACCACTCGGTGGCAGGACGGCCAAGGCACTGGCCGAAAAACTCGACCTGCACACCCTCGGCGACCTGTTGCGCTACTACCCGCGCCGCTACGACCGCCGCGGTGACCTGACCGACCTCGCCCTGTTGCGCGAGGGCGAGGACGTGACCGTGCAGGCCAAGGTGCTCGACGCCCGGCGCAAGACCATCCCGGCCCGCCAGGGGCGCCGCCGCATGGACATGATGGAGGCCGTCGTCACCGACGGGACCGGCCGACTGCACCTGACCTTCTTCAACCGAGGTTCGTACCACCAGGGAGCCCTGGTCCCGGGGCGACTGGCCATGTTCTCCGGCCGGGTCTCCACGTTCAAGGGACGCCGTCAGCTCGACCATCCCGAGTACGTACTGCTCGACGAGGACGGCCTGGACGGAGAGGCGGCGCGGGCCTACGCCGACGAGGTCATCCCTGTCTACCCGGCGGTCAAGGGCCTGGACTCGGCCACCATCGCCCGTTCGATCGGCGTCGCCCTGGACTACGCCGTCGACATCCCCGACCCGCTCCCGCCGCAGCTTCGCTCCGAACAGCGGCTGCTCGATGTGCACGACGCCCTGACCCGTATCCACCGGCCCGAGGACATGGACGAGCTCAAGCCCGCCCGGCGCAGGCTGAAGTGGGACGAGGCGTTCGTGGTGCAGATCGCCCTGGCCCAGCGTCGGCACAAGGCCGAGGAACTGCCCGCCAAACCCCGCCCCGGCGCGAGCGGCGGCGTCCTCGACGCGTTCGACGCCCGTCTGCCGTTCACCCTCACCGACGGGCAGCGCGAGGTCGGTGACGCGCTGGCCGAACGGCTGGAGGCCACGAACCCCATGCACTGCCTCCTGCAGGGCGACGTGGGCGCGGGCAAGACCCTCGTGGCCCTGCGTGCGATGCTGCGGGTCGTGGACTCGGGGGGTCAGGCCGTGATGCTCGCCCCCACCGAGGTCCTCGCCCAACAGCACCACCGGTCCATCGGCGCCATGCTCGGCGACCTGGGGCGGGCGGGGCAGATCGACGGAGCCGAACACGCCACCAGGGTGGCGCTTCTCACCGGATCCATGGGCGCCGCCGCTCGCCGGGAGGCGTTGCTGGACGCCGCCTCGGGCGCGGCCGGGATCGTCGTGGGCACGCACGCCCTGCTCCAGGAACACGTGTCCTTCGCCGACCTGGGTCTGGTGGTGGTGGACGAACAGCACCGCTTCGGCGTGGAGCAGCGCGACGCCCTG
>NZ_DYZD01000343.1 GCF_020741345.1 Nocardiopsis listeri
GGTCAGGGAAGTGTCCCTCATCCCGCGGCCCACGCCCAGACCCCCGAGGCACGGAGGGGCGGGATTTCTCCGAGCCTTTCCCGCCCGGTCATCCCCGCGTGCGCGTCGCCACCGGACCGCTCAGGCGGCGACGGTGAACATCCGCCTCGGGTGGGCGCCGGCCTCCACCTCATCCACCATCGCGACCGCGTAGTCGGCCTTGCTGATCCGACTGCGGCCCTGCTCGTCGGTGAGGAGGACGTCGTCGCCGGCCCGGTAGCGGCCGGTGCGTTCGCCGTCGCCGACCAGCTCGATCGGCGGCGCCAGGTAGGTCCAGAGCACGTCGCGGTTGATCTTGTAGAGGAAGAAGACCCGCTCCATCGTGCGGCCGGCGTCTCGTCGGGGGCCGCGGGCGATGCTCTGCTGCCAGTGGATGGAGGTGCGGGAGGCGTCGACGAACAGGGGGCCGGGGTCGCCGACGGTGATGAGACGGATCGGGGAACGGGCCAGTAGGAGCAACAGGTGTCGGTTGACCGCGAGGTGGTCGCGTTCGCGGCCGGAGGGCACCTGGTAGGCGTTGATCAGGACGTCGAACTCCGCCAGGTCGGGGCGTGTGAGGTCCCGGGGGTCGCGTCGGACGGCGGAAACGGGCGCCGACCACCGTTCGGGATCGTCCACGAACGCGGTCACGCTGTGGCCGCGCGCGGCGGCCTCGGTCGCGATGTTTTCGGCGAGTCCACCGGCGACGCCGATGATGCCGATCGTCCTGGTCACGGAAGGTTCGTGCATGGGAGCCCCCTGCGAATAGATGTGCGCTCCAGTCGTGTCATGCGGGGCCGGTACGGGTGGGGGTCGAGGCCGACCTCGTGGCGGAGATGTCTCCGCCACGTAGTACAACTTATCCGGAGAACCCTCCGTCAAACAAGACCCCTTTCGTGTGACGGAGGTTTCCGAATCCCTTGAAACCCCGCTCTGAACAGGGGACACATCGGATACGCTGAGGCGGAGAAGTCTCCGTGACACCGGCCGTAGGAAGGTCGTACATGTCGACGAAGCGCGTCGAACAACTCCATGCACAGGGGCTTCGAACGCGTGCCAGCCTGCTGGAGGTCGCGCGCGAGGCCTTCGAGGAGTCCAGGGACGTCTCCCTGAACTCCATCGCCAAGAGGGCCGGGGTGGGTATCGGCACCCTGTACCGGCACTTCCCCACCCGTGAGGACCTGGTCTTCGAGCTCTACCGCGACCAGGTGCAACGGCTCACCCGCGCCTCCGCCGAACTCCTCGACGAGCACTCCCCGCAGGAGGCGTTCCGGCTCTGGCTGGAACGCTTCGCCCGCTACGCCATGACCAAGGCCGGGCTCCTGGAGGTGCTGCGCACCGCCACCGCTCACGGCCGGTTCGCCCAGGTCGGGCGGGGCCCCGTGGCCGACGCCGTCGAACACCTGCTCGTCGCCAACCAGGAGGCCGGCACCCTGCGCGCCGACCTGACCGCCGACGACGTCCTGTTGGCCGTGGCCGGCCTCTACCAGCTCGACCCCTCCGCCGACGACTGGGAACGGCGGGCCCACCGCCTCCTCGACCTGGTCCTGTGCGGCCTGCGCCCCCGCGACTGAAACCGGGGGCGCAGCGTGCCGCGGCCGGTGGTCGGTCAGCGGCGGACGCGGTGTCGGGCTCGTGACCGTGGAGAGAGCAGCGCTTCGAGCCCGGCGCGCTCGATCCGGGTGAGGAGTTCGTCCTCGGTGACCTCCAGGGCCGCCGCCGCGCGGTCGAGCCCGCTCCGGGGAGGCCGGCTCCCAGTGGGTGACGCGGGCGTGCGGCGGGTAGGCCACCGCGTCGGGGGACTGCTCCGCGTCAGGCGCCCGCTCAGCGCGCGGTGTGGGCGCAGTTCCGCCACCGGGGACCGGCCCAGCAACGGAACCAGGCGAATGTTGCCCCACCTTCGGTCCGGGCCGGTGCTCACGCCCGTCATCGATGGGTTCGGGGCGCTCAACACTTCTCCAGGTAGGTCGCGACCGCGCCGTCCAAGTGGGCGCGCAGGTCGGAAAGGCCCAGGTGGCCTTGCCCGAACCGGACGGTTCCACCAGGGGCGGAGGGGCCGCCGGGTCGTGCAGCCCCAGGGTGGGCACCGCGGGTGACAGGGCGCGCGGGCCCGGATCGGCCGAGCCCGAGACCGGGTTCGGGCGCACCATCGAAACCGTGTGCGCGGGCTCCAACCTGTGCCGCCAGATCCGCAGGCTGTCGGGGGAGAGGACCGACACCAGGTGATGGCAGGCCAGGGCGAGGGCCAACGGGTGGTCGCGGCGGGTCGGGGAGCCGAACAAGGAGTAGCTGTCGTCCAGAACCGAGGCGGTGCGCGGCCAGGTACCGGAGGCCGACCCGGCCGTCCGCCGCGCGGACGACTCCAACGCGCCCGCCGGCTCCGAACGCCGTTCTCGGCGCTCGGTGCTCGGTCCGCAAGGTCCAGCTCGGCGGTGGTCGGGTCCAGGTCGATCCACCGCACGGTGGCGTCCGCCCGCTCCGCGGCCTGGACCCACGGGCGCACGTTCGAGTCGTGGTCCAGCCGGGTCACCACCACCTCGTCACCGGGCACCCACCCGCGCCCGTCCTGCCCCTGGGACAGGTGCCCGGAGAGGTCGTGGGTGATCTGGGCGGCGCCGCGGCCGTAGACCACCCCTGACGGGTCGGCGCCGAGACAGGTCGGCGTAGGCGCCGCGGTCGGACAGCGGCCCGGTGAGGGTGCGGGCGATCGCCTCTCCGACCCGCGCCGGGGCCTGTGTGCCCCCGGCCCGTCGAAGTGGGCGATGCCTGAGGCGAGCGAGGGGAAACCGGCTCGGAACGCGATCGGGTCGAACACCGTCATGGGACTACTTCACGGCAGGCGAACTCGCCTCACCCTCGCACACCGGCCCGCGCCCCGTTCGGTCGTGGTCGGGACCGCTGAGAGTGGGCCCTGCCGGCTGAAAAATAATTAATTAGTATTTATTATTGACGTTACGTAGGTCACTCTGCGATGCTCATGCACAGTCGATAAAGGCGTCCGCGCAGGTGAGCGGTGCGCCCTACGTCAAGGAGGACCCCCATGGGCAGACGACCGCCACGCCCCCAGGGCCGCGCGCTCGCCACGCTCGCCGCCGTCCTGTGCGTGCTGACACTCGCCGGATGCGGCGCCCGGCTCGGAGAGGACGGCCGGATCGGCGTGGTCTACATGGACGCGCAGGGCTTCTACGCGGGCGTCCGCCAGGGCATGCAGGACTACGCAGAGAACTCCGGACGCGAACTCCAGCTCCTGGAGCTCAACGCCCGCGGTGACGCCTCGGAGGAGAGCACCTTCGTCGACGTCGCCTCATCCGCGGACGTCGACGCGCTGGTGCTGTCACCGGTCTCGGCCACCGCCTCGGTCCCGGCCCTGCGCCTGGCCCACGAGAGCGGCGTGCCGGTGATCTGCTACAACACCTGCATCGAGGACGAGGCCGCCAAGGAGTACGTGACCTCCTACATCCTCGGCGATCCCCACGAGTTCGGACGCCTGCTCGGGGACTCCGCCGCGGACCACTTCGAGAGCGAAGGGGTGGAGGACCCGCAGGTCGCCGTCCTCAACTGCGAGTTCGTCGAGGTCTGCGTGCAGCGCCGCGAGGGGTTCGAAGAGGCGCTCTTCGATCGCCTGCCCGACGCGCAGATCGTCGCCAACCAGGAGGGCGCCACCATCGACGAGGCCGTCGACGTGGGCGAGCGTCTCCTCACCGCCCACCCCGACCTGGACGCCTTCTACGGCGAAGCCGGTGGCGCCACCATGGGCGCGGTCCGCGCCGTGAGCAACCGCGGCTCGGCGGGCGAGGTCGTGGTCTTCGGCAGCGACATGTCCACGGACGCCGCCCGCGCGCTGTCCGACCACACGATCCTCAAGGCCAACGTCGACATCTCCGGTATCGAGGTGGGGCTCCTGGCGGGGGAGACGGTCGAGCGCGTCATCGCCGGCGAGAACTCCGACGAGTTCATCACCCCGGCCCCCATCGACCTCTACACCACACCCGAGGACGGCGAGGAGTGGCTGCAGACCCACCCGGAAGGCATCCCCTGACGGCCCTTCCGAGCCACCCGTCCATCCTTCGTCACATCCATGGAGCACCCATGAGCGACAACCCCGTCGAGGCGGCACCCGCCACGAAGGTCGTGGCCCGCGTGCGCGGCGCGACCAAGAGTTACCCCGGAGTCACGGCCCTGGACCACGCGGACTTCGAGATCCACGCCGGAGAGGTCCGCGCCCTGCTCGGACGCAACGGAGCCGGCAAGTCCACCCTGATCCGTCTGCTGGCCGGGGTGGAGACCCCCGACGAGGGCGAGATCGAGATCGGTGACCTCCCCCTCGGAGAGGGAGGGATCCGCCGTTCCGCCGAGCTCGGCGTGGGCACCGTCTACCAGGAACTCAGCCTGGTTCCGGAGCTGTCGGCGGCGGAGAACCTCTACCTCGGGTCCTGGCCGAAGGAGCGTGGGCGCATCGACTACGCGGCCATGACGTCCGGGGCCGAGGAGATCTTCACCGAACTCGGTGTGCGCATCTCTCCCGGCACCCGCGTCGGAGAGCTGCCCCTGGCCCAACAGCAGCTCGTCGAGATCGCACGCGCCTTCCGGTCCAGGCCCCGACTCCTCATCCTGGACGAGCCCACCAGCGCCCTGGCCGCGGCCGAGGCGGAGACCGTCCTGGAGGCCGTCTCGCGCGTGGCCGCACGCGGAGTGGGCGTCATCTACGTCAGCCACCGCCTGGACGAGATCCGTCGCGTAGCCGACACCGTCACCGTCATGCGCGACGGTGCCATCGTGGAGACGGTGCCGGTACAGGGCGCCACCACCGAACGCATCGTCTCCCTCATGCTCGGCGAGCGCGCGGAGGAGACGGCGGCGGTGTCACGGCCTCGGGGCCCCTTCTCCGACACCCCTTTGCTGTCGGTCCGCGACCTGGCGGTCCCGCCCAAGGTCGAGAGCGTCTCCTTCGATCTCCACCCCGGCGAGGTCCTGGGCCTGGGCGGCCTGATGGGGTCCGGGCGCACCGAACTCCTGCGCGCGCTGGCCGGGTTCACCCCGTCCCGCGGCGCCGTGGAGGTGGACGGCAGGCCGGTGGCCCGTCCCACCCCGCGCACGATGCGGCGCCTGGGCGTGGGCATCACCCCCGAGGACCGCAAGGGAGAGGGCGTGGTCCCCCTTCTCGGAGTCTCCGAGAACATGGTCATGACCTGGTACGGAGGGGCGTCCCGGGCCGGGACCGTGCTCCCCTCACGGGTCTCCTCCATCGGACGCGACCTCATCGGACGGCTGTCCATCAAGGCGGCCACACCCGAGACCCCCATCGTCAACCTCAGCGGCGGCAACCAGCAAAAGGCCGTCATCGGCCGTTGGCTGCACGCCGGAAGCCGCATCCTGCTCCTGGACGAGCCCACCCGTGGCGTGGACGTGGAGGCCAAGGCCCAGATCTACGCGATCGTCCGCGAACTCGCGGAGCAGGGGGCCGCGGTCCTCTTCGTCTCCAGCGAACTGGAGGAACTGCCGCTCGTGTGCGACCGCGTGCTGGCCCTGCGCGGTGGACGCCTGGAGGGCGAGTTCACCGGCGAAGACATCACCCTGGACAACATCATGGCCGCCGCGATGGCGGCGTGAAGGGCGAGGTAACAATGACCACCACGACCAAGGTCACCGGCGAAGCGGTTTCCGCCCGTGGCGACTTCATCGGCCGCTACGGCCACCGCCTCAACGAGATCGGCCTCCTGGCCGCCATCCTCATCCTCTACATCGTCCTCGGGCTCTCCGCCTCCGGGTTCCTGAGCATGGACAACCAACTCGGCCTGCTGCGCAACGCCGCCACGATCGGGATCGCGGCCTGGGGCGTCACCCTGGTGATCATCGCCGGGGAGATCGACATCAGCATCGGCCCGGCCGTCGCCTTCGCCTCGGTCATCGTCGCCAAGGGCGCCACGGAGTGGAACCTGGGCGTGCTCGGCGCCATCCTGCTCACCCTGGCCATGGGCCTGCTGTGGGGCGCCCTCGCCGGGTGGCTCAGGGCCCGGTTCAACGTGCCCTCCTTCATCACCACGCTGGGCCTGTGGAGCGTACTGGGCGGGCTGGCGTTGTACATGACCGACGCGCTGCCCGTGCCGCTGCCGGAGAGCGCCCTGTTCGACGTGCTCGGCGGATCCGTCCTGGGCGTGCCCACGGCCGCGCTGGTCATGCTCGTGCTCTTCGCGGTCTTCGCCTACATCGCCAAGTACACCGCCTACGGTCGATCCGTGTACGCCACCGGCGGCAACGCGGCCGCCGCGCAGTTGGCCGGGCTCAACGTGGCCCGGGTGCGCATCCTGTTGTTCGCCACCACCGGACTGCTCGCGGCCATCACCGGTGTGCTGCTCGCGGCCCGTCTGGGTTCGGGTAACGGAGGCGCGGCGGCGGGTCTGGAGTTCGACGTCATCGCCGCCGTCGTCATCGGGGGCACCGCGCTCGCCGGTGGACGCGGATCGCTCGGCGGTACCTTCCTCGGCGTCGTCTTCATCACCGTCATCGCCAACGGTCTGGTGCTGCTCGGAGTCAACTCCTTCTTCCAGGACGTGGTGCGCGGCCTCATCATCGTCGGGGCCGTCCTGATCAACGTCGTCATCAGCAGGCGCAGCGCCGCCAACCGACTCGCCTGACCGGACCCTGTCCTCTAACGCCGCCGCCAGCGCTTTGGCGTGTTCGGGCGCCCCAAGGAGTCAGGAACCTTCGGTACCTCCAGAACCCTGACGGCGCCCGAACGGCAGCCCCCGTGGTCCACCGAAAGAACCCAGTCCCACCGTCCCGACCCGAATGGGGGAACACCGACATGAACGCGAAGGACCCGAACACTCCACCCGAGGCCATGCGCGGGGTGCGCCTGCCCGGCGACTCCACCGCGGTCGTGGAAACCCTGCCCGTGCCCGAACCCGGACCCGGCCAGGTCCTGCTGAAGGTCGGTGCCTCGGGCATCTGCGGCAGCGACATCGGCTACATCTACCACGAGCACAAGACCCACCGTGGCGTCGACGGGCCCGCCTACCGCGGCGTCGTCGCGGGCCACGAACCCTCGGGGACCATCGTCCAGGCCGGTCCGGGGTGCCGAAGGTTCGGTCCGGGCGACCGGGTCATCGTCTACCACATCGCCGGATGCGGGCTGTGCGACAACTGTCGCCGCGGCTACATGATCAGCTGCACGGCACCGGACCGGGCCTCCTACGGCTGGCAGCGTGACGGTGGACACGCCGAGTACCTGCTGGCCGAGGAATCGACCTGCGTCCCGCTGCCCGACGAACTCTCCTTCGTGGACGGGGCGCTCATCGCCTGCGGGTTCGGCACCGCCTACGAAGGCCTGCGGCGCATCGGGGTCGACGGCGACGGGGACCTGCTCGTCGTCGGTCTGGGGCCGGTCGGCCTGGCCGCGGGCATGATCGGCCAAGGCATGGGGGCCACCCGGGTCATCGGGGTGGAACCCAACGAGCGGCGCCGCGAATGGGCCGCCGGTCTGGACGTCTTCGACACCCTCGCCTCACCGGAGGAGGCGGCCGAGAAGATCGGCCGGGCCACCTTCGGCAAGGGCGCGGCGACGGTCATCGACTGCTCGGGCTCGCGCCCGGGCCGCTCCCTGGCCCTGGAGAACGCGGCCGAGTGGGGCCGGGTCTCGTTGGTCGGTGAGGGTGGCACGCTGGAGACCGAGGTCTCCGACACCCTCCTGCACAAGCAACTCACCCTGTACGCCTCCTGGGTGACCTCACTGCCGGCCATGGCCGAGTTGTCGGTGAACCTGGTCAGGTGGGGGCTGTCTCCTGAACGCGTGGTCTCCGACCGTTTCGATCTCGCCGAGGCCGACGCCGCCTACCGGCTCGCCGCGGGCGAGAGCCGGGGCAAGGTGTGCCTGGTGAACCGGGAGGAAGGATGAGCGGCTCCGTCGAGGTCCGCCGCGAGGGTTCGGGCACGCGCGAGCTGATCGTGCTCGACAACGGGGTGGTCCGGCTGGTCGCGGCGCCCGGACTGGGCGGCCGGGTCCTGTCGGTCCGCCACCGCGGACGCGAACACCTGTACCGCAACTCCCGCCTGCTGGACGAGGACCTGCTCCCCGTCGAAGGTGTGGTGCTCGGTCCGGTGGACGGGCCGATGAGCGCCTGGAACAACGTCGGCGGTGACAAGACCTGGCCCGCACCCCAAGGGTGGGACGGGCCCGACGAGTGGGCCGGTCCGCCCGACCCCGTCCTGGACTCGGGCCACTACACCGTCGAGACCGACTCCGCGCCGGACGGCTCCGCCACGCTCACCCTCACCAGCGGAGACGACCCGAGGTCGGGCCTGCGTCTACGCCGCCGCCTCACCCTGGAACCGGGCGTCGCCGGCTACCGGCTGGAGCTGGAGGCGGTCAACGTCTCGGACACGGTGCGCAGATGGGCGTTGTGGAACGTGACCCAGATCGACGGCGCGCCCACCACCAGGGAGGACACCGGGGGCGTCTTCGTGGGCGTGCGAGGGGACGGCCCCCACGTCGTCGCGCTGGTCGCGGGCAACGGGCACCCGCGCGTGGTGGAACACACGCCCCGGGTGATGCGGGTGCCCTCGCAGGAGGTCGTCGGCAAGGTCGGCTTCCCCACGGCGTCCGGGTGGCTGGCCCACGTGGGCGCCTCGGGCACGCTCACCCAGCGCTTCGACGTCAACGAGGGGGCCGACTACCCCGACGCCGGGTCCCGGGCCGAGGTCTGGTTGGAGGCGCCGGTGGAACGACCGCTGGAACACCTGGGCGGCCTGTACCCGGTGGACCGGGTGACCGAGGTCGAGGCCCTGGGACCGCGCACCGAGCTCGCCCCGGGAGCGCGCACCACCCTGGACGTCGAGTTCGGCTTCGGTACGGGGGCCGAACCGGTGGCCGAGGTGGTCCCCGACGGCTTCTGGAGCGAACCGCCGCACTGGGCCGCGTTCGACACGCGGGGAGGGCGTCTGGTCGGGGCCTTCACCGCCCTGCGTCCCGGCGCCCTCGTCCACCGCTCCTCCGGACACGTCGTGGCCCGGACCGGGCCGGGAGAACCGACGCACTGGGCCGCCCCGATCCCCGGAGCCGACGAGCACACCGCGACCGACGTCGTGTTCACACCGCTACGGCCATGACCGGCCGTGAACCCGACGCATCGACCAGCCCATGGAGAGACATGACGAAGACCAGGCACGACGGAGTGACCGCCGTGGTCACCGGAGCGGCGCAGGGAATCGGCGAGGCCACCGCCCGCCGCCTGGCCGCCGAGGGGGCCGCGGTGGTGCTGACCGATCTGTCCCCGAATCTGGAGGAGGCCGCCGACCGCATCCGCGCGGAGGGCGGGCGCGCACTGGCTGTGCGGGCGGACGTGAGCGACGAGGCCTCCTGGGACCGCGTCGTGGCCGAGGCCCGCAGCGCCTTCGGCCCGGTGGGCGTCCTCGTCTCCAACGCCTACACGTTCGAGGAGGCGCCCGCCCACGAGACCACACTCGCCTCCTGGGAGCGCCAACTGGCCGTCAACCTCACCGGGGCGTTCCTCGGGGTGCGCGCCTGCCTGGAGGATCTGATCGCCCGTGAGGGAAGCGTGGTCATCACCTCCTCGGTCCACGCCTGGTTCGGGCTGCCCGGCCGACCGGCCTACGCCACCGGCAAGGGCGGCCTCACCGCCCTGACCCGCCAACTCGCCGTCGAGTACGGACCGAAGGTGCGCGTCAACTGCGTGCTGCCCGGCCCCGTCCTCACCGCCGCCTGGGAGGGAGTGGGTGAGGAGGAGCGTCGCGCCAGTGTCGCCCAGACCGCCGCGGGTCGCTTCGGTGATCCCGGCGAGGTCGCCTCCGTCATCTCCTTCCTGGCCTCCGCAGAGGCCTCCTACGTCACCGGGGCGAGCGTCCCGGTCGACGGAGGGTGGAGTATCTACAAGGCGTCCTCGTGACCGGACGCCTGGAGCGGAGGAAGTGATGGCGGCCTATTCAGGGCGCGGTGTGCACGGCCAGACGGTGCGGCTGTTGGGTGAGCGACTGCTCTCCGGCGGGTTCGGCGAGGGGGAGACGATCGACCTGGTCGCGCTCAGCGAGGAACTCGACCTGAGCCTGACCGCGCTACGCGAGGCGATCAAGGTGCTGGCGGCCAAGGGCCTGGTGGGCTCACGGCAGAAGAAGGGGACGTTCGTACGTCCGCGAGGCGACTGGAACCTGCTCGATCCGGACGTGGTCCGGTGGCGGATCGCCGCCGGGGCGGGCGACGTCTTCTTCCAGGAGTTGGCCGAACTGCGCGATGCCTTGGAACCCGCGGCCGCCCGGCTCGCGGCCCAACGCCGTGAGGACACCGACGTCGTCGAGCTGCGCGCCGCGCTCGCCGACATCGCGGCTTCGGTCGAGGGCCCGGCCGAAGCGGCCGTGCAGGCCGACCTGCGCTGGCACAGGGCCCTGCTGGACGCGACGCACAACGAGCTGTTCACCCGAACGGACGTCTTCTTCGCCGCGGGGCTGTCCGAACGCGACCGCCTGGTCCACGGGGGCGACCACGGCGACCCGGTGCCCAGCCACGGAGCGGTCACCGAGGCGGTCGTCGCGGGCGACCCCCTCGCGGCCGAGTCCGCCATGCGGTCCCTGCTGGCCCAGGCCAGGGCGGACCAGCTTCGCGTCACCGAGTACGACGCGACCGAAGATCGACTGGAGAGACCACAGTGAGAATCACCCGTATCGAGACCTTCCTGGTGCCGCCCCGGTGGCTGATGTGCCGGGTGGAGACCGACGCCGGGATCGTCGGCTGGGGCGAGCCCGTGGTGGAGGGCCGGGCGGAGACGGTGCGGGCCGCGGTGGAGGAGCTGTCCGAACTCCTCCTGGGCCAGGACCCCGCCCCCATCGAGTACCACTGGCAGCGACTCACCAAGGCCGCCTTCTACCGCGGCGGCCCGGTGCTCTCCAGCGCGGTCGCGGGGCTCGACCAGGCGCTGTGGGACATCGCGGGCAAGACCCTGGGCGTCCCCGTGCACAGGCTCCTCGGCGGACCCGTCCGCGACAAGGTGCGCGTGTACGGCTGGGTCGGCGGCGACGACCCGGCGGAGTTGGCGGACTCGGTCGCCGCGCGGGTGGAGTCCGGCCTGACCGCCGTGAAGATGAACGCCTCTGGGGTGATGGGCCGCTCGGCCACCGTTCGCGAGGTCGACGGCGTCGTGGAACGGCTGGCCGGAGTGCGCGAGGTACTGGGCCCGGACCGGGACGTGGCCGTGGACTTCCACGGTCGCTTCAACGCGGCCACCGCACGCCGGGTCCTGCCCCTGTTGGAACCCCTGCGCCCCATGTTCGTGGAGGAACCCGTGCTGCCCGAGTACGGGCACCTGCTGGCCGACGTCGTAAGGTGCAGCCCGGTGCCCATCGCCACGGGGGAGCGCCTGTTCGGCCGCAGCGACTTCCTCCCGGCGCTCCAGGCGGGCATCGCGGTCGCCCAACCCGATCTGTCCCACGCGGGAGGGATCTCCGAGGTGCGCAGGATCGCCTCCCTGGCCGAGACCTACGACGCCCTCCTGGCACCGCACTGTCCGCTCGGCCCCCTGGCCCTGGCGGCGAGTCTCCAGGTAGCCTTCGCCACCCCCAACTTCCTCATCCAGGAACAGAGCATCGGCATCCACTACAACCGGGACGCCGAACTGCTCGACTACGTCCTGGACACCGACGTCTTCGACTTCCCCGACGGACACATCCACAGGAGCGACGTCCCGGGGCTGGGCGTGAGCGTGGACGAGGACGCCGTGCGAAGGGCGGACCGGAAGGGCCACCGCTGGCGGCCCCCACTGTGGACCCATGACGACGGCTCCTTCGCGGAGTGGTGAGGAGGAGGTGACGCACATGCGACACGAACCGTGGAGCACGGACCGTTTCGAACTCGGGGAGGGCCTGCGTCTTCAGGGCCGGGACCTGCTCATGGTGGACATCCTCACCGGCAGGCTCCTTCGACTCGACCCCCGCCTGCCCGGACCGGCCGAGGTGATCGTCGAGCTGGACGTGCCCCTGGGCGCGGTCGCCCCCGTACGGGACCGGCCGGGGACCTACGTCGCGGCCGCGGACACCGGGGTGGCGCTGCTCGCGGAGAACGCCCCACCGCGATGGCTGGCCAGACCCGAGGACGAGGCGGCCACACCGATGAGGATGAACGACGGCTGCTGCGACCCGCAGGGAAGGTTCTGGGCCGGATCGATGGCCTATGACGGCACACCCGGAGCCGGTGCGCTCTACCGAGCCGACCCCGCGGGCGGGGTCGTGCGGGTCTTGGAGGGCTACACGGTTCCCAACGGTCCGGCCTTCACCGCCGACGGCTCCCGCATGTACCTCGCCGACAGCGCCGCGGGCAGAATCGACACCTACGAGGTCTCCGCGACCGGGGAACCCACGGCCCCGTCCGTCTTCGCCCGCGTGGAGGAGGGCAGCCCCGACGGGATGCAGGTCGACTCGGAAGGACACCTGTGGGTCGCGGTCTGGGGAGCCGGGCGGGTGCACCGCTACGACCCGGACGGGACACTGGAACGCGTGGTCGCCCTGCCCGCCGCCCAACCCACGAGCGTGTGCGTCGTGGACGACCCGGAACCCCGGTTGTTCGTCACCTCGGCCACGGTGGGCCTGCGCGGTCCCGGCCCCTTCGACGGCGCGCTCTTCCGTGTCCCCGTGGACGTCGGCGCCGCGCCGGTCCGGTACTTCGGGGGGAACCCGTGACGCCCCGGGTGACCTGTGTCGGTGAGACCATGCTGCTGCTCACCGCGACCGAACCGGTCCCCCTGGACCGGGCGCCGCACCTGGAGATGGGTGTCGCGGGCGCCGAGTCCAACGTCGCCTGCGGACTGGCCGCGCTGGGGCATCGGGCCGCCTGGCTGAGCGCCGTGGGAGACGACCCCTTCGGGCGGGTGGTCGCGCGGAGCGTGGCGGAACGGGGCGTGGACGTGTCCGGTGTCCGCGTCGACCCCGACCGGCCCACGGGCC
>NZ_DYZD01000344.1 GCF_020741345.1 Nocardiopsis listeri
ATGACCCCACCCGCACCGGCCCGCCTTCGGTCCGTGCTCGCCTTCATCGCCCTCGGCGCAGCCTTGGGCGCACTGACCCGCCACGGACTGGACTCCCTGTGGCCGCCCGCCACCTCCGGGGTTTCCTGGACGATCCTGGCCGTCAACATCACGGGCAGTGCGCTCATCGGCCTGCTGATGGAACTGATCTCGCACCGGTGGCCCCGCAATCGGTTCGTGCGCCCGTTCTGGGGGGTGGGTTTCCTGGGCGGCTACACCACCTTCTCCGCCTATGCCACGGACGTGGTCACCGCACTGGAACGAGGGTCTCCCCAGGTGGCACTGGCCTACCTGACCCTGACCCTGGTCGGTGCGCTCACCGCGGCCTGGGCCTCCTCCACCCTGGCCCACCGGCTTCTCACCCACGGCGGCGGGAGGAATCCATGATCGCCTTGATGGTGGCACTGGGCGCGGCCGTGGGCGCCCCCACACGGTTCCTGGTGGACCTGACGCTCCAGCACCGCCTGGGTCGGACCTTCCCCTGGGGCACGTTGACCGTGAACGTGGTCGGCAGCCTCATCATGGGCACGCTGTTGGCCCTGCCGCTGCCCCCCGAGGCACTGTCACTGCTGGGTACCGGGTTCTGCGGGGCGTTGACCACCTACTCCACCTTCGCCCACGAAACCGTGCAACTGGCGCGTACCGGTGCCCGGCGACGCGCCCTGGTCCTCGTTCTGGCCCACCTGGCCCTGGGCGTGGGCGCGGCCTGGCTCGGTCTGGGACTGACCACGCTCTTGAGGGGTTGAGCGATCCGCATGCGTGGCCGGCATGCCCCTCCTCGCCCGCCTGGACCGGTTCACCCGGCACCCGTCCCTGGAGCCACAACGACTTCTACGGGCCCTGGGTGGTGCGCCGGGTGGCCGCCTCCGGCGCGCCCCGCGTCCTCGACGTGGGCTGCGGAACCGGCGACCCGATCGACCGCCTGCGCCGACGGGTCTCCGAGGTCGGTGGTCTGGAACCGACCCCACCGCTGGGTGGGAGGCCATCACCCTGGTGGCGGTCCCGCACCTGCCCCTGGAACAGACCCTGCGGAAGCTTCGCGAGTCCCTGACCCCGGCCGGACGTTCGGTGGTGGTCGGCCACCACCGAGAACAGGGCGCCGCCGACCTGCCCGAGGACACCCGGATCGCCGCCACCTTCCAGGCCAAGGGCCGGGGCAGGTCCCTGGTGGGCGTGGAGCACACCCGCGTCAAGAGCGCCGAACGCGCAGCGGAGTGGAAGGGCGACCGGCGCACCTGGCTGGGCGACCTCAAGAAACTCTTGGAGGGCCGACCAGCCGAGGAGCCAGGGGCCCGTCCCCGCTGAGAGGACGCTCCTCGGGGACGGGCCCCTCCCGCCTGCGTGTACCGGTGCCTCAGTCCCGGAGGTAGGCGCGCAGGTGACGGGCGGTCAGGGTCCGTCCCTGCTCCACCAACCGCGCCGGGGTGCCCTCGAACACGATCTGTCCGCCGGCGTGCCCGGCACCCGGGCCCAGGTCGATGATGTGGTCGGCGTGCGCCATGACCGCCTGGTGGTGTTCGATCACCACCACCGTGTTGCCGTCCTCGACCAGCCGGTCCAGCAGCGCCAGCAACCGGTCCACGTCGGCCAGGTGCAGCCCGGTGGTGGGCTCGTCCAACACGTACACCGCACCCTGCTTGGCCATGCAGATCGCCAGCTTCAGCCGCTGGCGCTCACCACCGGACAAGGTCGTCAACGGCTGGCCCAACCCCAGGTAGCCCAGCCCGACGTCGAACATCCGGTCCAAGATGGTGCGGGCGCTACCGGAGGTGAAGAACCCGCGGGCCTCCTCCACCGACATGGCCAGGACCTGGCTGATGTCCTTACCGTGCAGCCTGTGCTGGAGCACCTCGTCCTTGAAACGGCGCCCCTGGCACTTCTCACAGGTGGAGGCCACCCCGGCCATCATCGCCAGGTCGGTGTAGATGACCCCGGCACCCTTGCACTCGGGGCAGGCACCCTCGGAGTTGGCGCTGAACAGCGACGCCTTGACCTTGTTGGCGCGGGCGAAGGCGGTACGGATGGGATCGAGCAGACCGGTGTAGGTGGCCGGGTTGGAGCGGCGTGATCCACGGATGGCCGACTGGTCGACCACCACCACACCCTCACGTCCGGGCAGGTTGCTGTGGATGAGTGAACTCTTGCCCGAGCCGGCCACCCCGGTCACCACGGTCAACACCCCCAAGGGCACATCCACCGACACATCGCGCAGGTTGTGCGTGGTCGCCTCACGGATGGGCAGGTGGCCGGTGGCGGTGCGCACCTCGTCCTTGAGGCGGGCCCGGTGGTCCAGGTGTCGGCCGGTGAGGGTGCCCGAGGCGCGCAGCCCGGCCACGTCACCGGTGTAGGTCACGGCGCCGCCGTGCGGACCGGCGCCCGGGCCCAGGTCCACCACGTGGTCGGCGATGGCGATGGTCTCGGGTTTGTGTTCGACCACCAGTACCGTGTTGCCCTTGTCGCGCAGGCCCAGGAGCAGGTTGTTCATCCGCTCGATGTCGTGCGGGTGCAGCCCCACGGTGGGTTCGTCGAAGACGTAGGTGATGTCGCTCAGGCTGGAACCCAGGTGGCGGACCATCTTGACCCGTTGGGCCTCACCACCGGACAGGGTTCCCGACTCCCGCTCCAGGCTCAGGTAGCCCAGCCCCACCTCCACCAGGGAGTCCAGGGTGTGGGCCAGGGTGTCCACCAACGGCTTGACGGCCGGGTCGTCGATGGTGCGTACGAACGCGGCCAGGTCGTCGATCTGCATCGAGGCGCACTCGGTGATGGTGCGCCCGCCCACCTTGACCTCTCGGGCGGCGGCGTTGAGCCTGGTGCCGGCGCACTCGGGGCAGGTGGAGGTGGCCACGGCCCGCTCCACGAAGGCGCGCAGGGCCGGTTGCATCTTGTCGCGGTCCTTGGCCAGGTAGGTCCGCTTGATCTTGGGGACCAGCCCCTCGTAGGAGAAGGAGTTCTTGCCGACCTTGACCTTGGTCAGGGGCTCGTACAGGAAGGTGTTCCACTCCTGGTCGTTGTAGTCGTCCAGGCGCTTGTCGGCGTCCAGCAACCCCGAGTGCACGAACACCTGCCAGTACCAGCTGTCCACCGTGTAACCGGGGACGGTGATGGCGCCCTCGTTCAGGGACAGTTTCCGGTCGTAGAGTTCCTCCAGGTCGATCTGGTCGGTGCGCCCCAGCCCCTCGCATTCGGGGCACATGCCCTCGGCGTTGTTGAAGCTGAACACGCTGGAGGGTTCCAGGCGCGGGGTGCCCACCCGGCTGTAGACGATGCGCAGCATGGCGTGGGCGTCGGTGGCCGTTCCCACGGTCGAGCGCGAGTTGGCGCCCATGCGTTCCTGGTCGACGATGATGGCCGCGCTGAGGTTGCGCAGTGAGTCCACGTCGGGTCGGCCGGTGCTGGGCATGAACGATTGCAAGAAGGCGGTGTAGGTCTCGTTGATGAGTCGCTGGGACTCGGCGGCGATGGTGCCGAAGACCAGTGAGGACTTCCCCGAACCGGACAGTCCGGTGAAGACGCTCAGTCTCCTCTTGGGGATGTCCACCGAGACGTTGTCGAGGTTGTTCTCCCTGGCCCCACGGACCTGGATGGTGTCGTGGGTGTCGGCCGGTGTGGTCTGTTCGAAGGTCAAGCTGCTCCCCTGATACCCGCGTTCCAACGATTCCTTATGAGCTAAACTAACATCCGGAGAACATTGGTTTATTCCATAAGGAGACGCAAGTGGTGGTCTACGCCGGCCAGGGCGACCCGCGCCGTTCCATGGCACTGCTGTGGCGCGAACACGAGCAGGGCGAGCGCACCGCCCCCGGCCCCAAACCGGAACTGAACGTGGACCTGGTCGTGCGCACCGCCATCGAGATCGCCGACGCCCTGGGCCTGCAGGCGCTGTCCATGCGCGCGGTGGGCGAGCGACTGGGCCGCACCGCCATGTCGCTCTACACCTACGTGGCCAGCAAGAACGAACTCATCGACCTGATGTACGACCAGGCCTTCGCCGAGCTGGTCGACCAGGTCGAGCAGGAGTCCGACGCCTCCCGGGAGCAGGGCTGGCGCGAGCGGACCCAGACCTGGGTGGGCCTGCTGTGGCGCTTCTACCTGCGCCACCCCTGGACCCTGGAGATCTCCCAGGCCCGCCCCGTCCTGGGTCCCAACGAGTACCGACTCTTCGAGTCGCTGGCCACGCTGTTGCACACGGCCGGTATGGCGCCCAGGGCCATCGGCAGCGCCTACGGAAGCCTGCTCAACCTGGTACGTGGCATGGTCCGTACCGCCGCCGAGGCCCGCCAGGCCCAAGCGGTGACCGGGGTGCCCGAGGACGAGTGGTGGTACGCCCGCTCCGAACAACTGGAGGAGTTGGTGCCCGATTTCTCCGAGCGCTTCCCGACCCTGACGTTGATGACCGCCCAGGGCGCCTTCGACAACGAGGACCCAACCGAGCCCTACCTGGAACGAGAGGCCTGGGAGACGTTGCGGTTCGGGCTGGAGACGCTGCTGGACGGCATCGGACGCCGCATCGACACCGCCTGAGGGGCGACGCCGCGGACGAAGCGGCGGCCCCGAGCGTCAAGGGGCGATCAGATCCAGCCCAACAGGAACAACACCAGCAGGGTCAGAGCGGCCGAGACCAGCAGGGACCCCACACAGCCCCAACGGCTGTTGTAGAAAAAGAACACGTGCACCCTCCTTTCCACGACACCGGACAGGTCACGTTCGTTGGAAGTCTGCCCCACCCACGCAAGGTCCACCACCATGAGCACACACCCGACCGCCACACCCTTGACCCCGGAACTGATCCACGGCGCCCTGGAGGTGGAACGCACCGACCGCGGCCTGCTCCCCCACCGGCTGCCCGCCCTGGCCCGCGCCCGCAACACCGACCCCCAACTGGCCATGGCCGAGTCCCAACCCTCCGGGGTGCACTTGGCGATGCGCACCCGCGCCACCGTCATCGAGCTGGACACCATCCCCACCAAACGCCACTACGCGGGCGCACCACCTCGCCCGGACGGGATCTACGACCTGCGCGTGGACGGTGGGCTCACCGCACAGGGCACCGTCGGCCAAGGAGACGTCCTACGGATCGACGTGAGCACCGGGACGTTCACCCCCGTTCGGGGCGAGCCCGGCACCGTGCGCTTCGAAGGCCTGGAAGAACGCGTCAAGGACGTGCGCATCTGGCTGCCGCACGACGAGACCACCGAACTCGTGGCCCTGCGCACCGACGCCCCCGTCCAACCCATCGCCGTTTCCGAACGCCGGGTGTGGCTGCATCACGGCAGCTCCCTCAGCCACGGCTCCAACGCCACGAACCCCACCGCCATCTGGCCGGTGATCGCGGCGGACCAAGGCGCGGTGGACCTGGTCAACCTGGGCCTGGGCGGCAGTGCCCTGCTGGACTCCTTCACCGCCGCGGCCATGCGAGAGGTCCCGGCCGACCTGGTCAGTGTCAAGATCGGCATCAACCTGGCCAACGCCGACCTGATGCGCCTGCGCGCGCTGGGCCCGGCCGTGCACGGGTTCCTCGACACCCTGCGCCAAGGCCACCCCCACACCCCGTTGCTGGTGGTCTCTGCGCTGTACTGCCCCATGCACGAACACACCCCGGGACCGGGGGCGATGGACATGGATGCCCTCAAGGAGGGCCGGGTCGCCTTCAAGGCCACCGGAGACCCGAACGACCCCACACGGCTCACCCTCACCAACATCCGTCGGGAACTGGAACGGGTCGTGGCCCAACGCGCCGACCAGGACCAGAACCTGCACTACCTGGACGGCCGTGAGCTGTACGGGGAGGCGGACTTCGCCGAACTGCCCCTGCCCGACGGCCTGCACCCCGACACCCCCACCCACCGAAGGATCGGCGAACGGTTCGCCGCCCGCGTCTTCGCCCCCGGCGCCCCCTTCGCCACCTGATCTGCCGTGGCTCAGGCGGGGCGGGCGAAGGTGATGATCTCTTCGCCGGCGGGGGTGAGCGGGGTGCGGTCCCAGTACCCGTACTGAGCGCTCACCCTCAGCCCCGCGCCGGCCAGGAAGGCGTTCAGCGGTTCGGCGGCCAGGAACCGCAGGGTGCTGCGGCTGACCTTGGTCTCCTCCCACCCCTGCACGTGGTAATCGGAGGTGAAGGTGACCAGCTCACCGTCCACCTCCCGCAGGCGGTGCACACAGGTGGCCTCACGCCCCCCGGGCCCTTCCACCGTGCGCACCTTCTCCGGGGCCCAGGCCAGCCACCCGCGCGCATCGGGGTTGCGTGTCTCGAAAACGAACCGGCCTCCGGGTGCCAGGGCACGGCGTACGGCCGCCAGGTTGGCACGCACCTCCTCGTCGGTGAGGAACACCTGGAAGGCGTGCCCGCTCATGACGATCAGGTCGAACCCGCCCTCGAAGGAATCATCCGCCCGCGCCTGGTAGGGGCCCCGGACCAGGTCACCGAGCACCCATTCGACGTCCGCGCGGTCCCTGCGTCCCACATCCAGCATCGCCTCGGCCGGGTCCAACCCCACCAGACGTCCGGTGTGCCCGCGCTCGCGCGCCACCCGGTGCAGCTTGCCGGTTCCGCAATCCACGTCCAAGACGGCCTCGGCCCCCATCACCAGGTCGAGGTAGAAGTCGTCCTGGGGCGAGACCCGCCAATGACTGAAGTGATCGTAGAGCTCGGCCATGTCCGGATCGGAGAAGTGATGATCGACCATCCCGACAGTGTCGACGTCACCCGCTCCACTGTCACCGGGTTTTACGCGGGCGCCTCTTCACGGATGCCCCCCGGTTTGAGGGTTGTGCTTACTTTTCTTCAGTAATTCGGGAAAAGTGCCAATAGGTACTTCAACGATACCGTTGAAGGTATGGATTTCGACATCGAAGATGCCACCCGAGCCGTCGACGTCAACGCCCTCATGGACCTGTTGCCCCGACGGCCGCGGCTGCTGGCCCTGGGCGAGCCCACCCACCGCCAGGGCACGCTGTTGGACCTGCGCAACGACCTCTTTCGCGGGCTCGTGGAACAGCACGGCTACCGCACGATCGCGATCGAGAGCGACTGCCTGATGGGCCTGGTCGTGGACGAGTACGTCACCGGTGGTCCGGGCACCCTGGACGAGGTGATGGAGCACGGATTCAGCCACCAATGGGGCGCCGACCAGGGCAACCGTGACCTCGTGCGCTGGATGCGCTCCCACAACGAGGGCCGCCCCGCCCATGAACAGGTCCGCTTCGTCGGCTTCGACGGCCCATGGGAGATGACCGGCGCCCGGAGCCCACGCCAGGCCCTGACCGCGCTGCACGAGTTCCTCTCCGCCCACGTGGACTCCGACCTGTCGCCCTGCACCGCACGCACCCTGCGGGACCTGCTCGGCTCCGACGATCAGTGGACCGAACCCGAGGCGATGATGGACCCCACCCGCTCGGTGGGACGCTCCGCCGAGGCCGACCGGCTGCGACTGATCGCCCACGACCTGGTGGCGCTGTTGGAGGAGCACGCACCGCACCTGATCGCGAAGACCTCGGAAGAGGGCATGGGACGGGCACGCCTGCACGGGCGTACCGCCACCGGCCTGCTGCGCTACCACCAGTGCATGGCCGACACCTCACCGGCCCGCATGTCCCGGTTGCTGAGCGTGCGCGACGCGATGATGGCCCACAACCTCCTGGCCACCGCCGAACGCTCGGCGACGTTGGTCCACGCCCACAACGCCCACCTGCAAAGGCACAAGAGCAGCATGAGCATGTGGCAGGGGCGGGTGGAATGGTGGAGCGCCGGGGCGCTGGTGAACGCCCGCCTTGGCGAGGAGTACGCCTTCCTGCACACGGCGCTGGGCACCCTGCCGGGCCAGGGCGTGGGCGCCCCACCGCCGCGCACCGTCGAAGGGCTGCTGTACGCGCTGGAGGGTGACCATCACCTGGTCGATCCCCATCTCCTGGCCCAGGCCCTGGAGGAAACCCCGCTCCCGCCTCGCGAGTCGCCCTGGTTCGGGTACGCCCCACTGGACCCGGCCCACCTGGCCCGAATCGACGGCCTGGTGTTCGTCAGGGACGTGGCCTGGATCGTGGATGGAAAATTCCTGAAACCCCCGCGGACATGACGTAGGGCGTCAAAGATCAGTGCGCGAGGACAGACCTTGACGCCCTTGTGACAGCACTCCACGTCCATAACGATCTAGGGCCCGAAACGTTCGAGCACCGTTCGCGCCGTCTCCAGTCGGATCTGCCTCACCTGGGCGAAGAGCGCGAAATCCTCGGGGTGCTCCTCGATCAGGCCCTCCTGCACCGCCGCCTCCGCCTCACGCCAGACCTCGACCACCGAGGCGTCCTCCTTACAGGCCACGTCCGCCGTCGCAACCTCGGTCTCCTCCGTTGACGGATCGCCCTCCCCGTCCGTCCAACGCTCGTCGGCCGACGCCTCGGGCGGAGTGGGATAGTCGAAGCCCCGGTCCGCCATGCAGGCGCTCCAGGCGGAGAAGGCGTCGACCACCGGGGGCGCGCTCTGGGAGGCCTCGAAGCTCGTGTGGATGTAGGAGTTCAACAGGTCGTAGTCAATGCCCGGGACACCCGCCGTGATGTCCCCGGCCGCTTCTTCGAGACACCCGGTCTCGCCCTCGCTCCCGTGGGCCGCTCGGTGCTCGGTGGCCAGGAGGGTGAGCCGGTCCTCCCGCGTCTCCTCCACGAGGACCTCGTCCGCCGCCCCGGGCGGCGCGCCGTAACCGTACTGCTCGGCCACCTCCATCTCGATCACGCCGTATCGACGTCGGTGCGCAGGGTCGGTCCCCTCCTCCTCGGGAGCGGGGAGCACCTGCCAGTCCATGCCGTGTCCGCGCATACAGTCGCGCACGAGCAGGTCCTCGGCGTGGTCGAGCGTGCGCATTTCGAAGGGGGAGAGCGTGTACTCGTCGAAGGGGAGGGCCAGCGACCGCACCCTCTGCTCCGCGGGAAGGTAGTGGTCCCCACCTCCCCCATCCTGTACGCCGCAGGCGGCGAGTCCGAGGACAACGCACAGCGCCCCGGCCACCGGAAGAAGACTGTTCATCGGTTCTCCACCGAAATGGTGCCGGGAAGGTCGCGCCCGACTTCCCCGGCACGCCGATCACCAGACCCGGATCGAGCTGATCTTGTTGTCGAATCCGTTGTCGGTCAGGTCCTTGTCGGACGAGTTCTTCTGGGCGTAGTAGGACGCTCCCTGGTATTCCGCGTGCTCGTAGAAGGAGGCGTCGCTGGACTTCTGGTTCTTCATGGAACTGGCGTTGTCATTGACGCTACGGCAGCCCGGCCCGCTCCAGCAGTTTCCGGACAGGTTGCGGTCACTTCCGGAGGTCCGCCAGGACCCGCCCTTGTAGTCGTCGTGCTCGTAGAGGTAGATGTAGGTGGCCTGTGCCTCGACCATGGGGATGCTCGCGGCCGAGGCCGTCGGAGCCGTGCCGAGCACACCGGCGACGGCGACGGAGGCCACCATCGCGGCGGTGGCGAACAATCGCTTTTTGGCGGACATGGATTCCCTCTCTCGACTGGAGACGCCAATGGCTGCCACGACCGGAATGGCCCGGTCGCGCTTCGCGGCGTCCCCAATGACATTAGGCGAGGAGTTCGATCATGAAAAGAAAATACCTTGGCCACATTAGGCCGCCCCCGGCATGACATTCCGGGATCCAGGGCCCATATTGGAGCAATTGCGGATAAAAATTAATGCCCAACGGCATTGCTGAATTCGGTGGTCACCATGATTCGGCAGAGAAGGCAGGGATGGGTGTGGCCGCCGTTCACCCGCGCCGGTGCCACATGGCCCGACCTCCTCGGGCGTGATCCGGGCGCACCGCGCCCGCGGGGGTCGTCCACAGGCGGCGTCGCCCCCTTCCCCCGCCCGCCCCGAAAACCTAGCGTGAAGGGGTGAGCGAAACTCCCAGCGTCCCCTCGCCCCACCCCTTCGACGTCGACACCTTTCTCACCCGGCCATTGGTCGCCCGCGTGGCCACCACCAACCCCTCGGGCGCGCCCACCGTCAGGCCGGTCTGGTTCCTGTGGGAGGAGGGAGTGCTGTGGTGGTTGACCGGTGAGTACGCGGTCATGGCCGAACACCTGCAACGCGACCCACGCGCCGCCGTGGTGGTCGATACCTGCGACCTGGAGCGGATGGAGTTCCTCCAGGTCATCATGCGCGGCACGGCCCAGGTGGCGCCCTTCGACCGGGCCCTGGCCGGACGCAAACTCCGCCGCTACCTGGGCGAGGACGAGAGCACCTGGCACCCGGACTTCCACCACTTCGCCGACGACGCCCGCCTGGTGCGCCTGGTCCCCGAACGCATCGTGGCCAAGGACCTGTCCAAGACCATGCCCTGACCCCGCGCACGGGGCCCACCCCAGGACCGGCTCGGACGAGGAACCGCTCCTCTACCCGGAGGGGTGGTCGCGGTGACCCTGGTCGACGATCCGTCGGAGTGCGGCGAGGTGGTTCTCGATGGCCTCGCGCCCGGTGTCGGTCAGTCGCAGACTGGTGCGCGGGTACTTGCCCACGTAGCCCTTGTGCACCTCTACGTATTGGTGCGTCTCCAACTTCCCGACCTGCTTGGACAGGGCCGACTTCGACAGGTCCGCCCCCTCGCGCACGAAGGAGAAGTCAGCCCAATCGCAGGAGGCGAGCAACGCCAGGATCTTCAACCGGGTGACGTCGGCCAGCAACGGGTCGATCTCCACGGGCCTAGCCTCGCTTTTCCGGCCTGGTCATCCACCACTTGGCGAAGGGAGGCCCCGCCAGGGCCAGCACCAGTCCCACCACGGCCCCCGAGATCGGGTAGGTCCGGCCCAGCAGGTGCGAAACGGCCATGTTGATCGAGATGAACAGCGCCAGCGCCACGAGGATGACCACGAGGGACAACGTTCGGCGTCGACGGCCGGCGACGCCGGTCGGTCGTGCGCGATTACCGGTGAGCCGCCCCCATCGGGCGGACCTGTTGAGCACGGCGGCCAGTACGGCCAACACGACCAGTCCCCAGGAGAGGTAGGGGCTCATCTGCGGGCCCAGGAACCAAAAGAGCACCGACGCGGCGAACACCGCGATGCCGGCCACGGCCCAGGGCCCGCGCTTGTGCACCAGTGCTCCAGCGGCCTCCCGATTCACGTGGTCGACCTCCTGTAGGTCTCGCTCCGCGTCGGACGGGTCGATTCGATTCATGTTGCCCTCCACTCACCTAGTTTCCTTTGAGGAAACACTAAGGTCCGGTGTGCTCCCGACGCAACCCTTGTGGCGACCCGAACACGCTTTCAACGGAGCCGGGTAGATGAGGGGCGATCACGCCTCCTCGGTCGAATCACCCGTGAGAGCCCCGCTTCGATCGCCTCCGGGGCATCGGCCGTCGCCGAGAAATACGCGTGCGCGAGGGGGCGGCGGCTGCCAACATGAGCCGGGTGCTCACCCTCACCACGTGAAAGGACCCACGTGCCCGCTCCCGACCCGGACCGGCTCCACCCCACCACCCGACCCGACCTGACCAACGTGGTCTTCCTGCGGGCCCAGGTCACCTCGGAGCTGATCGAGGTGGGCGAGTACACCTACTACGACGACCAGGGCAGCGGTGTCCCCTTCGAGGAGGCCTGCGTGCTGTACAACCACGGCCCCCAACGGCTGGTGATCGGCCGCTACAGCGCCATCGCCCCGGAGGTCACCTTCCTGATGCCGGCCGGCGACCACCCCACGATCGGCCCCTCCACCTACCCGTTCACCATGTTCGGGGGCGAGTGGGCCGAGCGCACCCTGGACACCTACCTGTCGCTGCCCACCCCACCCGACACCCGCATCGGCAACGACGTGTGGATCGGTCGGGGCGCCACCATCATGCCGGGGGTGAGCATCGGTGACGGTGCGATCGTGGCGGCGCGCAGCGTGGTGGTCAAGGACGTCGAACCCTACGCCCTGGTGGGCGGCAACCCCGCCCGGCACCTGCGCTCTCGCTTCGACGAACAACAGGTGGCCCTGCTGTTGGAGGCCCGTTGGTGGGACTGGCCGGTGGAGGCGGTCACCGAACACGCCGCGCAGATCATGGGCGGCGCCCCCGCCGATCTGGCGCGAATCGCCCGCGAGGTCCGGGCGGGCTGATCACTCCCCTACTCGCCGGTGGCCCCGTCGATGCGCTCTCGAAGCAGGTCGGCGTGGCCGTTGTGGCGGGCGTACTCCTCGATCATGTGCACCAGCACCCACCGGTGCGAGCAGTCCTCGCCGTGACGTTTCCTGGTACCGATGGCCTCCAGGGAAAGGGCCGCGGAGACCTCGCGCGCGTGGGCGATCTCGGCGTGCCACAGGGCGAAGGCCTCCTCCACCGAGGCGGTGTCCACGTCCCGGAAGTCACCTTCGAGGTTGTCGGGACCCTTGATGGGATCGGGCCGGTCGCTGCCCTCCAGGAAGAAGCGGAACCAGGCCCACTCCACCGAGGCCATATGCCGTACCAGGCCCAGCAGGGACATGTCCGAGGGAGGTACCGAACGTTGGCGCAGTTGTTCCTGGCTCAGGCCCTGACACTTGACCTCCAGGGTCTGGCGGTGCCAGTCCAGCCAGGCGGCGAGCATACGGTGTTCGTCGGCGATGAAGGGCGGGTCTGTTCGTGGATCTGTCATGGACCACGACCCTAGAACCCGGCACCCGTCCGGGCCACAGGTTTTGTCCCACGCACCGGCCAGGGCCGCAAGTCCTCTGGGAACACCATCGAAGGACCAATATGATCACCATTCATGGAGACAAGAGAACTCGGCCCCCTCGGCCCTGTCGGCGTCGTGGGTTTCGGCGCCTGGCAGATCGGTGACGCCTGGGGCCAGGTCAGCGAAACCGACGCCATGGACGCCCTGCGAACGGCGGTGCAGGAGGGTGTCACCTTCATCGACACCGCCGATGTCTACGGCGACGGGCGTAGCGAGCGCCTGGTGGGCCGGTTGCTCGAGGAGCACCCCCACCTGACCGTGGCGACCAAGATGGGTCGGCGCATGGCCCAAGAGACCGCCCACTACAACCCCGGCAACTTCCGCGCCTGGAACGACGACTCACGCCGCAACCTGGGTGTGGACAGCATCGACCTGGTGCAACTGCACTGCCCGCCCAGCGCCGTCATCGACACCGACGCGGTCTTCGACGACCTGGACGCCATGGTCGACGAGGGCCGCATGCGCGCCTACGGGGTGTCGGTGGAGACCTGCGAGCAGGCCCTGGCCGCCATCGCCCGCCCCAACGTGGCGAGTGTGCAGATCATCCTCAACGCCTTCCGGCTCAAGCCGCTGGAGAAGGTCCTGCCCGCCGCCAAGGCCGCCGGGGTCGGGGTGATCGCCCGAGTCCCGCTGGCCAGCGGCCTGCTCTCGGGCAGGTACACCCCCACCAGCAGCTTCGGCGAGGACGACCACCGCAACTTCAACCGACAAGGCCAGGCCTTCGACCAGGGCGAGACCTTCTCCGGCGTCGATTTCGCCACCGGTCTGGCGGCCGTGGAACGCCTGCGCCCCCTGGTGCCCGAAGGCACCACCATGGCCCGGTTCGCGTTGCGCTGGATCCTTGACCAGGACGGGGTGAGCACCGTCATTCCCGGCGCTCGCAACGCCGACCAGGCCCGCGGTAACGCCGCCGCCGCACAACTGCCGCCGTTGGACGCCAAGACCCATCAGCGGGTGCGCGAGGTCTACGACGAACTCATCCGTCCCCGGGTTCACCAACGCTGGTGAGCAACCTTCGGTGCGCCTGGCCGGAGCGCGGCGGGCGCACCAGAGGTTCTTTCCAGGGGCTGTCCCAGCCCCTGGGCCAGTTCCCTTCGTGCCCGGGCCGCACCGGAGCGGGCCACATCGTGGCCTTCCCGGGGCGCCGGGCCCGGAAAGGGCTCTGGTCCACCGTGTGCAGGTGTGTGCTTCCCGCCCCGCATCGAGGCGCCCATTCGCTCCAACAGCTCCGGGTCCAGATCCTCTTGGCCGGGGTCGGCCGTTGGTGGGAGAGGGCCCTGACCCCAGCGTGGCGCGGGGATCAACCCCCTCAGCGGCCCCGGCCCCTCACCGGGGTCCTCGGTGGAAGGCGGCGCCTGGGGGTGCGGGATCTGGTCCGGGACGCTGCGACAGGGCCCCTGGCACAGCAGGCAGCGCCCACCGGGGTGGTTGCGTACCCCCGGGTGCTCGGGACAGGTGTTGTCGGACCTGCCCAGTGCGTCGAGCACGAACTCCTCCGGGGGCCGATCGAACGGGTCGCCCTCGTCCTCGCCGTGGCCGGAGCCGGGCCACGGCTCGGGCGCAACGCCCCAGTCCACCCCCGCGTTCCAGGGCCGGTGCACTCCTCGCCCCAAATGCCCGTCCAAGAACGCCTGCGCGCTGGTCAGGTTCGCCATGCGCCGCATCAGGGCTCCGAAGGGGCGACCCAGGCCGCCTATCCCGGACAAGAGCACACGCACCTGCTCCAGCGGCAACCCGGCCTTCAGTAGCCGCTCGGCCCTACGCTGCAAAGCCGACCGGTCCGCGTGAGGGTTCAGCAGCGACCGATCGGGGACACGCGCCAACAGATCCCACAGCCCATCGTTGCGCCTTTCGGGCTTTTCAGGCGAGATGATCTTTTCGGGTGCCTCTGGGGTGGTGGAGGTTTCAGACTCGGACGGACCCCCTTCTCCCCTGTTGCTTGTCCGGTGTTCCCTTCTATTAGTTGACCCACCACTGTCCGACCGTCGTTCGTGTGACTGTCCAGAACCGTCAAGTCCGAGCCGTGAGGCGTCGTAGACGGTCACCTCCGTGACCAGACGCCGGCCACAACGCTTCTTCTGTCGGACCAGGTAGCCACAAGCGCCGAGTTCGTTGAAGGCCTTCAGGTGAGCCGTGCGGCCCTGGGCGCGATCGCCTCGCGCCCGACGGGCCCTGCGCCACAGACCCTCGGCGGTCACATCGGAGTTGAAGGCGTCGGTGTTGGACAACGCGCCGATCAGGATCATTCGGGCCAGGGGACTCAAGCGCTCGTCCCGGATCAGCGCGTTGGGAACCAGGGTGCAGTTCGACCTGATTTCGCTGCGTATGACCTTCATCGTTAACCCCCGACCGGAACGAAGGCGAAGAGGTTTCGCGTAAGCGCCTGTGAGTGGGGGCGGAAGAAGTTACACTTCAACACGCACCGCCTTCCTGTTCTTCCAGGAGTCGGTGAGCCGCATTCCTGCTTGTGACAGGGATCGGTCAGGGGCTGCCCACCGGTGGTCTAGCACCAGGGCGGCCCCGAACTCTTTTCGGGTGTGCCAACTCATGTACGGATAGCCGAGGAGGATCGTGCGAACACCAGTTCGTACGACCTCGACGTAAAGAACTTTGGCACACCCTCGCAAGACACGCGGGCCTTTTCCCCGAAAAACTCCTCCTCATCGATTTTTCGCCCCAGAAAAACACCTGATTCCCCCGAAAGGGAAAATCTCCCGCAACCCAATAAGAGCGAAACAAATCGACAAAAAGCCCCGCAGGCCCATCAGGGCCCACGGGGCTTTCACGACGAACCGAACGCTAGATGAGGCCCTGGGCCAACATCGCGTCGGCGACCATCTCGAACCCGGCCAGGTTGGCGCCCAGCACGTAGTCGCCCTTGGAACCGTGCCGCTCGGCCGCCTCCTCACACCGGTCGTGGATCCCGGCCATGGTCTCGGCCAGCTCCGACTCGGCGTGGTCGAAGGACCACGAGGTACGGCGCGCGTTCTGACGCATCTCCAGCACACTGGTGGCCACACCACCGGCGTTGGCCGCCTTGCCCGGGGCGAAGAGCACCTTCCCCTCGCGGAAGACCTGCACCGCCTCGGGAGTGGTGGGCATGTTCGCACCCTCCGACACCGCCAGCACACCGTTGTTCACCAGCGTCTTGGCGGCGGTGGCGTCCAACTCGTTCTGGGTGGCGCACGGCAGGGCCACGTGGCAGGGCACGTCCCACACACTGCCGCCCTCCACGTACTCGGCGCCCGGGCGACGGTCGGCGTAGACGCTGATGCGCTCACGGTCGACCTCCTTGATCTGCTTGATCAGATCAAGGTCCAGTCCGGCCTCATCGACCACGTAGCCGCCCGAGTCCGAGCAGGCCACCACGGTCGCGCCCAACTGCTGGGCCTTTTCCACCGCGTAGATGGCGACGTTGCCCGAACCGGACACCACCACCTTGAGGCCGTCCAGCCCGCGCCCGTTGCGCTCCAACATGCGCTGGGTGAACATGACCGTCCCGTACCCCGTGGCCTCGGTACGCACGGCCGAGCCGCCCCAGTCCATGCCCTTGCCGGTGATGACCCCGGCCTCCCAGCGGTTGCTCAGCCGCCGGTACTGTCCGAACATGTAGCCGATTTCGCGGGCGCCCACGCCGATGTCACCGGCGGGGATGTCGGTGTACTCGCCCAGGTGACGGTGCAGCTCGGTCATGAACGACTGGCAGAACCGCTCGATCTCGTTGTCGGAGCGACCCTTGGGGTCGAAGTCGCTGCCGCCCTTGCCGCCACCGATGCCCATGCCGGTCAGGGCGTTCTTGAAGATCTGCTCAAAGCCCAGGAACTTGACCACGCCCAGGTTCACGCTGGGGTGGAAGCGCAGACCGCCCTTGTAGGGGCCGAGGGCGCTGTTGAACTCCACCCGAAAACCCCGGTTGACGTGGATGTGGCCCTGGTCGTCGCGCCAGGGTACTCGGAAGATGATCTGACGCTCGGGCTCGCACAGGCGCTCCAGGACACGCTCGGTGGCATAGCGCGGGTACATGGACAGCGCCGGCGACAGACACTCCAGCACCTCCAGTACCGCCTGCTGGAACTCCGGCTCGTCGGGGTTGCGACGTGCCACGTGCTCGAAGGCACTACGGACACCCGGGTGGTGGTCCTCCCGGGCACCATGGGAAAACGGCATGCGAGTACGTTCCCTTCTCAATATTGGAACGGGCGCCCCGCACGCCGTTGTACCGGGAACCTCTGTCATCCATCGAAGCCTAGGTGGAATACCGCCCCAAAGGGCCCATATGGGCGGCAACCGCCCCTCATGCTTCCAGTGTATTACCTTGATATGAACATACCCCTCTGGCCTGGACCGAAGGACGCACCGTCTCCTTCGGCCCCGCCTGCGGGCACGCCCGGGGCCGGTCACGACACCCTCATCCAGCGCCCCCGCACAGGGTCGACGCCCCTGGGTATACCCATCCTGAGCACCCCATGCGCCACACCGCTCACTGGGACCCATCGCACATCCTCACGGCCCGCACCAACGGCGGAAAGAGCCGATAACGTGACCGTGCCCAGGCCCCCGCGATGAACCGAGGCCGACTCCGTACTCACCGCGAGTCGGCCCCACCCGCCAAGGAGAGCCCGCCATGCCCGGCGACCAGGACCACCCGCTCAAGGGCGGCATGATGAACACCGTCACCCGCCGCGGTGACCGCGTGGTGCGCACCGCCCCCGACCACGCGCCGGCCCTGCACACCTTCCTCACCCGCCTCACCAAGGCCGGGTTCACCGGCGCCCCCACACCCCTGGCCCTGCACCCCGACGGACGCGAGGAACTCACCTTCATCGAAGGCGAGGTGGCCCTGCCACCCTTCCCCGCATGGGCCCTGCGCGATGAGGTCGTACCCCAGGCGGCCGCCCTCTTGCGCCGCTACCACGACGTCGCCGCGACGATCCCCCTCGACCCGGACGTCGACTGGCCCACCGCCCTCGCCGACCCCGAAGGCGGCACCATCCTGTGCCACAACGACCCCTGCCTCGAGAACATCGTCTTCCGGCACGACCGGGCCACCGCACTCATCGACTTCGACCTGGCCGCCCCGGGCCGTCCCGTATGGGACCTGGCCGCCCTGGCCTTCTACCTCGGCCCGACCATAGACCCCGAATCGGCCACCACCAGCGGCTTCCACGGCCTCGACGTCCCTCGCCGCCTACGTCTGATGGCCGACGCCTACGGCATGACCCGGACCGACCGCGCGATCCTCCCGGCCACGCTGCGCCGCTACAACGAGGTCTCCCGTACCTTCGTGCGCACCATGGTCGAAGGCGGCGATGCCCTGTTCATCCGCGACCTGGAACACTTCGGCGGCTGGGCCCGCTGGGACCGACGCAACGACTGGCTCACCGAACAGGAGCCCCGCTTCCTGCGCGCTCTGCTCGACTGAACCTCATTGTCCCCGGGCACGGCCTGTCGACGTGTTCCCACCCGAGTTCGCGGGCATCCTCCAAACCATGGACAACACCGTCTTCGGGCCCAACGGCCCCACCCGGCAGGCGGGACGGCCCGACGTCGAACACCTGATGGCGGTCCTGAACCGCCACCGCGCCGACCTGGCCGACGCCAAAGGCGTCACCATCGGCTCCGGCGAGATCGTGCACACCCTCACCAGCCACCTGTGGGCGGGGGTGTCGGTACCGGCCACCGGCTGCCACGCCGCCGTGGACCCACTTCGCCTGCGCGCCGCCACCACCGGGGTCAACTGCCGCCGCTGTCTGGCACGCTATCGCCGCCCCGACGCCTCCATCCCCGGCCAGACCCTGCTGGAGCTGCCGACCACGCGTGACTGAAGCCCATGGTCGGCCCCGCCCGGCGAACGGATCCCCTCCCCCGCACCCCGCCCTGAAAAACCGGTGGCCCCACGCCACCCGAATGGGGATCATCGACCCATGCGTATGGGAGTGGTGGGCCTTCGCCGGGGACTGCACATGGCCCGATGGGCCAAACGGATCGGCATCGACGTGGTCGCGGGCTGCGATGTGGACCCCGCCACGGCGCGGCACGCCACCGCACAACTGCCCACCCTGACCCTGGTCGAGCACTGGCGCGACCTGCTCCACCAGGATCTGGACGCGGTCCTGCTCACCAACGACTTCGACGCCCACGCACCCCTGGCCATCACCTTCCTCGAACACGGCGTCCACGTACTCTCAGAGACCGCGGCCTGCGCCAACCCCCGGGAGGGGGCCGAACTCCTGGCCGCCGCCCAGGCCGGCACGGCCACCTACTCCTTCGCGGAGAACTACGTCCTGCACCCGCACACGCGGCTCCTGCGCGCACTCGCCCAAGAGGGCACGTTGGGCCGGGTCGACCTCATCGAAGCCGACTACCTGCACGCCATGGCACCCCGAACGGTCCAAGACCTGATCGGGGACCCGGGACACTGGCGCGGCCGTATCGCTCCGACCGCCTACTGCACGCACTCGCTGTCGCCGATCCTGGCGATCACCGACGCCCTGCCGGTACAGGTCACCGCCTTCACCGTGCACACCGCCTCGCCCAGGCAGGCCTCGGTGATGGCGGTGCGCCTGTCCACCGGAGCCCTGGCCCTGACCCGCAACGGCTTCCTCCAGGGAGAACCGGACTCGCACTGGAGTCGGATCTCGGTACACGGCACACGCGCGGCCGCCGAAGCGGGACGAAGCTTCGGCGAGAGCGCCTGGTCGGTACGAGTGCGTCACCAGGGGTGGACACGAGCGGACGGGCACACCCGGCAGGACGAACACACCGCCCCACCGGTGCTCGTGGACGGCGTGGCCGTGGAACGAGGGCAGGAGGGCACGGTGCTCCTACTCCAGGGACTACGCGCCACCGTGGAACAGGGAACGCCGCCACCGGTGGGGGTACACGAGGCCGTGGCCGCCTCCCTGGTCGGAGTGGCCGGAGCCCGGTCCCTGAGCGAAGGCTCCCTACCGGTACCGGTCCCCCTGCCCTGGACCTGACCCCCTGACCTCGTGGGCCTTTCCCGTCGCCGCCCCGGCCGCGGCCGGTCCCCCCGCCAGCCGGTCGCTACCCGACCAACACCCCCTCGAGGGAGCGATCGGGTGCACCTGCCACCGGCCACCACCAAGGCGCTCCCCTAAGCTCGAGGCGACCTCGAATCCACCCCTGGTGGTCCCCTCATCCCACCTTGTTCCTGGAGCGTTCCCGCGTGTCCACCCACCCCACCCGGCACCGCCCCTCCGGGCTGGCCTTCGCCCTCGCCTCGGCCCTGACCTTCGGTGGTTCGGGGGTCTTCGCCCGCCCCCTGATGGACGCCGGCATGGACCCACTCCACGTCACCTGGCTGCGCGTGGCCGGCGCCGCCCTGATCCTGCTGCCGGTGGCCCTGCGCCACTGGCGTCTGGTCCTGCGCCGCCCCCTGCTGTTGTCGGCCTATGGCCTCTTCCCCATGGCCGGGGTCCAAGCCCTGTACTTCGCCGCCATCGCCCGCATCCCCGTCGGTATCGCCCTGCTGTTGGAGTTCCTGGGCCCGGTCCTGGTGCTGTTGTGGGTACGCCTGGTGCGCCGCAGACCGGTCTCCCCCGCCGCCGTCATCGGCGTGGTCCTGGCGGTGGCCGGGCTGAGCCTGCTGCTGGAGGTGTGGGCCGGCATGCGCCTGGACGCCATCGGGGTGGGCCTGGCACTGGGCGCGGCCGCGGCCCAGGCGGCGTTCTTCCTGCTGGGCGATGCCATGGGAGAGGACGCCGACCCCTTGGCCGTCATCGCCTTCGGCGCCCTGATCGCCGGTGTGGTCTTGGGCGTGCTCGCCCGCCCCTGGACCCTGCCCTGGGAACTGCTGGGCGCACCCCTGCCCCTGGGCGGTATCGCCCCGCCCGGGTGGGCCATCGCCGTGTGGTTGGCCCTGGTGTGCACCGCCATCGCCTACTTCACCGGGGTCTCGGCGATCAAGCGTTTGTCCCCACAGGTCGCCGGAGGTGTGGCCTACCTGGAGGTGGTCACCGCCATCGTGCTGGCCTGGATCCTGCTGGGCGAGGCGCTCAACACCATGCAGCTTCTGGGCGCGGTGGTGATCGTGACCGGGGCGTTCATCGCCCAGACAGCGGTGCCCACCACCCCGACCACCACCGCGGCGAGCGATCTCGACGAACCCACCGCCACCACACCGGCCGACGAAGGCGACCCCACACGAGCCCGAGCCCTGGACCGGGACTGAATCCGACCCGGCTCGGCCGCCCACGTGGTCTCCGTGGTTGCGGTCGCCGCCGACATCGAGTCACCGGTCCCTGAACTCGGCATCGAGGACCAACAGCTCACCGTCCTGGGTGAGTGCGACCTCGGCGCGAGCGAAGAACGGATCCCCGAAGGGGCGGGTCTCCGCGAAGGCCACGCGCACGGTGTTCTCGATGTCGGTCGACGAGATGGCGCACTCCAGGGGCACCACCGCGAGGGTGTGGTCCTCGCCGAGCTCGATCGAGTCCAGGTCCTCACCGGTCAGTGCGATGGCCATACGCTGATCCACGGTGGCCTCGCTCTCGGTCGCGTCGATCCCCTCCTGGAGCAGTTCGAGGAAGAGGTCGAGGCGCCCCTCGACGTAGTCGACCCGGTACTCCACGGCGCACCGCGCAGGGTCCTCGGACTCGACCGCGGTGAGGGTGATGGACTCCTGTACCCGGTGGTCGCGGTAGCCCTCGCTCTGGTCGATGAGCTCATCGGAAATACGGAACTCGATGCTGCGCGCCGGGTCCGTCGCGGGCTCGGTGAAGTCGAAGACGGTCGATGGGCCGCACGCGGTCAGCACGAGCAAGGAGATCGAACTCAGTGTCGCGAGGGCGGTGGGGGACTTGATGGCGTGCTCCTTGACTTGTCCAAAGAACCAGCGGGTTCGACGCCTTACGGTTTCGAACCCGCTCCGGGGAGAGGTACACGTGCGGTATGGCCGCGAACGCAGGTGCCTGAAGAGGAGGAACCGGCCCCGCACGCCTGAATCGGACCGGCTGTCTCAGCGCCGGGCCGGCAACGCGATCCGGTCCAGGTCCGCGGCCAACACGACCGCTCCGTCGAACTCCTCGGCGGCCTGGGCCACGAACGAGCCCTCCTGGTCTTGTTCGTACCTCTCCGACAGGTGGGTGAGCACCAGCAGGCGCACCCCCGCCCGCGCGGCGATCCGACCCGCCTGCCGGGCCGTCAGATGCCCGTACCGTTCGGCCCAATCCTCGTGCTCGTCCAGGTAGGTCGACTCGATCACCAGCATGTCCGCACCCCATGCCAACTCCACGGCCTGCTCGCACTCGCCGGTGTCCATCACGAACGCGAACACCTGCCCGGGCCGGGGGCGGGCGCACTCTGCCAGCTCCACCGTGCGCCCCCGCACCTCGATACTTCCCTGACGCTGCAAACGGGCGATGTCGGGCCCGTGCACCCCGAAGTGCGCCAACCGCTCGGGCAGCATCCGCCACCCGTCCGGTTCGACCAACCGGTACCCGTAGGCCGGTACCGAGTGGCGCAGCGGCAACGCCGTGATGGTGAACGGCTCCTCCTCGCCCAGCACACAGCCGCCCCCGCCGCCCACCGGTTGGGCAACGATCACGTCGGTGTCCACGAAGGAGGTGGCGTGCCGCAACCGCTCCCAGTACTCCTGGCCCGACCCCGGGTAGGCGGCCCTTACCGTGTGCGACACCTGGTCGCGGGCGATGCGCTGCACGATGCCCGGCAACCCCAGACTGTGGTCGCCGTGGAAGTGGGTCACGCAGATCCGGGTGATGTCGGAGGCCGCGAGTCCCGCCATGCGCATCTGCCGCTGGGTGCCCTCACCAGGGTCGAACAACACCCCCTGATCCCCCCAACGCAGGAAGTACCCGTTGTGATTGCGCCGACGGGTGGGAACCGCACTGGAGCTGCCCAAGATCACGAGTTCACGAACCGACATGGCCCACATTGTCCCATTCCCCGGCCGTCCTGCCCGCCTCCACCACCGCTCTGTCCACAACAGGCCACACCGCCCCGACCCCTGCTTTTCCCGGCCAGGTCATGCCCGCCCCAGCCCACAAAACCAAGGAGGACCGTGACCGACGAACCCCACCGACCCATCACCATCACCGTGGAACAGGGCTCGGAGCGGCTCCGGTTCACCACCACACACCCCCGACGGCAGAGTGTCCATCGAGGCGGTCGGATTCACCGACGACGGCGAGATCACCACGAACCTGTCCGGGGTCCTGCCGGCGGAGACCATGACCACCCTGGGGTGGCTCATGCTGCGAAGTTCCACCATCGGCCAGGATCCGGTCGGGTTCGCACAGGCACAACGCCGCCACCCCCCAACGCCTACCGGCCCTGGAGCGCCGAGGACGACGAACCCCTGGCCCGGCGCTTCGCCCAGGGCACGACCCTGGCCGCACTCGCACAGGAGCTCGGTCGCAACACCGGTGCGATCCGCTCCCGCCTGACACGGCCGGGCATAGACGAACCCGAACCCGGATGAGCCACCGCCGGCCCGACCTCATCCTCAACACCCGCCCCACCACACCCATGGCCGCGCACACCGTAGGCTTGACGGCCATGCCCACACACGAACGCGAGATCACCTCACCCGTGGACCTGTGCACCCCCCAGGGGCGCCTGAACCGCGAGGCGGTGGGCTGGTCGCGCACCCCGCTGCACCGCACCCACATCCCCGGCTGGTCACGCACCAAACGCTGGGAATACTGGTGCGTGAGCACCCCCACCCACCTGATCGCCATCACCGTCGCCGACATCGACTACCTGGGCCTGACCTCGGTCTACCTACTGGACCACGCCGACCCCACCGCACCCGTGGAGGTCACCCGCACCGCGCTGCGCCCCCTGGGACACGGAGTGCGCGTGCCCCACAGCCTGGGCACCGGCCCCACCGCCGCCCTGGGCCCCATCCGCGCCCACATCGACGACACCCCCACCGGCACCCGCCTGCGCTTTTCCTGCACCACCGACCACGGGCCCCTCCACGCCGACCTGCTGGTCACCCGGCCTCCAGGCCACGAATCCATGAGCGTGGTCATCCCCTGGAGCCCCACCCGCTTCCAGTACACCTCCAAACACACCGCACGCCCCGCCTCGGGCACCGTCCGCCTGGGCGAGCACACCTACGACTTCACCGACGCCTTCGGTGTACTGGACCACGGCCGCGGCCGCTGGCCCTACGACATCAACTGGAACTGGGGCGCCGCCGCGGGCCACACCAACGGCCACACCCTGGGCCTACAGTTCGGCGGCCAATGGACCAAGGGCACCGGACTGACCGAGAACGCCCTGTGCGTGGACGGCCGCCTCACCAAGATCGGCGAAGAACTGGTCTGGGACTACGACCCCGACGACTTCCTGGCCCCCTGGCGCCTGTACACCCCCGCCTCCGACCGTGTCGACGTGGTCTTCACCCCCTTCCACGAACGCGTCGACCGCACCGACACCGGCCTGATCGTCAGCGACACCCACCAGTGCTTCGGCCACTACCGGGGCACCGTACGCACCGACGACGGCACCACCCTGACCGTGACCGATCTGAACGGCTTCGCCGAACAGGTCCACATGCGCTGGTGAGCGGCGGGGGCGCGCACCGAACACACCGTGCGCGCCCCACCCTTGGGGCATGGCGTGGCCACAGCCGACCTGAACACGCCCGGTTAGCGCCACTTGCCTCCCCCGCCCCACACCACCCTCAGACAAAACGACACCGAAAGCCTCTGGATAAGCGACATCCAGCCATCAGACCAGCCCCGACGATGCTCAGGTGGCCAAATCCTGCTACCGTGCGGGTCGCGAACTACGGGATGATTTAGGAGACCTGAACATGGGGCAACAGCCTCGCGAGCAATGGGGAACGCGAGCGGGATTCCTCATGGCCGCGATCGGATCGGCCATCGGACTGGGCAACATCTGGCGATTCCCCTACGTCGCCTATGAGAACGGGGGCGGAGCCTTCCTCCTGCCCTACCTGATCGCGATGCTCACCGCGGGTATCCCGCTCCTCATCCTCGAATACGGCATCGGCCACCGCTACCGCTCCTCGGCACCCCTGTCCTACCGGCGCATCTGGCGCCCCGCCGAAGCCCTGGGCTGGTGGCAGGTGGCCATCTGCTTCGTCGTGGCCATCTACTACGCCGTCATCATCGCCTGGTCGATCCGCTACACCTGGTTCTCCATCACCCAGGCCTGGGGCAACGACCCCGACGGGTTCTTCTTCAACGACTTCCTCCAGATGAACCCCGAACCCGGACCGGTCTCGGGCTACGTCTCCGGGGTCGCCTGGCCCCTCATCGGCGTGTGGCTGGTCGCCCTGACCATCCTCATCATCGGAGTGCGCCGCGGCATCGAGATCATCAACAAGATCACCATCCCCCTGCTCGTGATCCTGTTCGGCATCATGGTCATCCAGGCCCTGACCCTGGACGGCGCCGTCACCGGACTGAACGCGTTCTTCACACCCGACTGGTCGGCCATGCTCACCGGAAAGGTGTGGATCGCCGCCTACGGACACGTGTTCTTCTCACTGTCCATCGGCTTCGCCATCATGGTCACCTACGCCTCCTACCTCAAGCGCAAGTCCGACCTGACCGGCTCGGCCATGGTCGCCGGGTTCGCCAACGCCTCCTTCGAACTCCTGGCCGGCATCGGCGTCTTCGCCGCCCTGGGATTCATGGCGAGCGCCGCCGGCACCGCCGTCGACGAAGTCGCCACCTCCGGCATCGGACTGGCCTTCGTCGCCTTCCCACAGATCATCTCCAGCCTGCCCTTCGGCGGCCCCCTGTTCGGCGTACTGTTCTTCGCCTGCCTGTCCATCGCCGGCATCACCTCACTGATCAGCATCGTCCAGGTCATCGTCTCCGCCGTCCAAGACCGCACCGGACTGGGCCGCACCCAGACCGTGGCCCTGGTCGGCGGCGCCACCGCCCTGGCCTCGATCCTGCTCTTTCCCACCCACGAGGGACTCCACTTCCTCGACGTCTTCGACCGCTTCATCAACCAGTACGGCATCGCACTGGCAGGCCTGGTCCTGGTCGTCTTCATCTCCTGGGGGGTGCGTCGACTCAAGCTCTTCCAGGCCCACGTCAACGCCGTCTCCTCCATCCACCTGGGCACCTGGTGGCGCATCACCCTGGGCGTGATCACCCCCGTCCTGCTCGGCATCATGATGTGGGACAGCCTGCGCATCGAACTCACCGAGAACTACGAGGGCTACCCGACCGGGTTCTTGCTGATCGCCGGATGGGGCGTGGCCATCGGCGCCATCGTCTTCGGCATCATCGTCGCCTGCTTCCCCTGGAAGAAGGCCGACGCCATCGCCCGCGACGACGCCGCCCGCACCCGGGCCGAGGACGGTCGGACCCCGGTGCAGTTGGAGGAGCCCGAGCAGGTCGGCGCCGAACCGGCCACCGACCACACCCGTGACAAGGAAGGGGACCGCTGATGTCCACCAGCGCCATCATCATGATGGTCATCTCCATCGCCGTGCTCTGGGGCGGCCTCATCACGGCGGTACTGCACCTGCGGCGCCACCCCGACGAACCCGAAACCGAGTAACGGACCGAAACCGGTGGGGCCGCCCGATCTGATCGGGCGGCCCCACCGCCTTTCCCCCACCTCCACCCGGCCACGCCGAACAAGGTCACCGCACACACCCGTCGACGTGGGATGATCCCGCGATGACCACGTACATGAGCCCCCGCCAACAGGCCGAACGCACCGACCACGCCGTCCACACCGCAACCGGGGCCGCCCGCGAACTCGGACTCACCGTGACCGACCCGCGGGTACTCCACGACGTGTTCTCCGTCGTCGTTCACCTGGCCCCCGCACCGGTCGTGGCCCGCGTCCCCACCGTCCTGCCCCACACCACGACCCTGCACGACCTGGCCCTGCGCCAACAGGACGAACTGAACGTGACACGGTGGCTGGCCGACCAAGGCCTGCCCGTCCTGGAACCCAGCCCTCTCCTCCCGGCCCGACCCCTCCAACGCCAGGGCCTGTCCATGACGTTCTGGACCTTCGTCGAGCAGGCCGACGACGTCGAACCCGACTACGTGGCCAACGCCGAGAGCACCGCCGACCTGCACGCCGCCCTACGTTCCTATCCCGCGGCGCTGTCGTACCTGTCCACGGCCGAACCCGCCTTCGTCACCGACGCCCTGACACGGCTCGGCGAACACCCCGACCTCATCACCCCCGACGACCTGGACCGGGCCCACCGCGAATGGGACCTCCTGCACCCCCTGGTGCGTTCCCAGGCCGCCTTCCAGGAGCGCTTCGGCGACATCGACCTGCAGCCCATCCACGGCGACTCCCCACCCGCCAACATCTTCCACTCGACCCGAGGAGACCTGTACGCCGACTTCGAAATGCTCACGCTCGGCCCCGTGGAATGGGACCTGGCGGCCCTGGGCCCCGAATGCGAGGCCGCCTACGACCGGGGCGCGCGCCGCAACGGCCTGCGCACCCTGAACCCCGACGTGTCCAGGTTCGTCAACGCCATCGGCATGCTGCGCGCCATCGCCCACCTCACGCTCGTGCCCGAGCTGCCCACACTCAACGAGGCCCTACAACCGGCCGTGGAACACTGGCGCACCCTGCCCTTCGCCGGCGGCCACACACCCTGAACGCCCCGCCCCACCCCTCCAGGCGAAGGGCCCCTGGCCCGGACCCCGTATCCAGGCCAAGGGCACCCGTCACCCGCCCGCGAACTCGCGCACGATCCGCGCACAGAACGCCGGCAGATCATCGGGGTTACGGCTGGTGGTGACACCGTGATCGGTGACCACCTCCTCCTCCACCACCGTGCCTCCGGCGTTACGGATGTCGGTGCGGATACTGGGATAGGAGGTCACGGTGCGACCACGCACCACATCGGCCTCCACCAGGATCCAGGGCCCGTGACAGATCGCCGCCACCGGCTTGCCACGAGCCACGAAGTCACGCACGAACGACACCGCGTCACTGTCGAGACGCAGGTTGTCGGGGTTGACCGTCCCACCGGGCACCACCAGGGCGTCGTAGTCGTCCACCCCCACACCGGCCACCTCACGGTCCACATCGAACCGGTCGGCCGGCTCGATGTCGCCGTTCATCGCCTGGATCGACCCCGCCTTCAGCGACACCAACTCCACACGGGCCCCCGCCTCGGTCAAAGCCCGACGAGGCTCCACCAACTCCACCTGCTCGACCCCATCGGCGGCCAAGATCGCCACCGTCCGGCCGCTGAGCTCTCCAGCCATGACCTCCCCCTTACTGAACCTCGCGTTCGCTCGGGCCCGAAGCAGGGCCCGACGCCACGTCGTCCGCCCTACCCGCCCACCCCTCCTTCCTCACACCCATCAGCCCCCTCCACACCGAGAACCGGACCACACCCGCACACATCCCACCCCTGTCCAACCCAAGGAGGTCACCCGTGCCCGCCACCCGCGATCTGTACCTGGCCCGCCACGGCCAAGCCGACCCCACCACCGCCAACCTCACCGACACCGGCCGCCACCAGGCCGACCTGTTGGGGCGCAGATTGAGCCGCTCAGAACCCCACACCCTCCGGCACGGCCCCTCTCCACGCACCACACAGACCGCCCACCAAGCCCTCACCCACCTGACAGGACTCACCGCCACCCCGGCACCCGAGGCCGACGACCACATTCCCCACCTGCCCACCCGCGACGAACTCCCGCCCCGGCACGCCGAGCAGATCCTGGCCTTCACCTCCCACCTGCCACCCCGGGACCACGCACCCCACCTGGCCGCCCGCGTCCTGGAACGCCTCACCGGCCCGGTTCCAGGGCAAGTCCCACGCCGCGAAGTACTCATCACCCACGCCTACGTCATCTCCCACCTGCTCGCCCACGCCATGGACGCGCCACCATGGCGGTGGATCTCCACACCGGTGGCCAACGCCGCCCTGACCCTCATCCGCTACCGCCCCCACGCCCCGGCCGCCGTCATCGTGCTCAACGACACCGCCCACCTACCCGAACCGCTGCGCTGGAGTGACCAATCCACCTGGCGGCCCTGAACCCCGCCCCGACAAAGGCATCGGGCGCGGCCCCCGCCGACCGCGCCCGCCCCCCTCACCCGCCGCTCAAGGCCGGGCGCCCTCCCACACCCCGGCGGGAACGTGCTCCAACAGGTCGATCAGACGGTCGGCCATGGCCACCGCGGCCTCCGCCTCCAACCGGCCCTCGCCCCAGGCCAGAAGGTGCTCACCGGTGAAACGGAACCCCGCCCGCTCCCCCGGCGTCTCCAGCAACCAGGCGCGCACCCGCTCATCCAGCAACGCCCGCGCGAACACCTCGTCCGCACAACGCACCTCGAAGGTCTCATCGAAGCCGCACTCACCCACCCGCACCCGATCCACACCCCGCAGAACCGGCCCCGCCTCGGCGCACACCTGCAGCACCGGGGTGGGCGGGGTGGGCACGACCACCACCGGGAAACGATGCGTGCTGGGAGCCGAACGCCCATCCCGACCACAGGTGGTGTAGACGTACTCATAGGCCAACACCCGATGCCCCCGATACTCGGCCGAGAGCACGTGCACCGCCCTGGCGTTGGAAGGAGCCCGCCGAAAGGGCGCACCGGCGAACCGGTCGGCCAACTCGGGCCGCTCACGGTCATAACCCCACCCACGCTCACCGACCCACACCCGCAACGTCCCGGCCCGCTCACGCTCGCCCGCCGCACTCATCACCGAGATCGCGATGATGAGTGCGACCGCGATGGCCAACAGGGCCAAAACGCCACCGGACATGGGGCACATCCTCTCAGTGGGGCTCTCCTACCGGTGAGACGCGCCCCACACCCTCCCCGGTTCCCTTCCGATTCACGCACCCCACCACCCCGACCCGAACAACACCACCGGCCCGCCCCGGCCGCCCTATCCTGGCCCCACCACCCACACCCCTTCGGGAAGGAACCGCGTGGACGAGCCGGCCCGCCTGCGCCCCATCGACCTGGCCCGCGCCGCGGGCATCTCCACCCAACAGGTCCGCAACCACGCCGACGAAGGCCTGCTACCACCCACCCCACGCACCGCCTCCGGCTACCGCGTCTTCACCCCCCACCACCGCCGCGCCCTGCTCACCTACCGGGCCCTGTACGCCGCCTTCGGCAGCCACACCTCCCGCGCGATCATGCACGCCGTGCTCGCACAGGACACCGACCGCGCCCTGGAGCTGATCGACGCCGCCCACGCCGACCTGCACCGACACCGACAAGCCCTGGACCAGGCAGGTCAGGCCCTGTCCGCCATCGCCCACCACACCGAGAACGCCCCCATCCCGCCCTCCGGTGACCTGCGCATCGGCGAGGTCGCCGCCCACCTGGGGGTGCGCACCTCGGCCCTGCGCGTGTGGGAGCAGGCCGGCCTGCTCACCCCCCAACGCGACCACACCACCGGGTACCGCACCTACACCCCCGCCGACGTGCGCCTGGCCCGCATCGTCCACCTGCTCCGCCAGGTCGGCTACCCGCTACCCGACATCGGCCCCGTTCTGGAGCGGCTGAGCCACAGCGGCGACACCACCGCCCTGAACCAGGCCCTGGACCAGCGCTCCCACAACCTGCTGGGCCGCTCCCGGGCCATGCTCACCGCCGCCGCCCACCTGGACGACTACCTCACCCACACCTGACCCCGAACGAAAAAAAGGGGGCCGCCCTCATCGAGAACGCCCCCGCACAACACCGCAGGGTTCAGGCGAACACCTTGCCCGGGTTCAGGACACCGTGCGGATCCAACGCCGCCTTGACCGCCCGATGCATCTCCACCACCTGCGGCCCCAACTCCTCGGCGGCCCCACGCATCTTGAGCAACCCCACCCCGTGCTCACCGGTGACCGTGCCACCCATCGCCAAGGCCTCGTCCACGATCACCTCGAAGGCCTGCTTGGCCCGCTCCTTGGCCGCCTCGTCCCCGGCCGGAACGATGAACAAGGGGTGCAGGTTGCCGTCGCCGGCATGGGCGATGTTGCCGATGTGGGTGTCGAAACGCTCCGCCGCCCGCTCGATGGCCGCCAACATCTGCGGCACCCGCGCCTTGGGCACGCACACGTCCTCGGTCAACAACGGCCCCAACCGCTCCAGCGCCGGGTAGGCCAACCGGCGCGCCGAGAACAACGCCTCGGCCTCCTCGGCGTCGGTGGAACGCACCGTGTACACCGCACGCTCCTTTTCGAAACACTCCAGGATGCGGTCGGCCTCGACCTGACCCGACTCACCGGGCAGGTCACTGCGGGCCAACAACAACACCTCACCCTCGGCCGAGAGCCCCATGTTCTTCCACTCGTCCACCGCCCGCAGACAGAACCGGTCGATCAGCTCCATCGCCGAAGGCACGATGCCGGCCGCCGAAACCGCCGCCACCGCACGACCCGCGTCCACCAACGAGTCGAAGTAGCCCACCACCGTGTGCTCAACCCCGGTGCGCAACGGAACCAGACGCAACGTCACCTCGGTGACCAGACCCAGCGTGCCCTCCGAACCCACCATGAGCCCGGCCAGGTCATAGCCGGTCACACCCTTGGCTGTGGTGCGCCCCAACCGCACCACCTCACCGGTCCCGGTCACCACCTCCATGCCCAGCACGTAGTCACGGGTCACCCCGTACTTGACACAGCACAACCCGCCCGCGTTGGTGGCCACGTTCCCACCGATGGTCGACCACGGAGCCGAAGCCGGGTCCGGCGGATACCACAACCCGTCGGCGGCCACCCGCTCCCGCAGGTCGTCGTTGACCACCCCCGGCTGCACCGTGACGCTCTGCTGGACCGCGTCGACCTCCAACACCCGATTCATACGCTCGAAGGAGACCACCACCCACCCCTGGCCGGCGTTGGCCGCACCCGAAAGCCCCGTACCGGCGCCGCGCGCCACCACCGGAACCCCGTGCTCCACACAAGAGCGCACCACCCGCGCCACGTCCGCCGTCTCACGGGGGCGCACCACCGCCACCGGGCCACCGTAGGGCGCCCACTCGGCCTCATCGTGCGCGTACCCGGCCATCACCTCCGGATCGGTGACCACCGACCCCTGACCCAAGGCGGCCGTCAACTCCTGCACGAGAGCGGACATGGACACACTCCTCACCACGCTGTGACGGCACCGTCTGCGCCGACGATGTCCAGCACTCTAACCGGACATCTCACACCACCGGTCACCACCTGCACCCATCCGCCCACCAGAGCCGCCCCTGCCTTGGACCACCACCTCGGGAAGGCCCCCACACCCCACACCTTCGACACCCCCTGAAAACCCACGAAAACCACCCAATGCGGTGTTAACGTGAACCCCTCACCGGCCTCGGAGGTGGAGCATGCGCACGATCCTGGTCACCGGAGCCACAGGCGCCCTGGGCACCCACGTCACCGACCTGCTACGCCAAAGCGACGACCACGTACGCACCCTCAGCCGCCACCCCGACCCCACCGACCCCCACGCCCACGCCGTCGACCTACGCCAAGGCACCGGACTCGACCAAGCCCTGGACGGCGTCCACACCCTGCTGCACCTGGCCTCCACCCCCACCGGAGGCGACCTACAGGCCGCCACCCACCTCATCGGCGCGGCCCGCACCGCACGCGTGCACCACCTGATCTACATCTCCATCGTCGGCGTCGACCGCATCCCCCTGGGCTACTACAAGACCAAACACACCGTCGAACAAGCCCTCCAAGCCAGTGACCTGGGCGTGACCATCCTGCGCACCACCCAGTTCCACACACTCATCGACGGTCTGTGCGCACGCATGGCACGCCTGCCCGCCATGGCCTACCCCGACGTGGACGTCCAACCGGTCGACCCCACCGAAGTGGCCCTACGCCTGGCCCGCCTCACACAAGAAGAACCCGCCGGACGCGTCGACGACATGGGCGGACCCCACATCGAACCCTTCGCCGACCTGGCCGGCGCCTACCTGCGCGCCCACCGGCTGAACAAACCCCGCCTGCCACTGCGCGCCCCCGGCCGCATCTTCGCCGCCTTCCGCGCCGGAAACCACCTGACCCCCCAACACGCCGTGGGCCGCACCACCTTCACCCGATACCTGCACGACACCACCCACCCCTGAGCCCCCCCACAAGAATGGGGCGAGTGGCCCCCGCGCACCCGCCCCACCCCGACCATCAACGACTCAACCGGCGATAACGCACCACCGACAACGGCACGAACACCGCCAACAACACCAACGGCCACACCAGCGCCATCAACACCGCGTTCTGAGCCACCCACCCCTGACCGGCCACCGCCGTGTTCCCGAACAACTCCCGACACGCCAACACCGTCGCCGACAACGGATTCCACTCCGCCACCGGAGCAACCCACACCGGCACCATCTCCGCGGGCACGAACGTCTCCGCCACCATCGCCAACGGGAACACCAACGAAAAGAACTTCATCGCCGACTCAGGGCTGCGCACCATCAACCCCAACCAGATCCCGACCCAGGTGAAGGCCGCCCGCAACAGCAACAACAACCCCAACGCCGCCAACGCCGCACCCACACCCAGGTGCCAACGCCACCCGATCAACAACCCCATCCCCACCAGGACCGCCAGATCCACCAACGCCGCCACCACATCGGCCATCGACCGGCCCACCAACAACGCCGAAGGCGCCATCGGCAACGTCCGGAACCGGTCCACCACCCCACGCCCCACATCGGAGACCACCGCGATCGTGGTGTTGCCGATCCCGAACGCCATCGTCAACGCGAACAACCCCGGCATGAGGAAATCCCGGTACTCGTCACCGCCCACCCCCATGGCCGCGCCCAGCGCCTCACCGAAAACGAACCCGAACAGCAACACCGCCAACACCGGGATCATCAACGTGCCCACGAGCTCATCGGGTTTGCGCACCAAATGCGCCAGATAACGGCGCGCCACCACCACGGAGTCGGCCACCGCCCACCCCAGACGACGCGACCACACCCCCACCCCACGAACCGGTCCCGGAGCCCGCTCGACCTCACTCACCACGAACCCCCCTCACCCACATCGCCCGAACCATCGCCCTCCTGATCGGTCAAGGCCAAGAACACCTCGTCCAACGTCGGCTTACGCAACGCGATGTCCTCCACGTCCAACCCCGCCTCGTCCAAGGCCCGCACCACCTTGGTCAACGCCGCACCCCGCCCCGCGAGCGGCGCCCGCACGCACAACGCGTCCACATCCACCGACGGCGGCGCACCGGCCATACGCTCCAACACCTGGGCCACCACCCCCAACTCCTCGGCGCGACCCACCACCACCTCCACCCGGCCCCCGCCCACACGCTCCTTCAACTCCCCCGGCGTGCCCTGGGCGATCACCCTTCCGGTGTCCATCACCGAGATCCGATCCGCCAACCGGTCGGCCTCCTCCAGGTACTGGGTCGTCAACAACACCGTCGTACCGCCCGCCACCAACTCACGCACCATCGACCACACCTGGCCGCGACTACGTGGGTCCAACCCCGTGGTCGGCTCGTCCAGGAACAGCACCCGAGGATCCAACACCAGCCCCGCCGCCAGATCCAACCGACGACGCATCCCACCCGAGAAGGTGCGCACCGGCCGATCGGCCGCACCCACCAGATCGAACCGCTCCAACAACTCCTGGGCACGCGAGCGCGAACGCCGCCGCCCCAAGTGGTACAAACGCCCGAACATCTCCAGGTTGCGGCGCGCGCTCAACACCTCGTCCACCGCCGCGTACTGGCCCACGAACCCGATCCGCTCACGCACCACCCCGGGCCGGGCCGCCACATCGGCCCCCGCCACCCACGCGCGTCCGGCGTCAAAGGACAACAAGGTCGCCAACACCCGCACCATGGTGGTCTTACCGGCCCCGTTGGGCCCCAACAACCCGTGCACGGTCCCCGACCCCACCTGCAGATCCACCCCGTCCAGGGCCACCTCGCCGCCCCGGTAGCCCTTGCGCAGACCCCGCGCCACGATCGCCGTATCCGTGTCCATCAGACCACCACCGAACCGGACACCTCGGCGGCCGGCACCGACTCGGGGCGCCCACCCACCAGACTCACCCGCTCATACCGGCCCACCGCGATCCGCGCGATGTTGCGCACCGACTCACTCCCGGACCGGTAATAGGAGCAGTGCCCCGAAATGTCGCCCGTGGCGAACACCCGCGCCCCAAAACCCGACCGCAACGGCGAAGGCCCATGCCCCACCCCGCCCACATACCCCCGCGGAAAGAACCGGATCCAATCCCTGGGCCCCAAAGCCGCCCACAGATTCCCCGAGAACCCCAGAGCGGCCCGATCACGCACCCCCAACCCCGGACTGCCCAACACCACGCACTCATCCACCCGAGCCCGAGACAACGCCAACCCGCACACCACCGCACCGTAACTGTGCCCCACCAACGTCACCCGCGCCGAAGACGGCAAGAACCGGGTCAACCGCACCAGATCACGCGCACCCCGCTCGGCCGGAGCCCGCATCACCGCCTCACCGAACCCCCGCGGGGTCCGATACCCCACCCACACCACCACCGCCACCCGCTCGGTGGGAGCCTGAAGACGCATCTCCTCCAACAGGATCGCCGCGTTCGCCCGCGGCCGCGTCGACCTCGCCTGATCGAAGTAGTTACCCAGGTCGTTGTCGTTACCCGGCACCACCACCGCCACATGATCGGCCTCGGCCGCATCCCCCAACTCCTCCACGATGCGCCCCGGCCCACTCTCATCGAAGGCCAGCACCCGCACACCACGTCGCACACCACGCCCATAACGCAAAGGGCCCGAAACGACACCGCAGGAAGGGGGGTTCACCGCGATCATGACTCTCCTCGACGAGACCGAAAACCACCGGGTCCTCCCCGGCCCTTAAAACGCTAGATTCGACCGCCGCGAACCACCATGACGTCACCACCCACTTCCACCTCCACCCCCGCCCACCACCCACAGTGGTGCCAGCACCACCCCACCGACCACCACCGGCCAAAACACCGTGCCCCGCCACCCGGGCCTCTGCCAGGAT
>NZ_DYZD01000345.1 GCF_020741345.1 Nocardiopsis listeri
GTGCTGATCGCCAACTTCATCATCGACATCATCTACGTCCTGGTCGACCCGCGGACGCGGGTCCAGATGACTGGAGGCTCGTCTTGAGCAACGTTGCGGGCGCGCCGGGCTCGGACGGAACCACCGAGCCCCAACCCGTGGTGGAGCGCCGGACCTCCGAGACGCTGCACTTCGCCAAGCGCAACCCCAAGCTGTTGATCGGTTCGGGGATCGTCCTGATCCTTCTGCTGCTCGGGCTCATCGGCCCACTCTTCGTCGACCACGGGCCGAACGTCTACATCGGTCCGCAGAGTCAGCCGCCCAGTGCCGAGTACTGGCTGGGCACCACCACGTTCGGCCAGGACATCTGGGCCCAGTTCGTCTACGGGCTGCGTTCCACCTTCATGGTCGGATTCCTCGGCGGTGGCATCGCTTTCGTGATCGGCACCGCCATCGGTTTCATCGCCGGGTACAAGGGCGGGATCGTCGACGAGATCCTCAACATGCTCACGAACGTGGTGCTGGTCCTTCCGGCCCTGGTCGTGCTGATCGTGGCCGTCGCCTACCTGGACATCAAGGGTGTGTTCGTCCAGTCCCTGTTCATCGGGATGACCTCCTGGCCGTGGGCCGCCCGCGCGGTCCGTTCCCAGGCGCTGTCCCTGGCCACGCGCGACTACGTGGATCTGGCGCGGCTCAGCGGACGACGCACCGGAAAGATCATCACCACGGAGATCGCTCCCAACATGAGCTCCTACCTGGTGATGTCCTTCATCCTGCTGTTCGGCGGGGCGGTGCTCATCGCCGCGGGCCTGGACTTCATCGGTCTCGGCCCCTCGGACGGTGTCTCACTGGGCCTGATGTTGCAGAACTCCTTCACCTGGAGCGCGTTGCACCTGGGCATGTGGTGGTGGTTCATTCCGCCGGGCGCCGGGATCACCGCGATCGTCGGTTCGATGTACATCCTCAACGTCGGGTTGGACGAGATCTTCAACCCCAAGCTGCGGGAGCTGTGATGACACTCCGCGTCAAAGACCTGAAGGTCTATTACCAGACCCTGCGCGGGGACGTCCACGCCTTGGACGGGGTGGACTTCGAGCTCGCCGACGGCGAGATCATGGGCCTGGCCGGGGAGTCCGGCTGTGGCAAGAGCACCCTCGGCAAGAGCCTGATCCGCCTGGACTCGCGGATGCGCCACGTGGACGGCACGATCGAGCTGGACGGCGAGAACGTCCCGATCGCCAAGGACCGGGAGATGAACCGGTTCCGCTACCACGAGATCTCGCTCATCCCGCAGTACGCGATGAGCGCCCTCAACCCGACCCGCAAGATCGGGCGGATGATCAACGAGTTGCTCCAGTCACGCGGAGTGCGACCGAGCGAGGTCGCCGAGGAACTGAACCGTCGCCTGGAGCTGGTCGGACTCGATCCCGACGTGCTCAAGCGGTTCCCCATCGAGCTGTCCGGCGGCATGAAGCAGCGCGTGGTCATGGTGCTGGCCACCTTGCTCAACCCGTCCCTGCTCATCGCGGACGAGGCGACCTCGGCCCTGGACGTGTCCACCCAGCGGTCGGTGGTCGAGTCCATGGTGGAATTCCGCGACCGTGGCTACGTCAAGAGCATGATCTTCGTGACCCACGACATCTCGCTCGTCTACCAGATGGCCGACACGGTCATGGTGATGTACGCGGGGCGGGTCGCGGAGAAGGCTCCGGCCGCCACGATCATCAACGACCCGCAGCACCCCTACACCAAGATGCTCATCGGCGCCCTGCCGGAGGTGGGCGCGACCACCTCCGAGACTCGCCTGGAGGGCATCCCGGGAACTCCGCCCGGTCTGCTCCATCCGCCCACCGGCTGTCGGTTCAAGGCCCGGTGCCCCATCGCCTCGGAGGAGTGCTCCGAGACTCCGCCGCTGGTGGAGATCGAACCCGGCCACTGGGCCGCCTGCTGGAAGACGGGGAGGTAGCGCCGTGCTGGAACTGAGCCATGTGCACAAGGTGTACCGGGTGGGCGCTTTCGGCGGCTCGACGCTGCGTGCGGTGCGCGACGTGAACCTCGTGGTGAAGCCCGGTGAGGTGGTGTCGCTGATCGGCGAGTCCGGCAGTGGTAAGAGCACCATCGGCAAGATGGTGCTCGGCCTCACCAAGCCCAGCCAGGGCACCATCACCTTCGAGGGCAAGGACGTCACCCGCCTGCGGGGGTTCGGCGAGAAGAAGGAGTACTACCGCCACGTGCAGGGCGTCTTCCAGGACCCCTTCAGCTCCTTCAACCCCATCTTCAAGGCGGACCGCGTCTTCGAGATGATCCGTTCCTCCTACTTCCCGGGCGTCTCCGACGCCGACTGGAGGGAGAAGGTCCTGGACGTGATCGGTACCGTCCGTTTGGACCCCGACAACGTCCTGAACAAGTACCCGCACCAGCTCAGCGGCGGCCAGCTGCAGCGACTGCTCATCGCGCGGGCGCTGTTGTTGGACATCCGCCTGCTGGTGGCCGACGAGATCATCAGCATGTTGGACGCCTCGACCCGTATCGACGTGCTCAACCTGCTCGCCGACCTCAAGGAACGCGGCCTGGGGATCCTGTTCGTCACCCACGACCTGTCCCTGGGCAACTACGTCAGCGACCGGTCGGTGATCCTGCGCAAGGGCGCCATCGCCGAGTTGGGGCCCACCCGCAGGGTCTTCGAGAACCCGCTGCACCCCTACAGCCGGCACCTGCTCTCGTGCGTTCCCCAGCTGCACCGCACCTGGGCCGAGGTGGACGCCGAGCTGGCCGCCGACCCGCCCGAGGACGTCGTCCTGCCCACGGTCTCCGAGGGCGACGACTCCGCACCGCTGGTGGAGGTCGAAGAGGGCCACTTCGTCGGGATCGATCAGCGCTGAACACCCGTGACACCGACGGGGAAGCACCACACCAAGGGAATGAGGAGCACGCATGACCGCGTGGTTCGACCTGCACGACGGCTGGACGCTGGCCGCGACGCCCCATGAGGGCGCGCTCGCCGAACCGGCCGCCGCGCTCCATGGGGCCGGGGGGCTCACCGCGACCGTGCCGGGCTGTGTCCACACCGACCTGCTCGACCACGGTCTGATCGAGGACCCCTACCTCGACGACAACGAGACCCGGCTGGGTTGGATCGGTCGTACCGACTGGAGCTACGGCCGCTCGCTGGCGGCGGAGGTCGAGGCCCTGGCCGGCGGCGCGCCGGCCGAACGCGTCGACCTGGTGTGCGAGGGACTGGACACCTTCGCCACCGTCCGGGTCGGCGACCGCGAGGTGGGACGTACCGCGAACATGCACCGGTCGTACCGGTTCGACGTCACCGAGGCGTTGGACCGGGCCGGGACCGGCCCCGACCTGGAGGTGCGTTTCGACGCGCCCTACCGGCGCGCCGAGGCCGAACGCGACCGGTTGGGCCCGTTGCCCGCCGCCTACGACGAGCCCTACCAGTACGTCCGCAAGATGGCCTGCAACTTCGGCTGGGACTGGGGGCCGACGGTGGTCACCTCCGGGATCTGGCGGCCGATCCGCCTGCACGCCTGGTCGACGGCGCGCCTGGCGTCGGTGCGGCCGCTGGTCTCGGTCTCCACCGAGGGCTCCCGAGGGCGGGTCTCCCTGCGACTGAACGTGGAGCGTACCGACCCGGGGCGCGACACCGTGTTGACGGTGACCGCGTCGGTCGCCGGGGTCGTCGGGGCCGTCACCGTCCCGGCGGGGGAGGACGAGGCCGCCCTCGACCTGGAGGTGAACGACCCCGACCTGTGGTGGCCGCGCGGCCACGGCGGCCAACCCCTGTACGACCTGTCGGTGGAACTGTCCGCGCCCGGTGTCGTCCTGGACACCTGGGAACGCCGGATCGGGTTTCGCAACGTGGCGGTGCACAGCGCCCCCGACGAGCACGGGGCGGCCTTCGCGGTCCGCGTCAACGGTCGCGACATCCTGGTCAGGGGCGCCAACTGGATCCCCGACGACACCTTCCCCTCCCGGCTGGATCGGGACCGCTACGCGGAGGCGATCGACCAGGCCTGTGCGGCGGGTATGAACCTGCTGCGCGTGTGGGGCGGTGGGATCTACGAGGCGGACGACTTCTACGACGTGTGTTCCGAGCGGGGCGTCCTGGTCTGGCAGGACTTCCTGTTCGCCTGCGCCGCCTACCCGGAGGACGAGCCCCTGTGGTCGGAGGTGGAGGCGGAGGCCCGCGACGCGGTCGTCCGCCTCGCCCCGCACGCCTCGCTCGCCGTGTGGTGCGGCAACAACGAGAACATCTGGGGCCACGAGGACTGGGGATGGAAGGAGAAGTTGGCGGGGCGGTCCTGGGGAGCCGGGTACTACCTGGACCTGTTGCCGCGGGTGGTGGCCGAACTCGATCCCACCCGCCCCTACTGGCCGGGCAGCCCGTATTCCGAGGGCGAGGGCGTGCACCCCAACGACCCGGCCCACGGCACCATGCACCTGTGGGACGTGTGGAACGAGCTGGACTACACGGTGTACCGGGACCGCAGGCCGCGGTTCGCCGCCGAGTTCGGATACCAGGCGCCGGCGAACCACTCGACCCTGCGCGCGGCGGTGTCCGACGACCCGCTCACCCCCACCTCACCGGGCGTGCTGCACCACCAGAAGGCGATCGACGGCAACGGCAAGCTCGCTCGCGGGCTCACACTGCACTTCGGTGACCGCGAGTGGTCCTACGACGACTGGCACTACCTCACCCAGGTGAACCAGGCCAGGGCGCTGACCGTGGGTATCGAGCACTTCCGTTCCACCTGGCCGTACTGCACCGGAACGGTGGTCTGGCAGATCAACGACTGCTGGCCGGTCACCTCTTGGGCCGCGGTGGACGGCGCGGGCAGGCGCAAGCCCCTGTGGTACGCGCTGCGTCGCGTGTACGCCGACCGGGTCTGCACCGTCCAACCCGTCGACGGCGGGCTGGCCGTGGTGCTGGGCAACGACACCGACACCGAGTGGGTGACGGAGGTGACGGTGACGCGTCGTGACGTCGCAACGGGTGCGGAACTGGCGGCCTCCTCGCACCCGGCGCGGGTGGCACCGCGCGGTGCGCTGCGGGTCCCGGTGCCGGCGGAGGTCTCCCGGGCCGGCGAGGCGGCCGGTGAGGTGATCACCGTCGACGGGGCGGGGGACCGCGCGTGGTGGTTCTTCGCCCGAGATCACGAGATCGCCTACAGAAAACCGGAATTCGAAGTGAAAACCCGGGTCATTGGTTCCGATTTGCGGGTGAACGTGCGGGCCGGAGTGCTCTTGCGGGATCTGGTCCTGAACGTCGACAGGATCGCTCCGGACGCCGTCGTGGACAGCGCCCTGGTGACCTTGTTGCCGGGGGAGGAGCACACGTTCACCGTTCACGGTGGTGCCGACCTCGACCCGGGGGAGGTGGCGGCGCCACCTGTCCTGAGGTGCGTCAACGACACGCTTGCGACCTCTTCGTGAGCAACCCGTGACGCTCTGGTGATCGTCGCCCGCGTAACACGGGTTCCCCGCACGGCCCGCCGGTATTCCTCGGCGGGCCGTGCGTGTTGCCACACTCGAAACCCTCACTCGGGGGGCCGACTGTGGTACGTTCAAGGTGATTGTTAGTCGTTGAATTTCGCAGTTGGTGTCTTGCCCGCGGAGTTTGTGACCGGCGGGCGGTTTCTCATGGAGTCGGCTCGCGGCAATTATCGGGCGTGAGTATGCGTCCGTGTTACACCGAGCTGAAGGAGAGAACATGGCTCAGGGAACTGTGAAGTGGTTCAACGGCGAGAAGGGCTTCGGCTTCATCTCCCCCGACGGCGGCGGCCCCGACGCCTTCGTTCACTACAGCGCCATCCAGGGTTCGGGCTTCCGTAACCTGGAGGAGAACCAGCGCGTGGAGTTCGAGATCGTCGAGGGCACGCGTGGCCCGCAGGCCGAGAACGTCGTCGCCATCTAACGATCGCACAGACGTAGCGTCGTCGCCCCACTTGACAGGGGCGTGAACGTCGCCGAACACCCCCGGACGGGTCCCACCCGCCGGGGGTGTTCCTTTGTGCGCGCACGGCGCCGGACACACGAACGCCCCGACCGTGGGGAAGACGGTCGGGGCGTTCGACTATTCGGATCAACCGGCCAGGAGACGCTCCGTGCGCTCGCGCACCTCGGGGGTGTCCAGGCCGCGCACGGTCACGGTGGTGCGGCGACGCAGCGCGTCGTCGACGGTCACCGCCCACTCGTGGTCACGGGCGAAGACGACCTGCGCCCACACGTCCGGTCCGTCCGGGTGGATGCGCTCGCCCAGCTCCGGCCGGTCGCGGACCAGGGCCGCGATGTCCATGGCCAGGCTTCCGTAGTGGGTGGCCAGGTGTCGGGCGACGAGCGGATCCACGCGAGCCCCCGGCTCACGGTCGATGATGAGTCGCTGGGTGACCGCGTCGGGGCTGGCCAGGCCGGGCAGCGGGACGGTCCGCAGCGGGTCGGCCATGCCCTCGCCCAGTGGTACCGACGACACCTTGCGCAGCTCGTCCACCACGGTCCGACCGATGTGCCGGTAGGTGGTCCACTTGCCGCCGGCGACCGACAACATTCCGCCGCGGCCCTGGGTGACCACGGTCTCCCGCTTGGCGGAGCTGGTGTCGCCGGGGCCTCCCGGCAGTACGCGCAGACCCGCGAACGAGTACGTCATCCGGTCACGGTCCAGGTAGGCGGGGTCGATGCCCATCGACGCCTCGCCCAGGATCTGGTCCACGTCGGAGGGGACCACGCCCACGTCGGCAGGGTCGCCCTCGTAGGCCTCGTCCGTGGTCCCGAGCAGCAGGTGGCCCTCCCACGGGATCGCGAAGGACACCCGGTACTTGTCCACCGGGATGGTCAGCGCCGCGCGCCACGGGTCCGGGGTGTTCAGTACCAGGTGGGCGCCCTTGGACAGGCGTACGCTGGGCGCCGCCTTCGGATCCTCCATGCGACGCAGGTGGTCCACCCACGGGCCGGTGGCGTTGAGCACCAGCCGCGCGTCCACGCCGAACTCCTCGCCGCAGACCCGGTCGCGCAGTTCGGCACCCGTGACGCGTCCACCGGTGGTCCGCAGTCCCCGCACCTCGGCGTGGTTGAGCACCACCGCGCCGGCGTCCACGGCCGCGCGCACCGACATGACGGCCATGCGGCTGTCGTTCATCTGGTGGTCGCTGTAGGCGGCCACCGACTTGAGCCCGTCGGTGCGCAGACCCGGGGCCAGGCGCTTGGCCTGCTTGGGGGAGAGCAGCCGGCCCATGCCGTCGCCGAAGGCCGACAGCGCCGAGTACAGGAAGACGCCCGCACCCATCTTTGCGGCGCCGTGCGGTCCGTCGTTGTAGATGGGCACGAGGAAGGGGCGGTGGTTGACCAGGTGCGGGGCGATGTCGGAGGCCAGCGAGCGGCGTTCGCGATGGTTCTCCGCGACCAGGCGCACGTTGCCGGTCTGAAGGTAGCGCAGCCCGCCGTGCACGAGCTTGGAGGAGGCGCTGGAGGTGGCGCCGGCGAAGTCGCCGGCGTCGACCATGGCCACACGCAATCCGGCCTGGGTGGCGGTCCACGCCA
>NZ_DYZD01000346.1 GCF_020741345.1 Nocardiopsis listeri
TCTACGAGAACCCGCAGAGCGACTACACCAAGCAGTTGCTCACCGCCGCTCCGGTCCTGGACCCGGACGAGGCACGTCGTCTGCGCGCCGAGCGTTTCGCCGAGCGCGACGGGGCGGTCGCCTGACGGCGAGTGGAACACGCCTGTCGAGGGCGGTCACGGACCCGTGTCCGTGACCGCCCTCTTCGGGTGGGCCGGCTCAGTCCGGTTGTTCGCGCAGGTAGGTCAGGACCGCCATGACGCGACGGTCCACGTCGGTCTCCTCCGGCGGCAGGTCGAGCTTGGCGAGGATGTTGGTGATGTGCTTGCCCACGGTGGGTTCGGACACCACCAGCTTCCGGGCGATCCGTGCGTTGGAGTCGCCCTGGGCCAGCAGCGCCAGCACCTCCAGTTCGCGTTCGGACAGCCGCTCCAACGGGGTGCTGCGCCGTCGCACCAGGCGTCGCACGACCTCGGGGTCGATGACGGTGCCTCCGGCGTGCACCCGACGCAGCACGTCGGAGAACTCGGCGACGTCCACCACCCGCTCCTTGAGCACGTAACCGACCCCGAGCCCCTCCTGGGAGTCCAACAGGTCGGACGCGTAACCGGCTTCCACGTACTGGCTGAGAGCCACCACCGGCAGGCGCGGGTGTCGCCGTCGCAGTTCCACGGCGGCGCGCAGCCCCTCGTCGGTGAAGTCGGGCGGCATTCGGATGTCGGTGACCACCAGATCGGGTGCCTGCTCGCCGACCGTCGCCTTGAGAGTCTCGGCGTCACCGACCGCCGCGACGACCTCGAAGCCGAACCTGCGCAGCAGGTCGGACAGCCCCTCCCGCAACAGGGCGCCGTCCTCGGCCAGGACTACTCGGATGGGGGACACGGGAACTCCGCTCTCAACCTCGTGGGACCGCCCGGAGGGCTGGACAACAGGATTCTGCCACCGACGACGGAGACCCGGTCGGCCAGACCGGTCAGCCCGCTGCCGTCGGCGGGGTCGGCACCGCCCCGTCCGTCGTCGACGGTCTCCAACACAAGGGTGCCCCTCTCCAGACGGATGTTCAGCCGGACCTTGGTGGCCTCGGCGTGTTCGGCGACGTTGGTGAGGGACTCGGCGGCCACGTAGTAGGCGGCGCTCTCCAGGTGCGCGGGTGGCCTGCGCGGCAGGTCGACACGTACGCGGGTGGGGACGGGGGAGCGGTCGGCCAGTTCGGGCAGGGCCGCGACCAGCCCACGATCGCTGAGCACCTTGGGGTGGATGCCCTGCACGATCTCGCGCAGTGACCCGATGATCTCCTTGGCCTGCCCGTGCACTTGGCTCAGGGTGCGTTCCATCCCGCTGCCCGCCGGAGCGTCCAGACGGGCCAGGTCCAGACGCATCGCCAGGGAGATCAACTGTTGCTGGGCGCCGTCGTGCAGGTCACGTTCGATGCGTCGGCGTTCGGTCTCGAAGGCGTCCACCAGGCGGGCGCGCGAACGGGTGACCTCGACCAGTTCGGAGCGCAGTTCCTCGGTCTCCCCGCGTCCGCCGAGCAGGATCCGGGCCACCAAGGCGTGCGCACCCGCCGCCGGGGTGCACACGTAGGGGGTGAGCAGCAGCAGGAGCACACCGGGCGCCACCAGGGGCAGGGCGGTGAGCGGGTCCTCGAAGTGCCACCATCCGAGGGCGACGGTCTCCCCGAACAGGGGGATGAGCGGGCTGACGACCAGGAACAGGCCCATGACGGGGAAGAGGAACAGCAGCGACCACGTCAGGTTGTCCAGTAGCAGGACCAGCAGGAGCAGGTAGGCGAATTCGCGCCAGGTGGCCGCCTCGGTGTAGCGCACGCGCATCCGGTGCCACAGGCCGGGACCGGTGGCGCGGTGCCCGTGGTCGATCGGTGGGTGGACCAGACGTAGCCGCCACCGTTCGACCGGCGCGATCACCAGGGCGACGAAGGGTCCGCCGAGCAGTAACAGGATCGCCCCGAACAGGAACAGGGCGGCCAGGGTCCAGGCCCCCTGCGGTTCGCCCCGGGCCAGTTCCTCCAAGTGCTCGCCGAGCATGATCAGCGGTAGCGAGAAGGGGGCCAGCAGCAACATGGCCAGGGGCCCCGTCACCATCGTTGCGGCCAGGTGACCCAGGCCACGCCAGGGCCAGGACGACCACAGGAAACCCTTGCTCCGCACGGCCTCCAAGGCGGTGCGGGGGAGCGGCTCCGGTGTACTCACCCCGACAAGCTACGGGAGCGGCGGCGCGGGGTGAAGCGGGAACGACCCAACCTCCGACTACAGGAACGCCCTACCGCCGTCGAGGGACCGCTCAGGTCCCGATGACGCCGCCGTCGTCCCTGCGGACCACGACCACGGCCGACCGAGGACGCCCTCGCGGATCGAACCCGGGCCAGTTGCTCACCGCACGCGGGTCGTCCACGGTCGGCTCGCCCAGGTGTTCGGTGGCCGACCCCGGGTTCCGCACCGTCACGAACAGGGTCCTTCGGTCCGGGGTGGTGGCCACTCCGGCGATCGCGCAGCCGCGGGGCCCGGTGAGGAACCGCCGCACCTCGGCGTCGTCGGGGTCGGCGCACAGCAGGGCGCTGTTCCCCGCGCGTTCCCACTCCCGGGGGTCGGTGATCCGGGTGGTGTCCGTGTGGATCCACAACCGGCCGTCGGAGCCGC
>NZ_DYZD01000347.1 GCF_020741345.1 Nocardiopsis listeri
GTCGGGGTCGTTGGGGTCGGGGTGGGGGTGCTGGTGTTCGTGACCGGGACGCGCGCACTCACCGGTGGCCTCGGGCGGGGCGCCGTCGTGCACCGGTCGGCCGTGTTCCAGGACCACGGCGCGTTCGATGACGTTCTCCAGCGGCCCCAACTCGTGCAGGACCAGGACCACGGTGCTGCCCTGTTCGCGAAGGCGTGCGATGGCGCGGGCCAGCGCCCGCTGGTTCTCGGCGTCCACCCCGGCCATGGGTTCGTCCATGACGAAGGTGTCGGGGCGCCCGGCCAGCGCGCGGGCGATGAGCACCCGCTGCTGCTGGCCACCGGAGAGCTCGCGCACGGCGTCGCCCGACCGGTCGCTCAGGTCGACCGCGGCCAGGGCGTCGTCGACGGCGGCGCGGTCGGCCTTGGTGGACAGCGACAACCTGCGACGTCGGGCGACCTGGCCCGAGGCGACGATCTCGCGGACGGTGGCGGGCACGGCGCCCCCGGCGGTGAGCCGCTGGGGCACGTAGCCGATGCGCTTCCAGTCGCGGAAGCGACGCAGGGGAGTGCCGTGGATCCGTATCTCACCTGAGGTGAGGGGGACGATGCCGAGCATCGCGCGCATCAGGGTCGACTTGCCCGAACCGTTGGGTCCCAGGACGGCCATGGTCTGACCCGAGGGGATCCGAAGGTCGACGCCGTTGAGGACGGGAGCGCCGTCGTAGGCGGCGCGCGCGTCGATGGCCTGGAAGGCGGGCGGGGTCTCGGGGGCGTTCGCCCTCTCCCCGGTGAACTGGTCAGACACCCACACATTATGGCGAAAACGAAAATGGTTGTCAAAACTCGATGTTCGGCCCGCCGCAGGTCAATAGCCCAGGACGCGGGCCACCGCCAACACCGACACCACCAGGATCATCAGTACCCGGGGCGCCCGTCGGCGCCGGTCCAGGGTCGGCCAGGTCAGGTACGCCAACCACGCGAAGAACACCGCCACCAGGGACAGGCAGAGAGCTCCCGGCACACCCGGCGCCATCAGGCCCGCGATGAACAGCGCCCCCAGGGCCACCGGTGCCGACCAGCGAGGACGTTGGTGCAACCACACCAGTGGAACCGCGCTGCGTCGCTCCACCTCGCGGCGCAGGCGGCCCGCGTCCGGAGTGAACAGGGAGTCCCCCGCGGGGAGCGGGCGCTCGTCTTCGTGCTCGGGAGAGGCCATCGTCGCCCGTTTCCCCTTCGTCCGTGTCCGGGTTCCACCCGAGGTCTCCACCACAACCGTGTCCATCGGGATGTCCCGTCCCGCTTGCCTGGTAGATTCACATGCATGTCCGCCGCAGGTGGCGGGCATGCGCGAGTAGGCGATCCGTGCCGGTCTGCGGAGACCTCTGGGTCACCATGTCAGTGAAGCAGGAACCGGCCGCCGCCGCGAGGCGTGCGGCACCACTCGAAGGTCGAAGGCCGTCGAGTGGAGATCCCGCCCAGGGAGGCCGCCCAACTCGTGGGTCAGACCCTGTTTCAGGGCACCGCGGCGTGGGACCGGGCATCGTCGCCCGTTCCTCGCAGCCCCTCTCCCCCCGGTTTCCACTGTCCGGGGCTCGGTGCACGAAGGGTCAAGTACCTTCTACATTCAGTTAGTGACCGTCTGATCAGCGCGGACCGTCCGCACTACGGTGCCCGCACGTCGCACCGCGACGAACCCTCCGGAGGGTGTCAACTTCCGTGCCCGAACCCACAGTCATCGTGACGTTCGACGTCACCGAGCCTCATCTGCAGAACTGCCTCGATTCACTGGCCCGTCAACGTGACGAGGTCCAGACCGAGGCCGCGTCGTCCGGCGACGCCAGGACCGACACCGAGGTCATCCTCGTACCGGTCCGCAACGGCGGCGACGACGTCGACGAGTCCACCGATCCGGAGGTTCCCGAGGGGCGGACCACCGGACCGGACGCCAACGGGGACAACGAAGACGTTGGAGACAACGGGGACAGCGCTGACGAGGAGCCCGAAGTCGGCTCCGAGGGGCCCGTTCCCGAGGAGAACGAGCAGGGTGACGAGGCCGTCGCCTCCGTGCGAGAGGACGGGCAGGCGACGGCCCGCGCCTTCGCGCAGGCACCGCCCACCGGCTTGCGCGTTCGACTTCTGGACGGGGAACCGGCGCCGCACCACCCCGAGGCCCGCGCACGCGGCGCGGCCGAGGCCGACGGCAGCCACCTGCTCTTCCTCACCGGTTCCGACGCCCTGACCAGCTACGCGATCGCCCACCTGTTCCACAGCGCCACCGACACGCGCTCGGACCTGGTCATCGGCAACGTGTACCGGTTCAACGAGTTGGGCGCCTCGCCCTCCAAAGCGCACAAGAGACTCTGCGGTCGCCTCCGTCTGGCCGAGGATCCCCGGAACATCGGCGGTCTCGTCTCCGACGCGACCCTGGGCAACCGGCTCTGGCGCAAGGAGTTCTGGCTGTCGCGCACCGAACCCGAGGTCGACCCGGAAGACGACGACCTCGCCGTCCGGAGACTCTCACTGAGCGCCGACGCCGTCGACGTCCTGCCCGCCCCGGTCATGCTCAAGCGCGAACGCACCGATATCCGGTTGCCGCTGGAACAGAGCGTCCTGAACCGGCGGCTCACCGCGATGCGCCGGATCGCCGAGGACCTGGGCGCGGCCGACCGCGAACTGTGGGACCGCACCCTCCTCCAGGGTGAGATCCATGGCCTGCTCCTGCGCCTGGACGACGCGGACACACAGGTGCGCGAGACCGCCATGGACCTGGTCAACGCCTACCTGGACCATGTGTCCCCGTCCCTGCTGCGCGGTCTGCCGGTCCTGAACCGACTCCTGTACCACCTGGTGCGCAAGCGCCGTTCCAACGACGTGCTGGAGGTCGCCACCTTCGCCAAGAGCGTCGAGATCAAGAAGGCGCCCGCCGTACGACAGGGGCTTGGCTACTACATCCGCTACCCCTTCTTCGAGACCGACGACCAGACCAAGTCCGTGCCCCGGGAGATCTACCGGCTCGAGGACGAGATCAAGGTCAGGCAAAAGACCGAGGCCGTCCATTGGGAGGACGGGTGCCTGCACGTCAAGGGCCGTGTCGGCATCCGCCACCTGCGCGCCCACAAGCGCTGGCACCAGCACATCGTCGCCTTCGCGGTCAACACCGCCACCAAGCGACGCATCCGCGTTCCCGTCCAGGTCCGCCTGGCCGCCGAGTACCGGCTGCCCGACCTGCCCGACGCCGCCCGTCACGACTACGGGGGCTTCACCGCGATCGTGGACCCGCGTCGCCTGCGCTCATCACGCACCTGGGAGCCCGGTGAGTGGAAGATCGAACTGGTCGTGTTCAACCGCGGCCTGACCCGGCGCAAATTCATCTCCAACCCCGTCTCCGGTCAGCCCGAGCGGCCCGGCTACCGCAGCGTCGGCGGCGACATGTGGATCCGCCCGTACTGGAGCAGGGAACGCCACCTGCTCATCAGCGTCGAACCCGCGCGTGCCCGGATCACCGAACACCACTTCGAGACGCGGGACGCCGAACTCCACGTCGAGGGCGAACTGCTGGCCCCGCCCGCGGCAGAGGCCACCGGGCTGCGCCTGACCCGCCGCCCCGGTACCGCCCGCCTGACCTACCCGGTTCGGATCGAGGGGGGCCGCTTCAGCGCCCGCGTGCGCGCCGACGAGCTCTTCGCCCGAAGCCTGAGCGAGTGCGGTGGTGTGATCCGCCAGGAGGAGTGGGACGCCGAACTCGTCACGGAGGAAGGGGCCCGGGTGCCCCTGATCCTGCCGGACGAGGTGCCGGGCCGCCCCTACAACTCCGACGGGGCCGAGCAGGAACTGGTGGTGCTGCGCACGGCCACCGGTCACCTGAAGCTGCGCGCCGGCCGAGCCCGTCCCGTGGTGGACAGCGCCGAGTGGCGGGAACGCACCCTGGTGCTGGGCGGGGACTTCCCCGCCGGGGTGGACCTGCGCATCGTCGCCAAGGCCCGTGGCCGCGACGAGGAGCACGAGCTCGAACTCGAACGCGACGGGGGCCGCTTCACCACCTGCTTCGACCCCTCCCGCATCCACACCCTGTCCGGTGAGATCTCCCTGCCGGCCGGCTCCTACCAGCTGTGGGGGCGCATCGGGGAGGAGGGCGCCGACGAGGGCACGGAGGCCACCGTGGACGTGGGCGTGGAGTTCGCCGACGCCATCATCGGTGAGCTGCCTTCGCAGACGGAGAGCCCCGAGCGCACCTACACGCTCACCTACCAGAACCTCGGCATCCCGGTGATCCAGGTCGGCAGCGACCTGCGTCCGGTGGAGCGGGGCACCTTCGCCCAGAGTCGCCTGCGCGAGGTCTTCTACCCGGCCCAGCGCGAACTGTCGGTGACCGACGGGGTCCTGTTCGACACCTACACCGGTCGTCAGTACTCCGACAGCCCGCAGAGCATCTACGCCGAGCTGCGCGAGCGCGAGGGCTGGGCCGACTACCCGATGTCGTGGCTGGTCGCCGACGGGCAGGTACGCCTGCCCGACGACCTCACCCCGGTCCGCCACAAGGGTGAGGAGTTCTACCGGGAGCTGGCCCGCAGCCGCTACCTGGTGACCAACTCACGCCAGCCCGCCTGGTTCCACCGCCACCCCGACCAGGTGGTCGTGCAGACCTGGCACGGGTCGATGCTCAAGCGCATCGGCTTCGACGTGGAGAACATCCGCGGCAAGTCGCGCGACTACTTCGACAAGCTGGCCTGGGAGACGCAGCAGTGGGACTACCTGGTCTCGCCCAGCCCCTGGGCGACACCGATCCTGCGCAGCGCCTTCCGCTTCGACGGCGAGATCCTGGAGACCGGCTACCCGCGCAACGACATCTTCTTCTCCGCGGACAAGGAACGCATCGCCGAACGCACCCGGCGCGTCCTGGGCCTGCCCGAGGGCAAGAAGGTCGTGCTGTACGCGCCGACCTGGCGTGACGACAAGTACTACACGCGCGGCAAGCACAAGCTCGACCTGCACCTGGACCTGCGCCGGATGTACGACAAGCTCGGAGACGACCACGTGCTGCTGGTGCGCCGCCACCCCCGCGTGGTCGACAGCGTGCCGATCGTCGGCGAGGACTTCGTCTACGACGTGTCCCTGTACCCGGAGATCATGGAGCTGTTCCTGATCACCGACGTGCTCGTCACCGACTACTCGTCGATGATGTTCGACTTCGCCAACACCGGGCGCCCCATGCTCTTCTTCACCTACGACCTGGAGGGCTACCGGGACAACCTGCGCGGTTTCTACTTCGACTTCGAGGAGACCGCGCCGGGCCCGCTGCTGACCGAGTCCGACGACGTCATAGAGGCCTTGCTCGACATCGACGAGGTCGCGGCGCGCAGCAGCGCCAAGTACCGGTCGTTCGTCGAACGGTTCTGCCCGCTGGACGACGGCCACGCCTCGGCCAGGGTCGTGGATCGGGTCTTCGGCGAGTAGGCGGCGGGACGACCCTTCGGGGGTCGGCCACGGGCCGTTCCGGGACTCCCGGGACGGCCCGACCCGCCTCCTGCGCCACAATGGGGTCGTGATCGTCATCACCCGTTACTCCGTGCCCGAGGCCGACACCGAGGCCTTCCGCAGCGACGCCGACGCCGCCGTCGAAGTCCTCTCCAAAAGACCCGGATTCCGGTGGCACCGCATCGGCCGTGCCGCCGACGACCCCACCTTGTGGACCGTCGTGACCGAGTGGGACGGCGCCGGTTTCTACCGTCGCGCCCTGTCCTCCTACGAGGTCAAGGTCACCGCCGTGCCATTGTTGTCCCGAGCCATCGACGAGCCCAGCGCCTTCGAGATCCTCGACACCGCGGAGACCCCTTGACCTGATACGAGGCGGGTCGGCCGGTCCCGGTCCTGCAGAAGGAGTGCGCGAGAGTCCTTTGATTGCTCTAGCCTGGGGTGACGCGGTCGCCCGGTGCGCCACATCCGTGGCTCCGCGCGTGATCCGCGTTCCCAACACACGACGATGTATCGCGAACAGCGATCCACCGACCGCCAGCCGGATGGAGAGTCACCCATGGCCGCCAAGTCAGAGGCAATGGACGCACTGGTCAACCTCGCCAAGCGCCGAGGTCTGGTCTACCCCTCCAGTGAGATCTACGGAGGTCTGCGCGCAGCCTGGGACTACGGCCCCTTGGGCGTGGAGCTGAAGAACAACGTCAAGCGCCAGTGGTGGCGTTCGATGGTGCAGGAGCGCGACGACATCGTCGGCCTGGACTCCAGTGTGATCCTGGCCCGCGAGGTCTGGGAGGCCTCCGGCCACGTCCGTGAGTTCGCCGACCCGCTCACCGAGTGCCAGGCCTGCCACAAGCGCCACCGCGCGGATCACCTGATCGAGGCCTACGAGGAGAAGCACGGCCACGAGCCCGCCGAGGGCCTGGCCGAGATCGCCTGCCCCAACTGTGGTGCCAAGGCCTCCTTCACCGAACCGCGCATGTTCAACGGTCTGCTCCGCACGTTCCTGGGCCCGGTCCAGGACGACAAGGGCCTCGCCTACCTGCGCCCGGAGACGGCGCAGGGCATTTTCATCAACTACAAGAACGTCGAGCAGAGCGCCCGCCGCAAGGTCCCCTTCGGCATCGGCCAGATCGGCAAGTCGTTCCGCAACGAGATCACCCCGGGCAACTTCATCTTCCGGACCCGAGAGTTCGAGCAGATGGAGATGGAGTTCTTCTGCAAGCCCGGCAGTGACGAGGAGTGGCACGAGTACTGGATCGAACAGCGCCACCAGTGGTACCTGGACCTGGGTATCGCCAAGGAGAACCTGCGCCTGTACGAGCACCCGCAGGAGAAGCTGTCCCACTACTCCAAGCGCACCGTCGACCTGGAGTACCGCTTCAACTTCCAGGGAAGCGAGTGGGGTGAGCTGGAGGGCGTGGCCAACCGCACCGACTACGACCTCAAGACGCACTCCGAGGCCTCGGGCGTGGACCTGTCCTACTTCGACCAGGAGAGCAACGAGCGCTACTTCCCCTACGTCATCGAGCCCGCGGCCGGTGTCGACCGGGCGGTGCTGACGTTCATGCTGGAGGCCTTCAACATCGACGAGGCCCCCAACGCCAAGGGCAAGCTGGAAAAGCGCGCCGTCATGCGCCTTGACCCGCGCCTGTCGCCGGTCAAGGCCGCGGTCCTGCCGCTGTCGCGCAACTCCGACCTGTCGCCCAAGGCCCGTGAGCTCGCCGCCACGCTGCGCAAGCGCTGGAACGTGGAGTTCGACGACGCCGGTGCGATCGGTCGCCGTTACCGTCGCCAGGACGAGATCGGTACCCCGTTCTGCGTCACGGTGGACTTCGACACCCTCGAGGACAACGCGGTGACCGTGCGCGACCGCGACACCATGTCGCAGGAGCGTGTGTCGCTCGACAACGTCGAGATGTACCTGGTGGAGCGCCTGCCCGGCTGCTGATCCACACACCGGGGTCCGGGGCCCCGTGCACCGCTTTCGCGGAGCACGGGGCCCTTCTCGTTCCAGGAGGCGGGACGTAGGTCCTCACCCGTCCCACCCGGAGTGCCCTGGTGCCATGGGAGGCGATCTGTACCTGTCCGCCCGACGGTTGTAACGTGACGCGGACACACGACCGGTGCAGGCCGGTGTCGGAACGGGGGGCACATGGGACGGGTCACCACACGCCAGAGGATTCTGCGGATCAGGGACGGCGTGGTGAGCGAACGCGCGGACACACTGGTGGCCGAGGAGCCCCTGGAGGTGCGGATCGACGGTTCCCCGCTCACGGTCACCATGCGCACCCCGGGCAACGACTTCGACCTGGCCGCGGGGTTCCTGGTGGGGGAGGGCGTGGTCCACCACACCGACGACGTACGGGTGATCCGCTACTGCGCCGGCGCCACCGAGGACGGTTCCAACACCTTCAACGTGCTCGACGTGTCATTGGCCCCGCACGTCCCGGCGCCGGACACCTCGCTGGAGCGCAACTTCTACACCACCTCCTCCTGCGGGCTGTGCGGCAAGGCGAGCCTGGACGCGGTGCGCACCCAGGCCACGTGGTCGGTGACCGAGGACGAGGCGGGGGTCGGGCTGTCGACGCTGACGCGACTGCCCGATCGGCTGCGCGAGGCCCAACGGGTGTTCGACCGTACGGGCGGCCTGCACGCGGCCGGGCTGTTCACCACCGAGGGAGAGCTGTTGGCGGTCCGCGAGGACGTGGGCCGGCACAACGCCGTCGACAAGGTGGTGGGTTGGGCCCTGCGGGAAGGGCGTCTGCCGCTGCGCGGGAGCGTGCTGATGGTGTCCGGACGCGCCTCGTTCGAACTGGTCCAGAAGGCCTGGATGGCGGGGATCCCGACACTGGCGGCGGTCTCGGCGCCGTCCTCGCTCGCGGTCGACCTGGCCGCCGAGGCCGGGATGACGCTGGTGGGGTTCCTGCGCGGGGAGTCGATGAACGTCTACGCGGGCCGGGAGAGGGTGCTGATCGAGTCGGGCGCCCGCGTGGGCTGAGGGCCCTGAAGAAAGCAGAGACGACCGGACCCGGGGGGATTGGTCTCCGGCCGTCTCCTGGGACCCGGGGCCGCACACGACCGCGAGAACCGGTAACAACGTAGCGCTAGGGCCCGGGGGATTCCGGGCTGTTTGGTCCCTGTTGTCCTTCTGTGTAAGCGAATCGTGACGAGTCGGCCGGAAGCGGTCATCGTGGGCCGCCGGGAGGGGGTCAGCCCGAGGTGTACACGACGAAGGACACCGCGATGTAGTGGCACACGAAGGCCGCGATGGTCAGCGAGTGGAAGATCTCGTGGAAGCCGAACCAGCGGGGGGCGGGGTCGGGTCGCTTGAGCCCGTAGACCACGGCGCCGACGCTGTAGAGCACGCCGCCGACCAGGATGAGGATCCAGGTGGCCGGGTGCGTGCCGTTGACCAGGTCGGGGATGAACAGCACCGCCACCCAGCCGATGGCCAGGTACAGGGCGGTGGACAGCCGGCGCGGGGCGTTGAGCCACAGGAGCTTGAACGTCACCCCGGCGATCGCCCCGCCCCAGACCAGGGCGAGCATGGCCGCGCGCAGGGTGCCGTCCAGGACCAGCACGATGAACGGCGTGTAGGTGCCGGCGATGATCAGGTAGATGTTCGAGTGGTCCATCCGGCGCAGCATGCGCTGGGCGCGTGGTGACCAGCGGCCCACGTGGTACACGGCCGAGGTGCTGAAGAGCAGGACCGAGCTGAGCGCGTAGATCGCGGCGGCGAGCATCGCGGGCAGAGTGGGGGAGAGCGCCACCAGGACCACGCCGGCGGCGAGCGCGAGCGGGGCGGTGCCCAGGTGCAGCCAGCCGCGCAGTTTGGGTTTGACGGCCTCCAACAGGTCACCGGCGGCCGTCGCGGCCCGTTCGGGTACGGAGGCGTTCGCCTCGGTCTCCACCTGCCCTTGCCTCTTCGTCACGCCGTGCACCCTTCTCCGGTCCGGTCCCGCCCCTTGACGGGTCCGGATAAAGCCTAACTTACGGCAGCGTAGGTTACTTGAAGGTAGAGCTGTGTCGCGCCGCACAGTGCGGCCCTGGGGTGCCGGTGGGGGCGGGGGAGTGGTTTCGGGGTCACCGGGGCCGGTGGTGAGCCTGACGTGTTCGGGCCTTCATTGGCCGAACGGCCTTGACCAGCGGAATCGTTCCGCTGGTGCACGCCGATTTCGAGGAGGTCGAGGTGGGCGAGTTGATCGATCGCTGGACCATTGGTATAGACCTCTATGATGCCTTTGACCTGCGAATATTCCACGAAGTGGTGGTATCTGGAGGGTCGCTTTTGTTGGATGTGGATAGAGTCGCGCGCAGATCCATGGGCCGGCCCGGAACACCGGGTCGCCGAGAGAACGAGGGAGCACCCCCGTGACCAAGTACGTCTACAAGTTCACCGAGGGCAACAAGGACCTGAAGGATCTTCTCGGTGGCAAGGGCGCCAACCTCGCCGAGATGACCAACATCGGTCTCCCCGTTCCCCCCGGCTTCACCATCACCACCGAGGCGTGCCGCCACTACCTCGACAGCGGCACCATGCCCGACGGACTGGACGCGCAGATCGAGGCCGACCTCGTCGAGCTGGAGAAGGCGATGGGCCGTGAACTCGGCCGACCCGACGACCCGCTCCTGGTGAGCGTACGTTCGGGCGCGCGCTTCTCCATGCCCGGCATGATGGAGACGGTCCTCAACATCGGTCTCAACGACGAGTCCGTCGTCGGCCTGGCCATCCAGGGCGGCGACGAGCGCTTCGCCTGGGACTCCTACCGTCGCCTGATCCAGATGTTCGGCAAGACCGTCCAGGACATCGACGGTGAGCTCTTCGAGGACGCCATCGACGAGCTCAAGGCCGAGAAGGGCATCACCGACGACCTCGACCTGGACGCCGCCGACTTCCGCCGGCTCGTCGAACGGTTCAAGGAGATCGTCGCCGACCAGACCGGGAAGCCCTTCCCCACCGACCCGCGCGAACAGATGACCCTGGCCGTCAAGGCCGTCTTCGACTCCTGGAACGCGCCCCGCGCCGTCCTCTACCGCCGTCAGGAGCGCATCCCCGCCGACCTCGGAACCGCCGTCAACATCTGCTCCATGGTCTTCGGCAACCTCGGCATGGACTCGGGCACCGGCGTGGCCTTCACCCGTGACCCCGCCACCGGGCGGTCCGGCGTCTACGGCGACTACCTGCGCAACGCCCAAGGCGAGGACGTGGTGGCGGGCGTGCGCAACACCGTGCCCCTCACCGACCTGGAGAACATCGACGCCCGTAGCTACGAAGAGCTCATGGGCATCATGGACAAGCTCGAGAACCACTACCGCGACCTGTGCGACATCGAGTTCACCATCGAGCGCGGCAAGCTCTGGATGCTCCAGACACGCGTGGGCAAGCGCACCGCCGCCGCGGCCTTCCGCATCGCCGACCAGCTCGTCGACCAGGGCATGATCACCCTCGAAGAGGCCGTCCAGAGGGTCACCGGCGACCAACTCGCCCAGCTGATGTTCCCCCGCTTCGACGAGAAGGTCGCCGTGGGCGACGACGTCCACCTCCTGGGCCGGGGCATGAACGCCTCTCCCGGTGCCGCCGTCGGCAAGGCCGTCTTCGACTCCTACACCGCGGTCAAGTGGTCGCGCAGCGGCGAGAGGGTCATCCTGTGCCGCCGTGAGACCAACCCCGACGACCTCGAAGGCATGATCGCCGCCGAGGGCATCCTCACCAGCAGAGGGGGCAAGACCTCGCACGCCGCCGTCGTCGCCCGCGGCATGGGCAAGACCTGTGTCTGCGGAGCCGAGGAGATCGACGTCGACACCAAGAACCGACGCATGACCGCTCCCGGCGGAGAGGTGATCGAGGAGGGCGACGTCATCTCCATCGACGGCACCAGCGGCCGGGTCTACCTCGGCGAGGTGCCCGTCGTGGACTCCCCGGTGGTCCGCTACTTCGAGGGCGAGATCGACCCCGCCTCCGACCAGGCCGACGACCTCGTGCGTTCGGTGGACCGGATGATGCACTACGTCGACGCCGCCCGCCGCATGTACGTGCGCGCCAACGCCGACACCCCCGACGACGCCGCCCGCGCCCGCCGAATGGGGGCCCAGGGCATCGGCCTGTGCCGCACCGAGCACATGTTCCTCGGCGACCGCCGCCAGTCGGTGGAGCGACTCATCCTCGCCGACACCCCGCAGGAGCAGCAGGAGTCCCTGGACGCGCTGCTGCCCCTGCAGCGCCAGGACTTCAACGGCATCCTCGGCGCCATGGACGGCCTGCCCGTCACCGTGCGCCTGCTCGACCCGCCGCTGCACGAGTTCCTGCCCGACATCACCGAGCTCTCGGTGCGCGTGGCCGTGGCCGAGGCCCGCGGCGAAAGCCACGAGAACGACCTTCGCGTCCTGCAGGCCGTGCACAAGCTGCACGAGCAGAACCCGATGCTGGGCCTGCGCGGTGTGCGCCTGGGCCTGGTCGTGCCCGGCCTGTTCACCATGCAGGTACGCGCCATCGCCCAGGCCGCGGTCGACCGGATCCGTGAGGGCGGCCGGCCCCGACCGGAGATCATGATCCCGTTGGTGGGCACCGTCCAGGAACTGGAGATCATCCGGGACGACGCCCTGCGGGTGCTGCGCGAGGTCGGCGAGGAGAACGGCCTGGAGCTCGACTTCCCCGTCGGCACCATGATCGAGCTGCCTCGGGCGGCGCTCACCGCGGGCCAGATCGCGGAGAACGCCGAGTTCTTCTCCTTCGGCACCAACGACCTCACCCAGACCGTGTGGGGGTTCTCCCGCGACGACGTCGAGGCGTCGTTCTTCTCCGCCTACCTGGAGAAGGGCGTGTTCGGGGTTTCGCCGTTCGAGTCCCTGGACGTGGACGGGGTGGGCCGGCTCATCCGCATCGCGGTCGAGGAGGGGCGCGCCGCCCGTCCGGGCATCAAGCTGGGTGTGTGCGGTGAGCACGGCGGCGACCCCGCCTCGGTGCACTTCTTCCACAACGTCGGGCTCGACTACGTCTCCTGCTCGCCGTTCCGGGTCCCCGTGGCCCGTCTGGAGGCCGGTCGCGCCGCGGGGCGTTCCCACTGACGTGCTCCGGGTCACGGCCTGTGGCGACGCCTGTTCAGGGGCGTTCCCACAGGCCGTTTCGCGACTACACTCGGCGTGCGAGGAGGCCGCACGCGAACCGGTGGTCGTGATCGTTTCGTGATATATTCTGGCGGCCGCGACGGTCTCCCCGCCGGCGCTTCCGGCACCCCCACACCTTCCCCACCACGTTCACGTGGGGTTCGCGAACCGGCGAAGGACGGGGGACGTCCCAGTCGGGGACAGGTATCCCGGTGACGATTGTGTGGAGGTGGGCCGGTGCGAATGGTCGGCGACGATCGCGGTGACGAGGCGTGGGACGGTTCCACGGCCGGCTCGACCGACGACGAGGCCACCCGGGTCTTCTCTCGCGATGACCTCGCCTCCTCCTCCGGTGAGAGCACCAGGTCCTTCACCCGTGACCCGGACACCGAGCACACCCGGGAGTTCGGGCGGGCCGAGCCGCAGCCCGACGGGGCCGCGGCGGACGGACAGGGCACGTTCACCCGCAGGTTCGTGCGGGAAAGGCCCCGGTCCCGGCCCCGCCCCGGCCCCCGAGAGGAGCGGTACCCGGACCCGCCTTCCGAGCCCGAACCCTTCGAACCCCGGGTCTACGACGACGAACCCTACGACGACGGGCCCTTGGACGAGGACCCCGAGCCCCGCACCCGCCCCCGGCCTCGCAAGCGTCGCCGCTTTCGGCTGGGCCGGATCATCACCCTGCTCCTGCTCGTCGCCCTGGCGATCCCGCCCGCGACCTGGGGTTGGGTCTGGTACACCGCACGCCAGGACGACCGTGAGGCCTCCGACGCGATCATCGTGCTCGGCGCCAGCCAGTACAACGGCGTCCCCTCGCCCGTCTTCGAGGCGAGGCTGCGCCAGGCCCAGGCCCTCTACCTGGACGAGGTCGCCCCCGTCATCATCACCGTCGGCGGCAAACAGCCCGACGACAACTTCACGGAGGCCGCCGCGGGACGGAACTGGCTGGTGGACGTCGGAATCCCGGCCGACCACGTCGTGGCGGTCGAGGAGGGAAGGGACACGCTCCAGAGTTTCCAGGCGGTCGCGGAGGTGTACGAGGCCAACCAGTGGGAGACCGCCATCCTCGTCTCCGATCCCTGGCACAGCCTGCGCTCCAAGGTGATGGCCGCCGACTTCGGCATCGACGCGGGCACCTCGCCATCGCGTTCTGGACCCGCCGTGATCGAACGCCGCACCCAGCTCTGGTACATCACCAGGGAGACCGCGTCCCTTTGGTACTACTGGATCTTCAATGACAGCAGCGAAGTCCGCGTCAACGCCGCCTGACCTCGGCGAGTAGGGTCACGAACATGACGACCACCCCGGGAGAGGCCACCGATCGCGGCTACAGCGCCGACGACACCGAACGCTTCGCCCTCGAATCCCGCAAGAGCCGAAGACGTGGTCCGTTCGAACGCGACCGCGCCCGTGTCCTGCACAGTTCCGCGCTGCGCCGGCTCTCGGCCAAGACCCAGGTGGTACAGCCCGGCGTCAGCGACTTTCCGCGCACCCGGCTCACCCACTCCCTGGAGTGCGCCCAGATCGGTCGCGAACTCGGACAGGCGCTGGGCTGCGACCCCGACCTGGTAGAGGCGGCCTGCCTGTCCCACGACCTCGGCCACCCGCCCTTCGGACACAACGGCGAACGCGCCCTCGACGAGGCCGCCGCGGCCTGCGGTGGGTTCGAGGGCAACGCCCAGAGCCTGCGCCTGCTCGTTCGCCTGGAGGGCAAGGTCGTCGACCCCGACGGCCGCAGCGCCGGACTCAACCTCACCCGCGCCACCCTCGACGCCACCGTCAAGTACCCCTGGCGGCGAGGGGAGGGCGGAGACACCCACAAGTTCAACTGCTACCCCGACGACGTCGAGGTGTTCACCTGGTTGCGCAAGGGAGCGCCGACCGGTCGGACCTGTTTCGAGGCCCAGGTCATGGACTGGGCGGACGACGTGGCCTACTCGGTGCACGACGTGGAGGACGCCCTGCACGCCGGGATGGTGCGCATGACGGCCCTGCGCGACCCGGCCGAGCGTGCCGAGGTCGTGCGCATCGCCGAAGCCCACTACTGCGAGGCCGACACCGCCGAATTGGAGGACGCCTACCTCTCCCTGCTGGCCGAGCCGATCTGGCCCCGCGAGTTCACCGGTGACCTCGCCTCCCTGGCCGGGCTCAAGAACCTCACCAGCGAACTCATCGGCCGGTTCTGCCACGCCGCCGAACTGGCCACCCGCGAGGCCTACGGCCCCGGAGCGCTCACCCGCTACGGCGCCGACCTCATCGTGCCCCGCCGCACCCTCCTGGAGTGCGCCCTGCTCAAGGCCATGGCGGTGCACTTCGTGATGGACCGCGAAGAGGCGCGCCGCTACCAGATCGAGGAACGCCGCGTCCTCACCGAGTTGGTCGACGTCCTCTGGCACGGTGCCCCCGGAACCCTCGAACCCCTGTTCCGGACCCCGTACGAGACCGCGCCCGACGACGCCGCCGCGCTGCGCGTGATCATCGACCAGGTCGCCTCGCTCACCGACACCTCGGCCTCGGCCCTGCACAAGCGGCTCCTGGGTTGAGCCCGGAGCCGCCGGACCCGGTCACTGGTAGCCGCGGATCTCCCGGAACACCTGTTCCAGCTCCATCTCCCGCGCGTCGAAGACCCGACCGCCGGTCCATGACGACAACCGCTCCATCTCCGCCGCGTCGGCGTCACCGAACAGCACCGTGAACACCGGTGCCGCCTCCACGCGCGAGGGCGCCTCCGCCAACGAACCCAGCAGTTCGTCCAAGTCCATGCCCTGGTTGACCTCTCCGTCGGTCATCAGCACCACCGACAGCAGGTGGGAGTCCTCACCTGCCTCCTCCAACAGTTCGTAGGCGCGCTCCACCGCGTCGTAGGCGGCCGTCTCACCACCGGCCTCCAGCGCGGCGACCTCGTCGGCCAACTCCGCGCGCACCTTCGCCGAACCGTCCGGCTCCAGGACGAAGGTGAGCGGCTCCTCCGGCACGTCGGAGAACGGAAGCAGCGTGACCTCCTCCCGTGCCTGGAAGGTCTGACCACGTGAGGACAACGGGCCCTCGTCGGCGCCGGTCAACGCGGTCAGCGACGCGCGCAGGTCGTCGATCCGGTCTGCGGCCATCGACCCTGACACGTCCAGCACGTACACGGTGCGCGCCGGGCGGCGCAGCTCGGCGAAGTACGCGGCAACCAGGTCGTCGACCACGTCCCGCCGGGCGGGGAACGGCAGCTCCACCATCGGTGGGAGATCCCGGCCTGCGGCCTCGGCGGTGACCGGACGACGGAACGTGGTCTCGGCGATCTCGGTCTGGACCTCCTCCGAGGTCAAGTCGGCCACGACCCGCTCGTAGGCCTCCACCAACTCCTCGGAGGCACCGGAGCGCAGGGTCAACGGGTGGTCGGCGGTGACCACCCCGTCCTCCGGGTACACCAGGGCCAGGTCGTCCCCGGCCAGATCGGGCCCGCGCGAGAGCAACACCGACTCGTAGTTGAGCACCCCGTCCAGGGGGGAGCCCTGCGCCTCGGCGTCGCCCGCCTGCCGCAGCACGAACTCGTCCATCAACCATCCGGAGGAACCCGCGGTGAGCCCCTGACCGGAGAAGAACGTCTCCAGACGCTCCTCGACGCCGGCAACGTCCTCGCTCTCCAGGGCAGCGCCGGTGTCCGCCATCGCCGAGGCCGCCCCGACCAGCGCGGAGAACCCGGAGTTGGACGCGGCCGGGCTGGACATCCCGTAGGTCAACCCCTCACGCTCGACCGCGACGGTGATGTCCTCCCAGGTCAGGTCGGGAACGATCCCGTCCGCCACGGTCCAACCGAACGCCTCGGCCCGCGACTCCAGCACCCCCAGCACCACGGGGGAGAGCATCACCGAGGTCTCGGTGTGGATGGTGGAACGACCCTCGTCGACCAGGTGCAGGTAGCGGTTGGAGGGGAACCACACCGCGTCGAACCCGTCGGCCCGCCCCGCAGCGACCCGCTCGGTACCGTCCAGGGTCCCGGAGTACTCCAGCTCCAGGCGCACCCCGGTGCGCTCCGCCGACGCCTCCAACAGCGGCTCCATGTCGGCCAACTCGCTGCCGGCCAACACCCGCAGTGTCGCGCCCTCGACCTCGGGCGTACACGCGCCCGCGGCCGGCAGGGCGATCGCGACGGCCGCCGCTCCCCACGCCCCTCTCACGACCGGCCACCCCCGGAACGACTCGAAGCCGCCTCCTCCACGGCGGGGCCGGCCCCGGTGTCCTCGTAGTCCCTCTCGATGCTGCTCAGCGGGGCCTCCAGGGCCTCGTGTGCGGGAGAGTGCACCACGTCACCGACCCGTGGTCGCACGGGCAGCCCGTGTTCGTCCACCAGGTCGCCGAAGTGCCGGGTGTCGTCGGTGCGGTAGCCGTGCTCGGTGACCAGTTGCCGCAGCTCGGGGTCCTCGGTCAACAACCGTCCGACCTCGTCGCCGTTCTCGACGAACGGGACGATCGTGTGGGTGGAGAACACCGTCGGCTCGGGGTACATCAGCACCGCGTCCTCCGGCAACGCGGGGCCGCGCACCGCCGCGTGCACGTACTGAGATTCGTAGGCCCACAGCAGCGGGGTGTGCCCCGGGCCGAGGTCCCGGAACTGTTCGAAGGGCTGCTGGGAGGACTCCGGTGGTCGCCCCTGGGCCGGGAACAACCGGGACAGCGTCTCGGCGAGTTCTGCGTCCTCCGCTCCGGGCGAGACGACCTCCTCGCCGTTGAGCAGGTAGGACAGCACCCCCACGTGCATCGCCGCCGAGTTCGAGGTGCGCGGGTCGGTGGTGCGGGCCAGGACCTCGTTGCGGTCGCCCGCGCTCACCGAGTCGCCCGGAAGGTCCCGCCAGCGGGTGCGCTCCTCGGTCAGGTCCAGATAGGCGGACATGTCGAACGACCAGGCGCCGTCCTCCGCCTCACGCGCCACGCCGGTCTCCCGCAACGCCTCCGCCATGGGTGCGTAGGTCAGCATCACCATGGGGGTGCTGAAGGGCCGGTACTCGGTGGTCGCCCCGTGCAGCTCGCGCACGTGCTCGGAGGCGATCGTGGACCCGGGGGAGACGAAGTCGGCCTCCTCGGCCATCAAGCGCGAGCCCCGCGGGCGCACCCGGACGTCGTACCCGAGTTCGGCGAACCGGTCCCGGACCCGATCGTCCTCGAACAGGTCCACCTTCTCCGAACCCACGACCCCCTCGACCACCACCGGGGAACCTCCGAAGCGGTCGGCCACCACGAATCCGAGCGTGGCGACCAGGATCACGACCAGGGTCCCGCCCACGAGGACGATCCACCTTCGGGCGCGGTCGGGCCCGGACTGCGGATCCGGCAAGGGGGCCTCCCGGGGGAAGAGAAGGAACGCCCCCAACATGTCCGCCCGAACCGGCGGGGGACCGAATACCCGGTGACACCGCGGTTGCGCCGGGGCGAACCCGGAGGGCGTGACCGGACCGCCCCGGGAGCGAACTAGGCTGAAAACCGTGGCAGGACGGATCAAAGACGAAGACATCGCACTCGTACGCGAGCGCACCCCCATCGCCGACGTCATCGGCGAGTACCTCCAGCTGCGCAACGCAGGAGGCGGTTCCCTCAAGGGGCTGTGCCCCTTCCATGACGAGAAGTCGCCCTCCTTCAACGTCACCCCGTCGAAGAACCTCTACTACTGCTTCGGCTGTAACGAGGGTGGGGACGTCATCTCGTTCGTGCAGAAGATCGACAGCCTCAGCTTCGTTGAGGCGGTCGAGACGCTCGCTCGGCAGACCGGCATCACGCTGCGCTACGAGGAGGGCGGGCGCAGCACACCCAGACGGGACGAGGGAAAACGCCAACGGCTGCTCGACGCGCACAAGGCCGCCGCGGAGTTCTACGCCGAGCAACTCCTGTCCCCGGCGGCGGTGACCGCGAGACAGTTCCTCGACGAGCGCGGATTCAACCGGGTTCACGCCGAACAGTTCGGGTTGGGATTCGCCCCGGCGGGCTGGCAGAACCTCGTGGACCACCTGCGTCGGAAGGGCTTCACCGACGCCGAGGTCATCGAGGGCGGCCTGGCCAGTCAGGGACGACGCGGTGCCTACGACCGTTTCCGCAACCGGCTGCTGTGGCCCGTCCGTGAGGTCACCGGAGAGGTGGTCGGCTTCGGCGCGCGCAAGCTGGACCCGAGCGAGGACGGCCCCAAGTACCTCAACTCGCCGGAGAGCCCCATCTTCCACAAGGGGCGCCTGTTGTACGGGTTGGACCTGGCCAAACGGGAGATCTCCCGCAAGGGCGAGGCGGTCATCGTCGAGGGCTACACCGACGTCATGGCCTGCCACGAGGCCGGGGTGACCACTGCGGTCGCCACCTGCGGCACCTCCTTCGGCGAGGACCACCTCAAGATCCTGCGCCGCATGCTGTTGGGCCGATCCAACCAGGGCGGCCGGGTCGTGTTCACCTTCGACGGGGACAAGGCCGGGCAGAAGGCGGCCGTGCGAGCGTTCGCCGAGGAGCACGGGTTCACCTCGGAGACCTTCGTGGCCGTCCAGCCCGACGGTCTCGACCCCTGCGACCTGCGACTGCAGCAAGGACCCCAGGCGGTGGCCGACCTGGTCGACGGCGCCAGTCCGCTGTACGAGTTCATGATCCGCACCATCGTCGAGGGCTACGACCTGACCAACGCCGAGGGGCGCATCGCCGCCCTGGACGCGGCCGCGCCCGTGGTCGCCAGCATCCGCGACGAGGGCGTGCGCCTCACCTACGGCAAGAACCTCGACCGCTGGCTCGGGCTGATGGACGAGGCCTTCGTTCTGCGCCGGGTCCGCCAGCACATGGGCCGCGGCCGTGGACGCGGTGCCGCCCCGGCCCCCGTGACGCCCACCCCGGACGCCCGGGAGGCCCCCTACGACCTGGGCGACCCGTCGGTGCAGCGCGAACGCCAGGCGCTCAAACTCGCGATCCAGCAACCGCACCTGGCGGTGGGTTTCGACGCCCTGGGGGAGGAGGACTTCACCGTCCCCCAACACCAGGCGGTGCTACGGATCATCCGGGAGCGGGGCGGGGTGGCCGCCGCGGGCGACCCCCAGCACTGGCCGATCGTTCTGCGCGAGGCGGCGCCCAACGATCTCCAACGTGATTTCGTCACGCGCCTCGGTGTAGAGGAGATCAAGTTCTATGGAGAACTCGACGAGCATTCCTCTCGAGTAATGCTGAGCACAATCAAGACTCATTCCATCAATCGGCGCGAGGCAAACCTCAAATCCGAGTTGCACCGGATCGATCAGGCCGCTCAGCCGGAGGAGTTCAACCGGGTTTTCGCCGAACTCATGCAGCTCGGCCAGCAAAAACGCGCACTGCGAGAGTCGGGGATCGAGGGTATGTAGCACGGGGGTGACAATAATGGTTCTCCCCATTTCGCTAGCTTTGTGGGCACAATGTACGGGTGGCTCCCGCGATTGTGTCCCAGGAAATACCGCCCATTCGTCAGGTCGTCCCACTTCTCCCCGACTCGGGTCGGGGAACGGTCAGTCGTGGGGAGGTCGCGTCCGCGCTGGAACGCCTGGACGCGCCACCCGACTCCCTCGACCGGACGATCTCCGACCTGTCCCGGGCCGGGGTGGAGGTGGCCGAACCGGAGGAGACGCCCGTCGTCCTCGACCAGGGGCGGCGCTCCGGCTCGGACCTGGTCCGGATGTACCTGCGGGAGATCGGTCGGGTGCCCCTGCTCACCGCACGGGACGAGGTCGACCTGGCCAAGGCGATCGAGGCCGGGCTGTACGCCGAACGCAGGGAACCGGAGGAGGGACTCTGTACCGCGGAGGAACTCGCCGAGCTGGTCGAGGAGGGCCGCCGGGCGAAACGGCGCCTCATCGAATCGAACCTGCGGCTGGTGGTGTCGATCGCCAAGCGCTACATGGGGCGCGGCCTGTTGTTCCTGGACCTGATCCAGGAGGGCAACCTGGGGCTCATCCGCGCCGTGGAGAAGTTCGACTACGGCAAGGGCTTCAAATTCTCCACCTACGCCACCTGGTGGATCCGCCAGGCCATCACCCGTGCGATGGCCGACCAGGCGCGCACCATCCGTATCCCGGTGCACATGGTGGAGGTCATCAACAAGCTGGGCCGGATCCAGCGCGAGCTGCTCCAGGACCTGGGCCGCGAGCC
>NZ_DYZD01000348.1 GCF_020741345.1 Nocardiopsis listeri
GCGCAGGAGCCCGGCCACGGCCTCGCGACCGGCCATCCCGGCCTCCTCCCAGGCGCCCCACGCGATCGACGTGGCGGGCAGCCCCAGGGATCGGCGGTAGTGGGCGAAGGATTCACAGAAGACGTTGCCGGGCGCGTAGTTGCCCTGTCCGGTCACACCGAAGACGGCGCCCACCGACGAGAACAACACGAACGCCGAGAGGTCCAGCCCACCGGTGAGCGCGTGCAGATGCACGGCTCCGTCCGCCTTGGCCCGCAGGACCCGGGCGATGGCGGCCGGGTCGAGGTCGGCCACGGCGCCGTCGTCCAGTTCGGCGGCCGTGTGGAACACGGCCGTGAGCGGAAGGTCCTCGGGAACGCCGGAGAGGGCTTCGGCGAGTTCGGCGCGGTCTCCGACGTCACAGGCGACGAGGGTGACCCGGGCCCCGGACGCACGGAGATCGGCCTTCAGCTGCTCGGCCCCGGGAGCGTCGGGCCCGCGGCGGCTGAGCAAAAGGAGGTGTTCGGCCCCCAGCTCGGCGAGCCGGCGCGCCGTGTGCGCGCCGAGCCCCCCGGTGCCGCCGGTGACCAGCACCGTGCCCGACGGCTTCCAGTCCCGGACCCCGTCCTCTCCGAGCGGCGCTCTGACGAGTCGTCGCGCCAGCACGTCAGGTCCGCGCACCGCGAGTTGGTCCTCACCCGCCGCGACCCGGCCGCTCAGCACCGCGGCCAGGACGGTTCCGCTCTCCGGGTCGCCCGGGTCGGGAAGGTCGACCAGACCACCCCAGTGGTCGGTGTGTTCTTGGGCCGCGACACGGCCCAGGCCCCACAGCAACGCGGCGGCGGGATCGGTCACCCCGGTTCCGCTGTCGACCGCACCACTGGTCAGACACCACAGCGGGGCGTCGATCCCCGTGTCGAGCATGGCCTGGAGGGTGAGGAGGGCGTCCTCGTGGGCGGGGTCGGTGGACGGGGGGCGGACCTCGTCGGGGACGGTGTCCAGGGCCGTGGTCAGCAGGACGCCGGCGATGTTCCCCGCCCCGTCGCGGGCGGTTTCGAGCAGGGCGGACACGGCGTCCCGCCCGATGTCGTCGGGAAGGTCGAGAACACGGGTGCGGTGGCCGCCGGCCTCCAGTGCCGCGACGCAGCCTTGGAGCGCCGGCCCGATCCGGGAGCCGACCAGCAGCCAGGTGCCCTGATCGGCGGCCGCGGCCCGAGGGTTCGCCGATGCGGCGGCAGGCACCGGGACGGTCACCCACTCCTCGCGGTAGGTCCAGTCCCCGGCGGGGCCGCCGTCGACGGGGCCGACGCCGTTCCCGGAGGGTCGCCCGGCCGTCTCCGGTCCCGGCCTCCAGTACCGCTGTCTTTGGAAGGCGTAGGTGGGCAGGTCGACCGGGGTGGTGCCCGCTTCGAACAGCGGGGACCAGTCGAGGTCGACCCCGTGGCCGTGGGCCTGCCCCAGGGCCGTCAGGAAGCGGACAGGGCCGCCCTCGTCACGGCGCAGGGTTCCCAGCGCGATCGCGTCGTCGACCCCGACGGCCTCGGCGGTCTCCTGAACGGCCGGTGTGAGCACCGGGTGCGGTCCGACCTCGACGAACACGTCGTGTCCGGCGGTGATCAGGGCCTCGGTGGCCTCGGCGAAACGCACGGGTTCGCGCAGGCCCTGGAACCAGTACGCCGCGTCCAAGGGCCGTCCGTCCAAGAGCTCACCGGTCAGGGTGGAGTACAGGGGGATCTCCGGTCGGGCCGGGGTGATCTCGGACAGCTCCTTGTGGATCCGATCGCGCAGGACGTCCACGAACGGGGTGTGCGACGCGTAGTCGACGGCGATCATCCTGGCCCGGACGCCTTCGTCCTCACACCCCCGGACCACCTGGGCCACCGCGTCGGGTTCGCCCGCGATGACGGTGCTCGAAGGACCGTTGATCGTGGCCACGTGGACCCGTCCCGCCCAAGGGCCGATGCGGTCGAGCACGGCCTCGGCGGGACTCGACACCGAGGCCATCGCCCCGGTCCCGGCCAGTTCGAGCACGGCCCGGCTGCGCAGGGACACCACCTTCGCCGCGTCGTCCAGGCTCAGGGCACCCGCGATGTGCGCGGCGGCGACCTCTCCCTGGGAGTGGCCGACCACGGCGGCCGGAACCAGACCGTGCGCCATCCACAGCCGGGCCAGGGAGACCATGACCGCCCACAGCGCGGGCTGCACCACGTCCACCCGGTCCAGGGCGGGTGCGCCCCGCGTTCCTCGAAGGACGTCGGTGAGCCGCCAGCCGACGTGGTGATCCAGCGCCCGTTCGCAGGCCTCGATGTGCCGGGCGAACTCGGGAGAGGAGTCCAACAGCTCGACCGCCATGCCCTCCCACTGGCCGCCCTGCCCGGGAAAGACCAGTACGGGGCGACGGTCCGGGCGGGCCCGACCGGTGGCCACGGTGGCCCCCGGTGTTCCCGCCTCCAGGGAGCTCAGCGCGGCCAGGAGTTCGTCGCGGTCGCGTCCCACGACCACGGCCCGCTGTTCGAGGGCCGAGCGTGTGGTGGCCAAGGCGTACCCGACATCGGACGGCAGGAGGTCGGGGCGGGCCCGCACGTGTTCGCGCAGTCGCCGGGCCTGGGCGGTGAGCGCCTCGGGGGTACGCGCGGACAGGGGCCAGGCGGCGGCCCCGGTCACCGAGGCGGGCCTCGTACGGGCGGCCCGCGGAGCGGAGTGGCTCTCCTCGGACGTCCGCGGTTCCGGTGCCTGTTCCAGGATCAGGTGGGCGTTGGTCCCGCTCATCCCGAACGAGGAGACGGCGGCCCTTCGCGGCCGGCCGGTGTCCTCCCAGGGTCGGATCTCCTGGAGCAGCCGGACGCCTCCGTCCCAGTCCACGTAGGTGCTGGGTTCGTCCGCGTGCAGGGTGGGCGGCATGACACCGTGGCGCAGGGCCTCGACGGTCTTGATGACCCCGGCCACCCCGGCGGCGGCCTGGGGGTGCCCGATGTTGGACTTGAGCGAACCCAACCAGAGCGGGTGGCCTTCGGAACGTTCCCGACCGTAGGCGTCGATCAACGCCTGGGCCTCGATGGGGTCGCCCAGGGTGGTCCCGGTGCCGTGGGCCTCCACCAGGTCGACCTCGGCGGGGGTCAGCCCGGCGTCGGCGAGGGCCCGGCCGATCACCCGGGCCTGGGAGGGTCCGTTGGGGGCGGTGAGCCCGTTGGAGGCCCCGTCCTGGTTGACCGCTCCACCCCGGACGATCGCCAGGACACGGTGACCGTTGCGTTCGGCGTCCGACAGGCGTTCCAGCACCACCATCCCCGCCCCCTCCGAGAAGGCGGCTCCATCGGCCTCCCGACCGAAGGCCTTGCAGCGGCCGTCGGGGGCCACCCCGCGCAGACGGGTGAACTCGGTGAGGGTTCCGGGGGTCGACATGACCGTGGCGCCACCGGCCAGGGCCAGCGAGCATTCGCCCTCACGAAGGGCGCGCACGGCCAGGAGCATGGAGACCAGCGAGGAGGAACAGGCGGTGTCCACCGTCAGCGCCGGGCCGATCAGCCCCAGGCAGTAGGAGATGCGGCCGGAGGCGACACTCGACGACACCCCGGTCAGGGTGACGCCGTCCGCCGTGTGCCTGTGCACCGGCGGCCCGTACTCCTGTTGGACGAGCCCGACGTAGACACCGGTCTCGCTGCCGGCCAGGGAGGCCGGGGCGATCCCCGCCCGTTCGAGCGTTTCCCAGGCCAGTTCGAGCAGGAGGCGCTGTTGGGGTTCCATCGCCTCGGCCTCACGGGGCGAGATGCCGAAGAAGGCCGGGTCGAAGTCGAAGACCTCCCGAAGGAAGGATCCCCGGTCCATGTCGACGAGTCGGCCGTTCTCCCCCTCCGCCAGCAGCCCCGTCAGGTCCCATCCACGGTCGTCGGGGAAGGGACCGACCGCCTCCCGTCCCTCGGAGACCATCTCCCACAGTTGTTCGGGGGTGTCCACGCCACCCGGCAACCGGCATCCCGTACCCACGATCGCGATCGGCTCGGGCTCGGAGCCGCTCTCCAACTCGGCGCGAAGCCGGGAGTTCTCCTTCATCGCGCTCCGGAGCGCCGCGACCAGGCGTTCGCTTTCGCTGCTCAACACAAGCTCCTCGTCAAACGCTCGGGCCCCGCAGGGCGAGGTCCACCAGTTCATCGACGCCCATCTCGTCGATGTCGTCCTCGCTTCCGGTCTCCGTGCGAGGGGTGTCGGTCCGGTGCCTGCCGACCCGCTCGGTGGCGACCTCGGGTTCCGGGGCCAGGAGACCGCCGAGCAACCGTGCCAGCGCCCGGGGGGTGGGATGGTCGAACACGGCGGTGGCCGGGATCCGCACCCCCACCGCGCCGCTGAGCCGGTTGCGCAACTCCACGCTGGTCAGCGAGTCCGTGCCCTGTTCGGTGAAGGGACGGTCGGGGTCGACCCTGGCCGCGGAACCGTCCCGGTGTCCCAGGACCACGGCGGTGTGCGCGCGAACCTCCTCCAACAGCGCGCGGGACCGTTCGTCCTCGTCCATGGCGGCCAAACGCGCGGCCGGATCGCTCGTCTCCCCCGCCCCGCGGGTGGAACCGGAGGAGGTGGAGGTGGAGGGCACGGCACTCTCCGCACCGGGTTCGGGCAGGAGCCCTCGGAGCACGCTGACGTCGGCGGCCGGGGTGATCCACGCGGGTACAGCGTGGGCCGGATCCCGCGAGAGCGCCGTGTCGAACAGGTCGAGCGCCGCGTCGGGCCGCATCGGCAACAGCCCGCTCCGGCCGAGCACGGCCAGGTCGGCCTCCTCCAGGTGACCGGTCATACCGCTACCGCCGGCCCACAGCCCCCACGACAGCGAGACGGCGGGAAGGCCGTCCCCGCGCCTGAGGTGTGCCAGCGCGTCACAGAAGGAGTTGGCCGCCGCGTAGTTCGCCTGCCCCGGGTTGCCCAGGACGCCCACCGCCGAGGAGAACAGGACGAAGGACGACAGGTCGTCGGTGAGCTCGTGCAGGTTCCACGCGGCGTCGACCTTGGGGCGGAGCACGGTGTGCAATCGTTCCGGGGTCAGGGAGGCGACGGTGGCGTCGTCGAGGGTGCCCGCGGCGTGGACGACCGCGCGCAGCGGACGGTCCTTTGGTACCGCGTCCAGGACACGTCGCAGTTCCTCACGGTCGGCCGCGTCACAGGCGACGACCTCCACCTCGGCGCCGAACGCCTCCAGTTGGGCGGTCCGCTCCGGCTGCCCGGGGGTGTCCGTACCACGACGGCCGAGCAACAACAGGTTCCGAACACCGTAAGCGGTCACCAGATGGTGCGCCAGACGGTGGCCGAGCCCGCCGGTACCACCGGTGATCAGGGTCGTGCCCTCCTGGGGGAAGGGAGCGGGGATCCTGAGGACCACCTTGCCGACGGTCTCACCACGCTGGAGCGCGCGGAAGGCCTCTTGGACCTCTCCGACCTCGTACACGGTGGTGGGCAGGGGGCGCAGGGCCCCCTCCCCGAACAGCTCCATCACCCGCGTGAGCATCTGGCCGATCCGTTCGGGGTCCACGTCCGGCAGGCTGAAGGCCTCGTAGGTACGGCCCGGGTGATCGACGGCCACCTGGTCGGCGTCGCGGATATCGGTCTTGCCCATCTCCACGAAGCGGCCGCCCGGTCCCGCTCCGTCCCCGGGCGAGCGCAGGAGGCGCAGCGAGGCGTCCACGAACTCACCGGACAGCGAGTTGAGTACCACGTCGACGCCCCGGCCGTCGTTGGCCTCCCTCAACCGGCCTTCGAACTCCAGCGTGCGGGACGAGGCCAGCCGTTCCATCGGGAGGCCGTAGGCGGCCAGCCCGGGCCATTTGTGCGGGCTGGCGGTGCCGAACACCCTGGCACCCATGTGTTGGGCGAGCTGGACCGCGGCGGTACCCACGCCCCCGGCCGCCGCGTGGACGAGCACGCTCTCACCGGGTCGTACGGCGGCCAGGTCCACCAGACCGTGGTAGGCGCTCAGGAACGCCACCGGTACCGAGGCCGCCTGCTCGAAGGTCCAGCCCTCGGGCATGCGGGCCAGACGGGCCCGGTCCGCCACGGCGAAGGGGCCGAAGGCACCGTCGAACATCCCCGCCACCCGGTCACCGGGGGCCAGGTCCGTCACCTCGGAGCCCGTCTCCAGGACGACCCCGGCACCCTCGATACCGATTCCGGTCTCGCCCTCGACCAGGCCCAGAGCGACCACGACGTCCCGGAAGTTGACGCCGGCGGCCCGGACCGAAACCCGGACCTCGCTCGGGGCCAGCGTGTCACGGGCTTCCGGCGCGGGCAGCGCTTCCACCGAATCCAGGGAGCCAGGGCGCCGAGTGTCCATCCGCCACATCCGTGTGGAGGGCACCACGATGTCCGTCACCTCGTCCAAGGGCCTCCTCAGACGAGGAACCAGGACGTCGCCCGAACGCAGGGCGATCTGTGGTTCGTCGAGTTCGAGCGCCGCGGACAGGACCGCGTGGGACTCCTCGGCACCGTCGGAGTCCAACAACACCAGGCGTCCGGGATATTCGCGCTGGGCGGCGCGGAGCAGCCCCCAGACCGGACCGGCCGCGAGCCCCGGGAGCGGCTCCCCGGGCTCCACCGCGACCGCGCGCCAGGTGACCAGGACCAGACGGGAGTCGACCGTACGATCGTCCGCCAGCCACTCGCGGATCGACTCCAGGGCCGACTCCAGCCCCTGTCGCACCGCGTCGGGCAGGGCGTCGCCCTCGGCGTAGACCACGGAGGCGGGCAGCTCGGCGCAGACCAGCGCGGGCACCGGGGCCTCGGGGTCCAGGTCCGCCAAAGCGGGCAGGGAGCCGGTACCGGTCTCCTCGGACCGGGGTTCCGGAGGTTCCACCGTCTCCCACCGGAGCTCGTACAGCTCGGGAAGTTCGCCCGGTTCCGGTTCGGGAAGAGCGTCCCGGCCCAGGGGCCTCAGGGTCAGTTCATCGACGGACCAGAGCGTTTCGCCCCCGGTGTCGGTGGCCAGGAGCCGGTAGCGGTCCCCGCCCAACGGGGAGAGCCGCGCCCTCAACGTGCGGGGCGCCTCCTCTCCCCCGGCGGCGGTCAGACGAACGCCACTCCAGGCGAACGGCACCACGGGCCCGTGGTGGCTCTCTCCGCCGCCCCTCGGCAACACCGCGTGGAGGACGGCGTCCATCAGGGCCGGGTGGAGCCCGTGGAACGTCTCGTCCGTGACGGCCGGATCCGGCAGTTCGACCTCGACGAAGAGTTCGTCCGCGTATTCGCGCACCGACTTCAGCCCACGGAACACCGGACCGTATCCGTAACCTCGAACGCTCAGGTCGGTGTAGTCGACCGGGACCCGCTCGGCGCCGGACGAGGGCGGAACGGTCGAGCCCGGTTCCGTGTTCGCGAGGGTGTCTCCGGCGG
>NZ_DYZD01000349.1 GCF_020741345.1 Nocardiopsis listeri
CCGCTGGTGGAGGTGGACGACCCGTGGGGTTACGGCTGCTCGCTGGAGTGGGCCACGTCCTGCCCGCCGCCCAGGCACAACTTCACGTCGCTGCCGCGGATCCGGTCCGAGCGCCCGGCCTTCGACCTCAACCACCCGCACGTCGCGGCCCCCGGTGCCGTCGCTGCCGGTGCCGAGAAGAAGTAGGAGGCGGCCCATATGAAGATGCAGGCCTACCTGTTCATGGGTATCGCGACCTTCTTCGGTCTGGTCGGTGCCCTGTACATCTACTGGTCCTACCTGGAGACCGGCCAGGTCGAGTGGGCAGGTTCCACCATCCTGGTCGTGGGCATCGGCTTCGGTTGGATGCTCGGGTTCTGGCTCTGGCAGTCGGCTCGCCGTAGTGAGCACCACCACGGGCTGCCGCCCGAGGAGCGCCTCGACGGTGAGATCTCCGAGAACTCCGGCGAGTACGGCTTCTTCAGCCCTCACAGCTGGTGGCCGATGTTCGTCGCGCTGGCGGTCGCCTTCACGGCGGTCGGCATGGCGATCGGCTGGTGGATGCTGTTCCTCGGCTTCCTGGCCATCATCCTGACCACGATCGGCTGGGTCTTCGAGTACTACCGCAAGGAGTTCCAGCACTGAGATCGGCCCGAGAGGCGATTGTTCTTCGAGAGAAGATGGTCACCCAGGGTAAGATGTGAGTGTCACCGCCCCGGTGGCCGGACACGCGTCCGTGAGGCGCGTGCCGGGCACCGGGGCTCTTGTTTTATCGTTGCCCGAAGGGCGCGGAAAGGCTCCGGCCCTGGCCGGACGCTCCAGTGCGCCGACCGAATGGACGTTGGAGGACTGTGTGAAGCGACGAGCCCACTCACGAGCGGCCCTGGCGACGGTCGTGCTCGTCCTGCTCACCGCCTGCAGCACCGATGAGGAACCGGAGACGGACGCGCAGGGAACCGAGGAGGCCGCCGGCCCCGAGGTGACCATCACGCCCGAACCGGGAGCCACCGAGGTCGCTCCGAACACCCCGGTCCGGGTCGAGGCCGAGGGCGGCACCATCACCGACGTACGGATCGACCAGGTCGACCAGGTCGACGCCGCCGAAGCGGGCGACGGTGAGGCGGAGGGAGCGCGGGAGCCCACGGTCCACGACGTCACCGGCACCCTCAACGAGGATGAGGACGCCTGGGTCGCCGACTGGAACCTGCACCCCGGGTCGGCGATCACAGTCACCGCGACCGCCACCGACGACGAGGGCGAGGAGACCGAGGTCGTCTCCGAGTTCACCACGCAGGACACCACGGAGGGGCAGAGCCTCGAACTGGCCTCCAACTTCCCCACCTCGGGCCAGACGGTCGGGGTGGGCATGCCCGTGATCATCAACTTCGACCTGCCCGTCACCAACAAGGAGCAGGTGGAGAACTCCATGGAGGTCATCTCCGAGGAGGAGACGCAAGGGGCCTGGAACTGGGTCTCCGACCAGATGGCGGTCTTTCGCCCCGAGGAGTACTGGGAGCCCTACCAGCAGATCGCGGTCGACCTGCACCTCGCCGGGGTGGAGGCCTCCGACGGCGTCTTCGGGGTGAGCGACCACCGCATCGAGTTCGAGGTCGGTCGGGAGATGATCTCCACTATGCACGTCCCCGACCACGAGATGGAGGTGTCCGTCGACGGTGAGGACGTCCGTACCATCCCGGTGAGCAACGGGGCGGCCGACGAACGCTTCAACACCACGACCTCCGGTGTCCACCTCACCATGGAGAAGTACGAGTCCCTGGTGATGGACTCCGCCACCGTCGGCATCGAAGAGGGGGAGCCCGGTCACTACCGGCTGGACGTCGACTGGGCGGTGCGCACCTCCAACAGCGGGGAGTTCTCCCACGCCGCCCCCTGGAACTCCGGCAACCTGGGCAGCGCCAACACCTCCAACGGGTGCACCAACATGTCCGTCGATGACGCCCGCTGGTTCCACGACGAGTCGCTGATGGGCGACGTCCTGGAGACCACCGGTACCGACCGCGAACTGGAGTGGGACAACGGCTGGGGCTTCTACCAGCGCTCCTGGGAGGAGTGGCTGGAGCAGAGCGCCACCGGTGAGCCTCAGAGCACCGACGGTTCGGGCACTCCCGGCGGTGTTCACGGAGAGGACCTCTAGGACGCACAGGGCCCGGGAGTCACCGGGGCCCCGCGGGATCCGGAGCGCCTCGGGAACGCCTCAGTCCCCTTCAGGGCCTCTCAGGAGGCCGTCAAGGCGACTCAGGGTCCGATCCCAGGTCCACTCTCGGGAAACCCATTCGCGACCGCGTGCGCCCATCAGGGCGGCGCGGTCGCGGTCCTTCAAGAGCCGAATGATCGCGCGGGCCGCGGGCCCGGGCAAGGATCCGTCCACCACGTGCCCGGTCTCGCCCTCCAGGACCGCGTCCGGGGCGCCGCCCGAGGACCCCGCCACCACCGGCAATCCGGTGGCCGAGGCCTCCAGGTAGACCATTCCCAGCCCCTCCACGTCCAGCCCGCCCCGGCGGGTCCGACACGGCATGGCGAACACGTCGCCCGCGTCGTAGTGGGCGGGCAGCTCCTCGGCCCGGACCGGGCCGGTGAAGCGTACCGAGTCCAGCCCCGCGGCGGCCGAACGCAGACGGGAGCCGTAGGGGCCGTCGCCCACCAACAGCAGGATCGCGTCGGGAACGTCCGCCAGAACCCGTGGCCAGGCCCGGATCAGGGTGTCCTGCCCCTTGCGCGGCACCATGCGCGACACGCACACCACCACCGGGCGGTCGCCCAATCCCAGACGTTCACGTACCTCTCGGCCTCCGGCGCCCGGCCGGAAGCGGTCGGTGTCCACCCCGGGGGCCAATCGACGCATGCGCGCGCCGGCGGCGGGGGACAGCGAGCGTGACAGGCGACGTCGCGTGTACTCGCCCAGGTAGGTGACGGTGTCCACGGTGTCGCCGATCCGGCGCAGTGCCGAGGCGGGGCCGGGCAGGACGGTCCAACCGGTCTCGTGCCCGTGGGTGAGCGCGACCTGCCGCAGGGGACGCAGGTGGGTCGCGGCCAGTCCCAGCGGGGCCGCGGCGCCGTAGAGCACGGAGTCGCATCCTTCGAGTTCGGCGATCACCCGAGCCCGCCGCACCACTCGCGGAGTGGGCAGCAGCACCTTGGCCGCGTCCCGCACGATCGGGAAGGGCTGACGAAGGTCGAAGTGGGGGTCGGCCGCCTGGTCGGCGGCGCCGGGGGAGGAACAGTAGACCACGACCGACCCGGGCCGGCGGCGCAGGGCGAGTTCGTGCACGAAGGACTCGATGCCGCCCGCGCGGGGTGGGAAGTCGTTGGTGATGATCAGGGTTCGCGACACCCTGGTGAGTCTAGGGGGAGTTCGCGCAGGGGCTCCGGAGGGCGCCTCGGGCCCGTGGTGAAAGCACCACGGGCCCGAACGGAGAGGAGGGGCGACCGGTCACGGCCGCACGGCGGTGGTGAAGTTGGAGCGGTAGTAGTCGTTGAGCGTGACCGTGCCGATGGGGCGCGAGGACGTGGAGGCGTGCACCATCACGTTGTCCCCCGCGTACAGGCCCACGTGGGTGGGGCTGGCGCCGTAGAAGAACATCAGGTCACCGGGCTGCATGTTCTCCCAGGACACCCGCTGCCCCGCGTTGACCTGGTCGTAGGTGGTGCGCGGCAGGTTGACGCCCGCCTGGGCCCAGGCGGCCTGGGTCAGACCGGAGCAGTCATAGCCGCCCGGTCCGGTGCCGCCCCAGACGTAGGGCTTGCCGATCTGGGCGTAGGCGAAGTCCAGGGCGACCTGGGCGTTGCCGGTGGCCGGGCCGGTGTAGTTCGCACCGCCCCCGCTGTCGCCGCCATCGCTGCTTCCACTGTCGTTACCGACGTTCTCGGTGGCAGCGGCCTGTTCCTCGGCGGTGAGCTCTTCGAGCAGTTCCTCCTGCTCGGCGATGGACGCCTCGGCCTCCTCGGTGGCCTCCTCCGCGTCCTCCAGCGCCTCGGCGGCGCTCTCCTCCGTGGACTCCGCCTCCTCGCGCAGGGACTCCAGGTGCTCCAGCTCGTCGACGTACTGGTCCAGGCCGGCCTGTTGCTGCTCGGAAAGGTATGTGAGGTCGGCCTGGTGCTCCAGGGCCTCCTCGGGGCCGGTGGCACCGATCAACTGGGTGGGCGAGGTCGGGTCGACACCGGTGTAGGCGATGTTGGCCAGGCTGCGTACCCCGCCGCTCAGCTCGTCGATGGTCTCTTCGGCGGTCTCGATGTCGTCGAGCAGTTCCTCGAGCTTTTCCTCCGCGGCCTCGTGCGCCTCCTTGGCGTCGTTGTAGGCCGCGTTGAGCTCGATGAACTCCTCTTCGAGGCTCTCGATCTCCTCTCGCACCTCGTCGGCGGTCGGCTCGGCGTGCGCCACGGCGGTGGGGGCGAGGAGGACCCCGACGCAGATCGAGGCGATGACGGCCGATCGGCGACCGGAGACGCCACGGAATGCAGACACTGGCAACACCTTTCTCCCCTCGTCCCGAATGGAGCGGGGACAAGGCAGTGCACCGGGCGGGACGGAGTCGAAGAGGTCGACCGAAAGGCTGCGGGGAGTGACCCGACCCGGACGTGGTCGTCACCGACGGGGTTCGGCGAAGAGGAGCGACCACGCTCGGCGATGAACATTAGTGCATTCCTTGGGTGGCTCTCAACTGTTTCGTGACGTTCCGGAGCATCAGGTGGTCTGTCCGAAACCCCTGACTTGCCGTTACCCGGTGCCACCGCGAAACGAAAAAAGGCCGCCGCCCCGGAAGGGTGCGACGGCCTCGACGAGTGGCGGCGCGGTGCGCTACAGACGCACGGCGAACTCGAACTGGCCGGCCCAATAGGCGGCCAGCCCCACGACCTCGATGTTGCGGCCCGTGCGCGGGGCGTGCACCATCTGGCCGTTACCGGCGTAGAGGCCGTTGTGGCCCTGGCCGGAGAAGAACATGATGTCGCCCGGCTGGAGCGAGTTCATGTCGGTGATGCGGGTGCCGAGCTCGGCCTGGGCGTAGGTGGTGCGCGGCAGGTCGACGCCCGCGGCCCGCCAGGACGCCTGGACCAGGCCGGAGCAGTCGTAGCCGTTGGGACCGGTGCCGCCGTAGACGTAGGGCAGGCCCACCTTCGAGTAGGCGAAGTCCAGCGCGCCGGAGGCGTTGCCGCTGCCCCCGTGGGACTGACCGCCGCTGTCGTCCGCGCCCTCGGTGGAGCTGTCCGCGTCGGGGAACTGGGCCAGGAGCTCCTGCTGCTCCTCGATGGCGGACTCGACCTCGTCCTTGGCCTCTTCGGCCCCATCCAGGGTGTCCTCGGCCTCGTCCAGGGCCTTCTCCGCCTCGTCCTTGAGGGCGAAGAGGCGCTCGGAGGAGTCGCCGAAGTCGTCGAGCTGGGATTGCTGGGCGTCCGACAGGTAGTTCAGGTCGGCGTTCTGCGCCAGCAGCGCCTCGGGGCCGTCGGAGGTGAGGATGTTCGTGGTGGAGTCGAGCTCGCCGCCCTGGTAGGTGGCGTTGGCGAACTGCTGGACCTGCTCGCGCAGTTCGTCGTAGCGCTCCTGCTCGTCCCCGACCTGTTCGTCGAGTTCGTCGTAGGCGGCCTTGGCCGTCTCGTAGTCCTCTTCGGCCTGGTTGTAGGCCTCGACGGCCTCCGAGGCCTCCTGGTTCAGTTCCTCGATGCGGTCCTCGACCTCGTCCTGGGTCGGTTCCGCATGGGCGATGCCGGGGGCGATGAAGGTGCCGGCGGCGACCACACCGAGGCCGGTCGTAGCGATTCGGCGAGCAGTACGCCGACCACCGGGGTTCTTCATGGCGGTCCACGCTCCTTGAGTGTCTGAGAAGTCCGCAGGGGTGACTGGGAGACGGAAAAGGTCGGGGGGTGACCCACGTCTTGGAGTAGGCCGACATGAGTGTGCGGGCCCTCGCCGGGGGTGGGGTGGCACAAGAGTGGCCTTCTACCCGACGAAGCACTCACGTTCGGGAAGAACCTAGCGGACGCGCCTTCCCCTCTCAACCACAACGAGCATCGGTCACCACCACGCTCGGTGGTGACCGTGGTCACATCGGGAGGGTTCTCAGTCGAGTCTTCGCAGGAAGATCAGGGAGGGGACGGCCCGGGCGCCGACTTCGCGCACCGCCTGAACGATCTCCTTGTCGGATGTCACAACGGCGATCGGCCGGCCCGGCGGTTCGGCCCGTACCAGCCGGACTATGACCTCGTCCGCGGTCTCCCCGGGCGCGCTGAACAACAATCGGACCCGGCGGCTGGGCGTCAGCGGGGGAGTGTCCACGTCCGCGCCGTCGAACACGCAGGTGATCTCCGCTTTGGTCCGACTCGCCAACCCCTCCAACGAGGTGAGCAGGCGATTGCGCTGGTCGGCCAGCGGCAGGTTCCCGTACCCGGTCTTGGTGACGTTGTAGCCGTCCACCAGTAGATGAACCCGAGGCACGGTCAACAGACGGTCCAACAACCCCGGATCGTCGTCGGGCAGCCCGCCCAGGGACACCCGGCGTTGTTCCTCATGGGCCTCGGCGACCAGGTCGGCGGGGCTGTCCAGACCGGTGGGAAGCGCGAGCTCGCGACGCAGCCCGTGCGAGGCGTCCACCAGTACGTCCAACAGCACACGCAGCCGCGCCTCGTCGGCGTTGCGTCCGGCGCGCACCGCGCGGCGGGAGTTCTCGACCTGGGCCTCGGCGTCGGCCAGCCGGGAACGCAACCGGCGGTTCTCCACCTCCAGGCCGTTGATCCGGCCCTCGGTCTCGCCCCGACGCTCACGGAACTCGACCAAGGCCTGTTCGGCCTCGGCGGTGGCGTTCTTGGCGCGTTGGCGTTCGTGATGCACCTTGCGGCGCAGCTCGGCGATCTCGGTGCGCTGCTCGACGATGGTGGTGCGCTGTCGCTCCAGGTCCGTCTGGTGGCCGCGGCGGGCCTCCTCCAGCTCCCGGCGTACGCTCTCCAGGGCCTCGGCCGCCTCGTCCACCTCTTTGGCGCTGTACCGACGGTCCAGTTCGAGGTGGACGTTCTCGATGACCTCGGCCCACCCGCGGGGACGCAGCAGGTAGGCGCAGGCCGCCACCGTCACGGGGTCGGCGGCGGGCGGGACGACCCCCGAGCGCATGCCCTCGGCGAGTTCGGGCCACACCTGTTCCACACGGGCGGCGACCAGACCACGAAAGCCCGGATCGGTCTCCAACTGCGCGGCGATCTGCGGTCCGGCCAGCCGTGCGCGTCGACGGGGCTCGAACCTGGCCACCCTGCGCAGCACGGGCGGCAGGTCCGACGGACGCATGCCGCCCAACACATCGGACCCGTACTCCACGACCCGCGCGCGCACCGGCTCGGGCAGTGGGCGCACGAGGTGCTCCTCGCCGTCCTCCGGCCCGGGATGGTCCTCCTCGCCGGAGCCGCCCGTCACCGGGCCGGCGCTCATGACCGACCCGTCGGGCTCTCCGCCGAAGTGTCGGGGACCGACCGCTCGGCGTCAGGACGGGGGACGATCTCCACACTGTCGGTGGCGCCGCACCAACGGCACTTCACCCGTTCGATCGTCTCCGCCAACACGGTGCGCTCCTCCACGGCACCGGCGCCGGACAGCTCCTGGTGCACGTAGTCCTGCGAACGCACGGTGCGCGTGACGTCGAACCGCGTGAGATTGCCGCACCCGGTGCATCGCCAACGCTCATCGTCACCCGGCATCGCGATCCCCACGGTTCCTCCTCGGTGTCGTTGCTCGTTCGTGGCGGTCCTCGCCCGACCCGTCGGTCGTTCGACGTCGGAACCGCCCACGCACACATCTTTCCATGTCGGGCGGGTCGACCGTCATCCCGGACGGGTTCGGTCCTCACCCCCGACTAACCTGACCGCGTGGTTGGACAGCCCGCGACGCCCTTCGGCGACCAGACCAGCATCGACGACCTCGGCACCCCACTGGCCGGGGTCACCTTCGTCGTGGTCGACCTGGAGACCACCGGAACCAGCGCCTCCAAGTCCCGGATCACCGAGATCGGGGCCGTGCGGGTT